>CANRMT010000006.1 GCA_947631815.1 uncultured Eisenbergiella sp.
TCGATTTTCCGTTTCCAGTCGGCGGAGAGCGGGCGGGACGAGCGCACGCTGCTGATGGCATCGCTCATGACCGCGTAATTGAGCAAGGTTCCCACGCTGTCGCTGTGGTAGGTCACGGCCCGGTCCTCGGCGATCCCGAAATGGCGCGCCGTCTCCACGGCGTCGATATTGGCTCCCAGGAAGAGGAATTCCCAGCCGTATTTCGTTTTCTGCCGTTCGATCATTTCTTTTACCTCGTCGCTGGAATAGACGCGGCTGGCGTTTTCCATGCCGTCCGTGGTGATGATGAACAGCGTATGCTCCGGCACGTCCTCGGGCCGGGCGTATTTGTGGATGTTTCCGATGTGGCGGATCGCTCCGCCAATGGCGTCCAGCAGGGCCGTACAGCCCCTTACGGAATAATCCTTATCCGTGAGCGGGGCGATGTTCCGGATCTCCACTCGGTCATGCAGGACTTCGGTTTCGTGGTCGAAGAGGATCGTGGAGACCAGCGCATCTCCCGCTTCTTTTTTCTGCTTTTCGATCATGGAATTGAAGCCGCCGATGGTGTCGGCCTCCAGTCCGTTCATGGAGCCGCTGCGGTCGAGAATGAATACGAGTTCTGTCAGGTTTTTCTTCATGGTGTGTGCCTCCTTTGAGATGGGAAAACGGGCAGGGTCTGTGCGTCCGTCCTGTTTTCCGGAATAAAATATGGCTGTCAGGTTTTACCCTACAGCCATATCATACGGCACGGCAGTGCCCGTTTGGTCACCTCGCAGGAGACATTTTCAGATCTTCATCCGCTCAAAGCGCGGTCACGCGCCCAGCAGGTTCTGGTCAAAGGCGAACAGCGCTTCGTTGATCTCGAATATGTTATAGTTTCCTTTGCTGATAAAATATTCAACGATGATATCGAAACGGCTGCTGTGGGACAGGGCGAACCCGGCCTTCATCAGCATATCTTTCGTTTCCTCCAGCGGAAGCTCCAGCGCGATGGCGAACGCCAGGACGGTGGGCTTGCTGGGTCGGTAAAGCCTGTCGTTCCGGATCTTGGAAAACAGCTTGCGGTCGATGTTGGCCTTCTTGTAGCACTGGGCGTCGGTCATGCCGCGCTCGTCGATCTTGCGCAGCAGCATTTCGGAAAAGCTCTCGTCGATCCGGCGCAGCGCCTCCTCCAGGGAGGCCGCTGCCCCAAAATGCGGGGCCAGCGCGGAGGCGGGCTCCGGAAACAGCGCGGCTCCGCCCGCGACGGTCCGGGAACCTGGAAACGGTTTGGCGGCGGGAGCGGCCTTCGGCGTATCGGAGATCTTGGAAGGCTTTTCCTTTGGAAACGGTGCGGCGGCATCCTCCTCCGTCGGTTTGAAGGAGTACGACTGTTCCGCCTGCAGGATACGGCTTCTCTGCACCTCCCGGCTGTCCTCATGGGCCGCCGCGTAGTGATCGTCGATATAGGATTCGATTGACCGGAACAGCCTTTCCCCGATCTGGAAGGAAGCCTTATCGAAGATGACCAGATAAACGGTCATCTCGTGATCGGAAAGGAAATCGCTGATCGTATCGACGGCGACGCGCAGCGCCTTGTCCTTCGGATAGCCGTAGACGCCGGAGGAGATCAGCGGAAAGGCCACGGTCTCACACCGATGCGCCTCGGCGGCGGAAAGGGATGTCCGATAGCAGGAGATCAGTTTCTGACGCTCGCCGAACAGACCGCCGCGCCAGATCGGTCCCACGGTATGGATCACATATCTGCAGGGCAGACGGTACGCTCCGGTGACCTTTGCTTCGCCGGTCCTGCAGCCGTTCAGCGTCCTGCATTCGGCCAGCAGTCCGGGCCCTGCGGCCCTGTGGATCGCGCCGTCAACACCGCCGCCGCCCAGCAGCGTTTCGTTGGCCGCATTGACGATGGCGTCCACTTTCATTTGGGTGATGTCGTTTCTCACGATATGAAGAGGCATTGTTTTTCCCCCTCGCGGCTGTGCGCGCTTTCATGTGCGCCGGTTTCGTTCATGCGGCCTGCGCTGCCCGCGGTGTCTCTGTGCGGCCGGGCTTGTTCCCGCATATGAGATGCGTCTTTGCGTGGGCCGCGGCGTATTTCCGTGCGGCGGCGACGGTTCTCATGCGGCCGCGTCAGCCGGTCTTATCTGTCGGCCAGTTTTTCCGGTTCCGGATAATCGACGCCGAAGGTTTCCACGGTCACGCTCTTCATGCGCTGTGCCGTTCTGGGCCGGTCGGACCAGTCGGTGGGGGTCTCGGCGATGGCGTTCACCACGTCCATGCCTTCCGTCACCTTGCCGAAAGCGGCATATTCCCCGTCCAGATGGGGCGCGTCCTGATGCATGATAAAAAACTGGCTGCCCGCGGAATCGGGGATCATGGTGCGCGCCATGGAGAGGACGCCCGCGGTGTGCTTTAAGCTGTTGGGGAATCCGTTGGAGGAAAACTCGCCCTTGATGCAGTAGCCGGGGCCGCCGGTACCGTTGCCCAGAGGATCGCCGCCCTGGATCATGAAGCCGCGGATGACGCGGTGAAAAATAACGCCGTCATAGAATTTCCGGTTGATCAGGCTGATGAAGTTCCTGACGGACTGAGGTGCGGTTTCCGGGTAGAGCTCGGCCTTGATGACGCTGCCGTTTTCCATTGTGATCGTGACGATTGGATTCTGTGCCATAGAAATTTCCTTTCTCTGTAAAAATGGATGACGATGATATCGGTGCGCCGCCGGTCCGTCTGCGGATACCGGCGCGTTTCTCTCTGATATTGTAATCGAAAAAGCGCCCGCCGTAAAGCGGGAAATGTGAAAAAGACCGGCGGCCTGAAAACTGCGGGGCGCGCTGCGGATGTTGAAAATCCGGTCCGCCGGATGTATATTAAAAACGATGAAGCATTTCTGCCATTTCCGAAGGTGAGGAGCGAAGATTGAAGAGGGAGATCAAAATAGCGGATCAGGATTTCCCGGCGGAGCGCCGCGGAAGCGTCTGGCTGACGGACGAGCCGCAGACGGCCCTTTCGCTGCACGGGGCCGGGGCGTGTGTGCTGTTTCTGCTGACGCCGGAAAATGAGGGGGCGCAGGTCCCGGAGATCGAATGGTGCGTGCAGGTAAATGAAGCTTCCGCAGAGTTGAAAACGGAAGAGGAGCGGGATGCGCTGGGGCTTTCGGAGGATTTTCTGCGGAAGGTCTGGCAGCGTCACGCCGGGCTGCCCTGGCGGATCGCGGAAACGAAACGGCTGCGGCTGCGGGAGCTGACGGCCGCGGACGCGGATACCGTGCGGAAGCTGTGCGCGGGGGAGGAAGGATTTCTGTTCGGCGCGGATATGCCGGACGCCTGCCGGGATTTTTCCGCGAAGGAGCGCCTGGAGGAATATATCCGCTGTATGTACGGGTTTTACGGCTTCGGCCTTTGGGCGGCAGAGCGGCGAGGGCCCGCTGGGGAGACAGAAGAGGCTGACAGGGAGACGGAGAAAGCGGACGGAGTGACGGGGGAAGCTGACAGGGAGCCGGAGAGAGCCGACGGAGTGTCGAAGAGATTCGGTGATAGAGTGCCGGAGAAACCCGATGCCGGAATGGTACACCCCGGCCCCGTGATCGGCCTGGCCGGGCTGCAGATGCGGGAAGGCCGGGAGGAGCCGGAGTTGGGCTTCTGTATCGTGCCCGCCTTCCGGGGACAGGGCTATGCGCTGGAGGCATGCGCGGCCGCGCTCAGATATGGCTTTGAGGAGCTGGAGCTGCCCGCTGTGCGGGCGGTGGTGCGCCGGGACAACGAGGCCTCCCTGCGGCTGTGCAAACGGCTGGGATTTGTGCCCGCAGAAGCCGGGGCCGCGCCGGACGGGGGCGGGGATCGGACTGTCGAGACCGCGTCGGACGGGAGCGGGCATCGGACTGCCGGGGCCGCGCCGGACGGGAGCGGGCATCGGACGGCCGCAGCTGTGCCGGTCGGAGATGAGGGGCAGGCCGCGCCGGACCGCATTCCGCCCCGAGACAAAGAAACAGCCGCGGCCCTGCCGGACCGGGATCCGGCGGAGCTGCGGCTGACAAAGGACATGTGGGAAAGCACAGATCTGGGAAGGCGGACGTCTGCCGTTTAAAGGGCCGCGTTCTTCACCTTCTCCAGCGCTTCCTCCTGCGCGGCGATGACCCGGTCGCACCAGGCGTCGAATTCCGGATCCTCTGTCTGGCATTCTGGGTGGGAGAGCACATAGTCCACCGCCTCCTTCACGCCCTGGTCGAAACGGATCCCGGCAAAAAATCCGGGAACCAGCCGTTTCAGCTTGCGGCTGCAGAAGACGACGCTGTGGGTCTTGTCGCCCAGCAGGCCGTCCCCGCCGTCATAATAGCAGGAGGCCGCGAGGAACGCGGAGGAAACATAGAAGGGATGCAGGGTCACGCCCAGGGCCCGCGCCGCGGCCTGGTAGATCTGGTTCCAGGTCAGCGTTTCGTCGCCGATGATCTGTACCGCTTCTCCGATGGCGTGCAGATTTCCCATCAGGCCGATGAAGCCTTTGGCGAAGTCCCGGCTGTGGGTCAGGGTCCAGAGCGAGGTGCCGTCCCCGTGGATGAGGACCGGTTTCCCCTCCAGCATCCGTTTCAGGACCTGGTAGCTGCCGTTCCTTCCGTGAAGGCCCAGCGGCACGCTGCGCTCACAGTAGGTATGGCTGGGGCGCACGATGGTGACGGGGAAGCCCTCTTCCCGGTACAGCTTCATCAGGTATTCCTCTCCGGCGATCTTGTTCCTGGAATATTCCCAATAGGGATTGGACAGGGGCGTGCCCTCGTCGATCCGGTAGTCGGACAGCGGTTTCTGATAGGCGGAGGCGGAGCTGATGTAGATGAACTGGTTTGTTTTCCCTTTAAAAAGCCGGTAGTCCCGTTCCAGCTGGGACGGTACGAAGGCGATGAAGTCCGCCACCACATCGAAATGCTCTCCGGCCAGCAGCTCGGCCGCCCGCGCTTCGTCGTTGATGTCGGCTATGAGAAAATGCGCGCCCTCCGGAAGCTCGGCGTTGCGGCTGCCCCGGTTCAGGAGCCAGAGTTCGTGTCCCTCTTCGATCAGTCTGCGGGAAATGGCGGTGCTGATGGTCCCGGTCCCGCCGATGAACAGTGCTTTCATGAGAAAGACCTCCTTTTCTGACAGCGGGGAATCCTTCCCCTGCTGTCTCTGAAAATAAATGATCTGAACAGCGTGTATTCCTGTACGGATAATGATGATCACAGTATACGCCCTGTACGGAATGTCTGTCAACGGTGCGGGTATCGCAGGAAGAGGCAGACCCGCCGGACGTTTGGCCTTTTTGGCTGCCGGGGTGAGAACGGGATCGGCTGCCAGGGCCTCTCAGGCAGTGAGGAAGCGCGGAGCGCTGCGGGAACCGGCAATTTTAACTTCGATGTTAAAAAAGCGGATTTGCTCAAAAAAACATTGAAGGATCCGACAAAAAAATGTATAATCATATTGAAATTTCGGTAAATGTCTACAATTATTTCCGCATTTCCCGGCGGCTCCGGGATTGACGGGACGGTACAAGAAAAGGAAAAGGTGGTGGAGCTTTTATGAAAGTGAACGAGAAAGAACTCAGGACAAAGCTGGAGCTGGTCATCCACAAGCTGATGAATCTGGGCGGCCCCGAGGACGAGAACAAGCTGGCGGAGGGCGGCGAGGCCATCGGCTTTTTCAAGCGGGATTTCGGCATTAAGGAATGGGACTGGCCGCAGGGCGTGGGGCTGTACGGCCTGCTGAAGATCATGCAGACGGAGAAGAACGACAAGTATGTTCCTTTCCTGAAGGACTGGTTCAACGACAACATCGACGCCGGACTTCCGTCCCGCAACATCAACACCACGACGCCGCTGCTGACGCTGACGGAACTGAACGAGAAGCTGAAGGACGAGCGCTTCGAGGCGCTCTGCCTGGATTGGGCGGACTGGCTGATGACCTGCATCCCCCGCACGAAGGAGGGCGGTTTTCAGCATGTGACCAGCGCCAACGGAGACCGGCAGGGCGTGAGGCTCAATGAGAACGAAATGTGGATCGACACCCTGTTCATGACGGTGCTCTTCCTCAATAAGATGGGGCAGAAGTACGGCCGTCAGGATTGGATCAACGAGAGCATCCATCAGGTGCTGATGCATATCAAATATCTCTACGACAAGAAGACCGGCCTGTTCTTCCACGGCTGGACCTTCAAGGGGAACAACAACTTCGGCGGCATCTTCTGGTGCCGCGGCAACAGCTGGTTCACGCTGGGCATCCTCGACTATGTGGAGATGTTCAAAAACACGCTGAATCCCGCGGTCAAGACGATCATCCTCGACACCTATAAGGCGCAGGTGAGCAGGCTGAAGGAGCTCCAGGCCGAGAGCGGGCTGTGGCATACGGTCCTCACCGACGCGGACAGCTATGAGGAGGTTTCCGGCTCCGCCGCCATCACGGCGGGCATTCTCAAGGGCATCCGCATGGGCATCCTGGGGGATGAATACCTGGAATGCGCGGAGCGCGCCATCGGCGGCATCCTGAAGAATATCGACGGGGACGGCACGGTCCTGAACGTCTCCGGCGGCACGGGCATGGGCATGGATGCGGACCACTACAAGAACATTCTGATCGCGCCGATGGCCTACGGACAGTCGCTGACCATCCTGGCGCTGGCGGAGGCGCTGAACTTCGTCGAATAAGTGATGTGAGGGGAACCGGCACCTATGGGGTGTCGGTTCCTTCGGCGTTTGGATAGCCCTTCCGCAGCCCCAGCATGACCTCCTGGCCGATCCGGCTGATGCAGTAGTCCGCCTTGTGGTCGTAATCGATGATCTGCAGCAGCTCTTCGTCGGTGAGTTCCGCTTCCGGCATATAATAGGTGCTGTCCGCGGTGCAGAGCGCGACGCCGGTCCCGGCGTATTCCTCCGGCGCGTGAATGATCGGGATCTCCGGTTCGATATAGAGCCCTTCTTCCTCATATTGTGTCTCCAGGGCGTCATACCGGGACTGTTCGCTTTCGGTAAGGGGTCTGCTGCGGCTGCCGCTGGTGGGCATGGGGTTGTCGAACATGTTCAGGTAGATCTCCGACACCCGTTCATCGCTCAGCTGCGCCATACGGCTTTCCCAGCCGTCCCCGGAAAGGATCTGCGCCTGATTCAGCTGGTAAATGCTGTAATCCACCCGATGATGGAAATCCATGATCTCCAGCAGCTCCTCGTCGGTGAGTGCCCGGTCCGGCAGATAGAGCTTCCGGGCGGAAGGATCCAGGAACACACCCTCTCCGCCGTAGGGTTCGCCTTCGTCCAGACAGGCCAGCGCGGCCTGCGGGAACAGTCCGTTGTTTTCGTACTGCGGCAGCAGCGTATCGTAGCGGGTCTGCTCCTCCGCCGTAAACGGGCGGTTGGACTCCGTAGCCTCTCCGGCCAGGGCGGTTTCATAGTAGGTTTCTATCTCTTCGGCGTCCATTTCCTCCATCCGCTGCCGGTACAGGCGGATCCCCTCTGCGGCCAGGACCGTGGCTCCCGCGGCCAGGAAGCATGCCAGAAGAACGGCGGCCGCCCGGGAGAAGCGGAACGCGTGCTGTCCCGATCTGCTCCGGAGAGACTTTTTATCGGATGTCCCGGGAGAAGGGACTGTTTTTTGGAAACCTGCTGTCCGATGCCTTCCGGCCTTCTGCGCTGCCGCAGCGGGCTGCCCGCAGTCTTGGAGCTTATTCTCTCTTATCCGGACTTTTTCCGGTTCCAGGGAATCCAGCGCCGTCAGCACGGCTTCATGTACGACGTCCGGGACCTCACGGAATATTTCGTCTCTGTTCATCTTGCGCTTCTCCTTCCTTTTGCCTTTTCTTCTATTTTCGTTTTGTCGGTTTCTTTTTCCAGCATCGCTCTCAGTTTCCTTTTTCCGCGGAGAATGCGGCTTTTCACGTTGGCCTCCGTCAGCCCCAGGATCTCGCCGGTCTCCTTCTGGGAATACCCCTCGATCACATGCAGGACGATGGGAAGCCGGTATTTTTCCTCCAGACGCGCCAGCGCCAGCAGTGCCTCCGATTCGCCGCGCACCTCCTCCGCTGCGGCCGCGTCCCATCCCGGATATTCGTCCAGCGGGACATGGTGCGGGCTGGTCCGGAACAACTGATAGCATTCGTTGACCACGATCCGGGTCAGCCACGGGCGGAAGCGGGCGTCGTCCCGCAGGGTATCCAGCTTCTGCCAGGCCTTCAGGATGCCGTTCTGCAGGGCGTCCGCGCAGTCCTCGTCATTGCGCAGGATCGATTTCGCCACATGGTACAGGGCGCTTTCCAGGTTCAGGACCTGTTCGCCAAACTGTTCTCGGTTCATTTTGCAAAAGAATTCCTTTCGTCGTCTGTTTCGGCCGTGTCCCTTCGTATGCCAAGGGACATGTCCTGTATTCGTTCTGTGCGGCTGTATCTGCCGCCCGATCGCTCCGGCCGGGGATCTGATCATAAGATGATCCTCGCGGGGCATTCGTTGCACTTTTCGGCAAAAAAACTTCTTTTTTCTCCGTATATCAGACCGCTGGGAAAAGCGGGAAAAAAGACCGCGCGGGAGAGCGGCCCGGACGGCGTCCCGAAAGGTGATAAAACTTTAATTTTTGCATAATTTTAACAAGAAAGTGTTCCGGGCACAAAGGGAAATATGTTATACTGAAAAAAAGTCTGAACCCCGGACGGCGGGGGAGAAGGACGCAGTGTCCGGGGTGTTCTGTGGGAGGAGTATGACCATGGGAATGACAAAGAAATTGAAGGAGAAATGGAAGGAAGCGCTGCAGGCGGTGCTGCCGATCCTGGCCATCGTGCTGGTGCTCTGCTTCAGCATCGCGCCGATCTCGCCCAGCATTCTGCTCTGCTTTTTGCTGGGGGCCGCGCTGGTGATGATCGGCATGATGCTGTTCACGCTGGGCGCGGAGGTGGCCATGACGCCGATGGGGCAGAGCGTGGGGACCAGCATGACCAAAAGCCGGAATCTGCTCATGATCGTGGGGGTCGCGTTCCTGATCGGATTCATCGTGACGATCTCGGAGCCGGACCTGCAGGTGCTGGCCGGACAGGTACCGGCGGTGCCGAACATGGTGTTGATCCTGTCGGTGGCGCTGGGCGTGGGCCTGTTTCTGGTGACGGCGCTCCTGCGTATGCTGCTGGGTGTCGCGCTGCCGCCGCTTCTGCTGGCATTCTACGGGATCGTGTTCGTCCTGATGATCTTTGTGCCGAAGGACTTTTTGAGCGTGGCCTTTGATTCTGGCGGCGTGACCACGGGCCCCATGACGGTGCCCTTTATCATGGCGCTGGGCGTGGGCGTTTCCGCGATCCGCAGCGACCGCCACGCGGCGGACGACAGCTTTGGCCTGGTGGCGCTCTGTTCCGTGGGGCCGATCATCGCGGTCATGATCCTGAGCCTGATCTATCACCCGGAGGAGAGCGTGTATGTGCCGCCCCAGATCCCGGAGATCGAAAATTCCAGGCAGCTCTGGCATCTGTTCGTGGTGGAGCTGCCTACCTATATGAAAGAGATCCTGCTGTCGCTGCTGCCGGTCTTTTTGTTTTTCATGGTCTTCCAGTTTATCCTGCTGAAGCTGTCCAAACGGAAGATGAAGCGGATCCTGATCGGGCTCGTCTACACCTATGCGGGCCTGGTGCTTTTCCTGACCGGCGCCAATGTGGGCTTCATGCCCGCGGGCAATTATCTGGGACAGGTGATCGCCGGGATGAAATATCCGGGTCTTCTGATCCCCATCGCCATGCTGATGGGATATTTCATCGTCAAGGCGGAGCCCGCGGTCTATGTGCTGAATAAGCAGGTGGAGGAGATCACGGACGGCGCGATCTCCGCCGCGGCCATGGGGACCGGACTTTCCGTCGGCGTCTCCGTTTCGCTGGGGCTGGCCATGGTGCGGGTGCTGACCGGGATCTCCATTCTCTGGTTCATCGTGCCGGGCTATGCCGTCGCGCTGGGGATCTCCTTTTTCGTGCCCAAGCTGTATACGGCCATCGCCTTCGACTCCGGCGGCGTGGCCTCCGGTCCCATGACGGCCGCGTTCCTTCTGCCGCTGGCGCAGGGCGCCTGTATGGCGCTGGGCGGCAATATCGTGACGGACGCCTTCGGTGTGGTGGCGATGGTGGCGATGACGCCCCTGATCACCATTCAGGCCATGGGGCTGGCCTCCAGGATCCTGTCCTCGCATCGGACGAAGGTGGCTCTGGGCCTGCATCACCATGCGGAGGATTCCTTCGAGATGCTGGATGACAACGCGATCATTGAGCTTTGACGGCGGAGGGGAGTAAGGTATGAGCGAGATCTATCTGATGGCCACCATCAGCGACCGCAATCAGGTGCGCCGGTTTCTGGCCCTTTATAAGGAATACAATGTGACGATGCTGCTCCAGGCCATGGGGCAGGGGACCGCAGCCTCGGAGGTGCTGGACACCTTCGGCCTGGAGGCCTCCGAAAAAGCGATCCTGTTCACCTTCGTGACCGGAGAGGAATGGAAAAGGATCAAACAGGGCCTGCAGCGGCAGATGCGGATCGACATTCCCGGCACCGGCATCGCGTTCATCGTGCCGTTAAGCAGCATCGGCGGGAAGAAGCAGCTGCAGTTTCTCATGGAAGGACGGGAATTCCAGAAAGGGGAGGAGAGCGTTTTGAAGGATACGAAATATGAGCTTCTCGTGGTGATAGCGAATCAGGGATATATCGAGCCGATCATGGACGCGGCGCGGGCGGCCAGGGCCCCCGGCGGCACGGTCATCCACGCCAAGGGTACCGGCGTGGAAAAAGCGGAGAAGTTCCTGGGCGTCTCCCTCGCGGCGGAAAAGGAAATGATCTTCATGGTGACGAAGAAAGAGGACAAGAACGGCATTATGAAGGCGATCATGCAGGAGGCCGGGATGGACAGCAAGGCCAAGGCCATCGTGTTTTCCCTGCCCGTCACGGAGACGGCCGGAATGCGGCTGATCGAGGAGGACGAGGAAGAGGCGGAGGAGGCATAAGGCCAGCCCGTCCCATCCAGCAGCCCCCCGACAGACGCCCCAGCAGAAAACGCCGCCGCCCGCCGCAGGGGTGCATTCCATTTTCCCGGACCGTTAGAAAAACGCCGGTGCTTAACGAAGCGAGCCTGTTGGCGAAGCTGAGTTTAGCACCGCTGCGTTTTTCTCGAGCGAGAGCGTGTCCGGAAAAGGAATGCACCCCTGCGGCGGGCGGCGGCGTTTTCTGCCGGGGCGTCTGTCGGGGGGCTGTTGGATGGGGTGGGTGGAATAAATTTTTAAAAATTGGAAATTTCAGTGGTTGGATCGGCGAAGGTGCGTTATAATAAGAAGGCGGCGCGGAAAACGAGACGGATTTCCGAAAAACGACAGGACGCCGCGCCCGGGCGGCAGCGCTGCGAAGCCCGGGAGAGAGGATGAATATGTACGTTTTCTGGGCGCAATTTCTGAAGCCGGATCAAATCGCCATGCTGGGTACAGCCGTGACCTTTGCCCTCACGTTTTTATTGCTGAAGCACCCGTTCCCGTTCCTCCCCAGCGACCACGGGCGGGCGTTCGCGGTGAACGGCGCGCTCTCAAAGGGAAAGCTGCGCGGCGTCGGGTTCACGTTCGTGCTCTGCTTCCTGGCGGGGAGCTTCCTTTTCCTGCCAGTGGACCGGGAATATCTGATCTACGCGATCCTGCTGTTCGCGATGATGATGAGCGGATATCTGGACGATGCGTCCGAGAAGCCCTGGAATGAATATCTGAAGGGGGCCATCGATCTGGTGCTCTCCGTCATGGCGGCGGTCACCTTCCTGAACTTCAACGCTTCGACGGTCTGGATCGGCCCGCTGGAGCTTATGATCCCGAAGGCCGTCTATTTCGTGCTGGCCGTGATCCTCTTCTGGGGCGCGGTCAACGTGACCAACTGTTCCGATGGGGTGGACGGGCTGTGCGCCAGCTTGAGCAGCGTGACCCTGCTCTCCTTCGCGCTTCTCTACCGGGAAACACTGGGCCTTTACGCCATGGGGAATTTTCTGTTCGCGGCGGTGCTGTTCGCCTATCTGTATTTCAATTCTTCTCCCAGCAGCATGCTGATGGGGGACGCCGGTTCCCGCGCGCTGGGCTTTTATATCGCGATCGTGGCGCTGAAATCGCAAAATCCGTTTATCTATCTCCTGCTGGCCGGTGTGACGATCGCGGACGGCGGGATCGGGCTGGTGAAGCTGTTCCTGAAGCGCCACATGAAGATCTCGATCCTGAAAAACACAAGGACGCCGCTCCACGATCATCTCCGCAAGAACATCGGCTGGTCCGATCCGCAGGTGGTGGCGCGCTATGTGATCCTCCAGGCGCTTCTGGCAGTGATCGCGTTCTGCTTTTTCGGGTAATATCTGATCCGTCTGTCGTTTTCGGCGGAAATCGCATCGGGGATCAGCCGTCCTCTTCGGCCGGGAAAAGAGATGGGATCAATCCCGCAAGGTGCTGTGCCAGGATCCGATGGCTTCTTTCGTCCAGATGCATATAGTCGTTGGGGTGCATGGTCAGGTTCAGCGCCCCGGCGTCGAGAAAATGGCAGTCCAGCCGGTCCGCGGCATCCAGATACCAGTCTGCCAGTTCACAGGACTTTTCAAAACAGCCGGGTCCCATTTCCCCTTCTACGAATGTATCCTCGTATCTCGGATCGATGGGGGCGGGAGCGATCAGCAGAATGTTGGGCGCCCCGCGCCAGGCCTCCTGAATGGAGATGGCCTTGCGGGTCAGCCGTTCCAGGCCCTTAGCGATGTTCTGAGCGCTGGCGGCGAAACGCGCTTTGACGTCGTTGGTCCCCAGCATGATGATCAGAAGGTCTACGGGCTCATGCGACATCAGGCAGCTGTAGATGGCATCAAGGCCGCTCATGCATTCGTTCAGCGGATCGTTGAAGACAGTGGTCCGGCCGCTCAGGCCTTCCTCGACCACGCGCCAGTCCCCGCCCAGATAGGTCTGGAGGAGACACGGCCAGCGATGGTCCTCGTCAAAACGGCCGCCGGTGGCGGAACAATATCCGTGTGTGTTGGAATCTCCGAAGCATACGATGGTCTTTTTCATGAATGGATCCCCCATATTGAGAAACACGCCGCGCGGAATGCCGGACAGCTTCCCGCCGCGGAAACAAAAAATGGCATCTGTCTAACAACAGTGTACTCTGCACGCTTGGGAATGTCAACGAAAGAAAAAAATAATTGCCGAAATTTTAACCCGCAAAAAAATATTTTTTATGCAAAATATGTGAGAACGATTTCACTTTTTGCACTTTTTGAAACCGGGAAATGTGAAAAGGGCGGACTGACTTATCGGTTTTTTATCATAAATATTGCAAAAGATACAAATTACTGGTTTTGGAGCCCGTTTTTTCGGCAGTTGACAATTCCGGGAAAAAGAATAAAATAGGATTAACGAAAGGCAAAAACACATTAGAGAAACCTGATCTCCCTGGCTGCTATAACGGTAGGAAAGGATGATGCCATATGAGCCAGATAAGGATTCGACTGAATCACGTTGAGGACGTTAAGGAGTTTGTCCGCGCGGCGATGAAATGTGATTTTGATGTGGACGTCAAATGTGATTCGGCGATCGTGGATGCGAAGTCGATCATGGGCGTGTTCAGCCTGGGACTTGCAAAGAATGTCACGGTGCAGTGCCACGGCGAGAGCAATGAGTTTGCGGATGCGATCAGCAAATTTGCCATTGCGTAATGATTTAGCGTACCCCCTCTTTTTTATATACTAATACTCCCCTTTTTTGAAACCCTTCTGCCACCCTCCCCCCTTCAGGCAGAAGGGTTTTTTCTGCCCTTTTTTTGTTCGGGGATCCTGGAAATATGATATAATGACTGCAGAGCAGTATTTCATAAGGAGAAAAGTATGAAGTTTTTGCATTTGTCGGACCTTCATCTGGGGAAACGGATCTATGAGGTCTCCATGCTGGAGGATCAGCGGTACATTCTGGAGCAGATCCTGGCGCTGGCGGAGGCGGAGCGGCCGGACGGCGTGCTGATCGCGGGGGATATCTACGATAAGGCGGTCCCCTCGGCGGATGCCGTGCGGCTGTGCGACGAGTTTCTGACCGGACTGGCGGACCGGGGATTCCCGGTCTTCGTGGTCAGCGGGAACCACGATTCCGCGGAGCGGCTGGCCTTCGGCGCGCGGCTCATGAGCGGGCGGAACGTGTATATTTCTCCCGCCTACAGCGGGACGGTGGAGCCCGTCTGCCTGCGGGACGCCTGGGGAGAGCTGCGGGTCTGGCTTCTTCCCTTTTTGAAGCCCGCCACGGTGCGGCACGCGCTGGCCGAAGCAGAGGGCGGGAAAGATATCGACGGCGGCGCGGGACATGCGGCTGCGGCGGATGCTGACAGCGGCGCGGCAGATGCGGATACGGCAGCCGAGCCGGATGCTGACGGCGGGGCAGGAAGCGCAGATACATCGGCTGCGGCGCCTGAACAAAACGGCGCGGCCCGCGGGGAGATCGGCACCTATCAGGAGGCGCTGGAGGCCGCCGTCGCCAGGCTGCAGGTGGACCGGTCGCAGCGCAACGTGCTGGTGGCCCATCAGTTCGTGACCGGCGCCAGCCGCTGTGAATCCGAGGAGTTCTCGATAGGCGGCCTGGACAACGTGGACGCATCGGTGTTTGACGCCTTCGATTATGCGGCGCTGGGGCATATCCACAGCCCGCAGCATGTGGGGCGCGCCGCCGTGCGGTATTGCGGCACGCCGTTAAAATATTCCTTTTCGGAGAGCGGACAGGAAAAATCCGTGACGGTCGTGGAGCTGAAGGAAAAGGGAAACGTGACGGTGAAAACGATACCGCTGGTCCCCTTGCGCGACATGAGACGGGTGCGGGGGAGCTACCTGGAGGTGACGGCCCGTCCTTTTTATGAAAATACGAACACCGAGGACTACATACAGGTGACGCTGACGGACGAGGAGGACGTGCCGGACGGCATGCAGAAGCTCCGCGTGATCTATCCCAACCTGATGCGGCTCGAATATGACAACCGGCGCACCCGGGAAAACCGCGCCGTGGAGGTCTCGGAGGAGGAAGAAGAAAAGTCGGGGCAGGCGCTGTTTGCGGAATTTTATGAACTGCAGAACAACCAGTCCATGTCGAAGGAGCAGGCGGCCGTCATCGGACGGATGTTTGAAGCGCTGGAGGAGGGGGAAAAGCGATGAAACCGCAGCGGTTGACGATCAGCGCCTTCGGGCCTTACGCGGAAACGGCGGAGATCGATTTTACGCGGCTCGGGGAGAAGGGGCTGTACCTGATCACCGGGGATACCGGGGCAGGCAAGACGACGATTTTTGATGCCATCACCTTCGCGCTCTACGGAGAGGCCAGCGGCGGCGTGCGGCAGGCGGGCATGCTGCGCAGCAAGTATGCGAAGGAGGATGTGCCGACCTTCGTGGAGCTTTTGTTCCTTTATCGGGGAAAAAGCTACACGGTGCGGCGCAATCCGGAATATTGGCGTCCCAAGGGACGGGGGAGCGGGGTCACGCTGCAGAAGTCGGACGCGGAGCTGCTTTTTCCGGACGGACGTCCGCCGGTCACGAAGGCGCGGGAGGTGACGCGCGCGGTGACGGAGCTGATCGGGCTGGATTACCGCCAGTTCATGCAGATCGCCATGATCGCGCAGGGGGATTTTCAGAAGCTGCTGATCGCGGAAACGGAGAAGCGCAGCGAGATCTTCCGGCAGATCTTTCATACCGGCCTGTATCAGGAGCTGCAGAACCGTCTCCGGGACGAGGTGAAGAACCGCTGGAAGGACTACGACGAGCTCCGCAGGAGCATTCAGCAGTATCTGGAGGGCGCGGTCTGTCAGGACCACCCGGATCTTAAGGCGGAGCTGTCAAGGCTCGGGAGCGTGAAATACGAAGGGAAGGCGGTCAGAGGGCTGGAGATCCTGCAGGAGCTGCTGGAGCGGGATCGGGATTGGCTGAAGGAGCTTTCCGGAAAAACGGAGGCGCTGGAGGAGGAGATCCGTCTGGCGGACCGGCGTCTGGGGCAGATGCAGAAGCAGCGGCAGCTTCGAGAGGAGCTGACCGGGAAGGAAAAGGAGCTGGAGGCGGCGCAAAAGGACCTCGAGGCGGCGGAAAAGGGATTCCGGGAGGCGGAGGAAAAGAAACCGCTGATACAGGCCCGGACGGAAGCGGTGCGCACGGGGACGGAGAAGCTCTCCCTGTTTGAAAAACAGGCGGCGGATCAGAAGGAGGCAGAACAAAGGGCGCGGGAGATCGGCCGCCGCACAAAGGAGAACACAGACCGCGCGGAACAGCAGAAAAACCTGGCCGGGCAGATCGCGTCCGGGCGGGAGATCCTGCAGTCGCTGCAGGATGCGGGCGAGGAAAAGGAGCGGCTGGACCGCGCGCGGGAACGGCTGGAAGGGGCTGCGGCACGGCTTGGGGAGCTGACAGAGGAGGCCGGGCGTTTTTCCAAGGAGCGCGCGCGCATCCGGGAGGAGATGACGGCTGCCGCCGCGCAGGAGGAACGGCTGGAGAGCCTTCTGCAAAAGCAGGGAGAGCAGATCGAGGCGCTTCGGGGTCTGGAAGCGGAGCTGGAGGCCGGGAAGGGCGCGCTCGGGGAAAGGGAGCGGCAGCGAAAAAGGCTGGGAGAGCTGCTGGAGGAACGGCGCACCGCGTGCGGCAGACTCCGGCGCAGCCAGGCGGAATATCAGAAGGCCTCCGGGGAGCGGGACAGCCTGCGGGAATCCTACGGACGGCTGGAGCGCCTGTTCCTGGACGGACAGGCCGGAATGCTGGCGGAGAGGCTGCAGGAGGGAGAACGGTGCCCGGTGTGCGGTTCCGTTCATCATCCCCTGCCAGCCCGTCCCTCCGCGGATGCGCCTGACAGGGAGGCGCTGGAGGCGGAGAAGAAAAAGCTCTCTGCGGTCGAGGCCGCTGCGGAGCGCCTGAGCGCGTCCGCGGGACATTTGCGGGAAGCGCTGGAGGAGAAGGAGGAAGCGCTGCGAAAGGAGATCCGGCTCTGCACCGGAGAGGCGGACATGGAGCCGGAGAAGGCCTGCGCGTTTCTGGAGGACGAGCTGGAACGGCTGCGGACGGCGCTGACGCAGACCGGGGAGAAGCTCAGCCAAAGAAAGGCGCTGGAAGCGGAGCGGAAAAAAACGGAGGCCGCGGCGGCGCAGGCCAGTCGGACGGCGCAGGAGAAAAAGCGGGAGGAAGAGGCGGCCCGGGTCCGCTGCG
Source organism: uncultured Eisenbergiella sp. (assembly GCA_947631815.1). Classification (GTDB taxonomy): domain Bacteria; phylum Bacillota; class Clostridia; order Lachnospirales; family Lachnospiraceae; genus Gallintestinimicrobium. The sequence goes on from CANRMT010000006.1 coordinate 17,160, forward strand.
AGGATGCGGCCGCGCGTCTTTCCGCCTGTCTGTGGGATCCGGCCGCGGTCTGGGCGAAGGCGCTGGACGGCTGCGGCAGAGAGAATATGCCGACTGCCGGTGCCGCCGCGGCGGATTTTCTGGAAAAAGAAGGAACGCTTCTGCGGGAGGAGATCCGAAGGAACCGGGAACGGCTGGCGGAAAAACAGCGCCTGGAGGAACAGATGGCGCGGTGGGAGCGTGTGAAGGACGCGCTGGAGCAGGAGAGCCGGGAAGCGGGACTGCTCCTGACCCGACTCACGGTGGAACAGGAACGGCAGGAGGAACAGATCGCGGAGCGCGGCAGGCTGCTGGAGGGCCAGAGCCGGGAGGCGGTGGAAGCGCAGCTTTCGGCCGACCGGGAAACCGTGCGGGATCTGGAAGAACGTCTGGACAGGGCGAGACAGGCGCTGCAGGAGTCCAGGACCCGGGAGATGGCGCTGCAGGCGGCCGTGGAGGCGCTGCGCCGACAGCTGGAGGGAGCGGAGGAGACAGAGGAACCCCGGCTCCTGGCGGAGCGGGAAGAGCGGAAGGCGCTCCGGGGCGAATATGATGCGAAAAGGTCGGAGCTGTACGCGGCCCTGAAACAGAATCAGGACATCTTTGACGCGGTTTCCGGGAAGTGGGAGCGCCTCGGCCGGGTGGAAGCGGACTATGTGCAGGTGAAGGCGCTGGCGGATACGGCCTGCGGAACGCTTTCCGGCAAGCGCAAGATCGAACTGGAGACCTGGATCCAGATGACGTATTTTGACCGGATCATCCGGCGTGCCAATCTGCGGCTGATGGTGATGAGCGGCGGCCAGTATGAGCTGAAACGCCAGGAGAGCGGGGACCTGAAGGTCAAGGCCGGACTGGAGCTGGACGTGATCGACCATTACAACACGACGGTGCGCAGCGTGCGCACGCTTTCGGGCGGGGAAACCTTTCAGGCTGCGCTGTCCCTGGCGCTGGGGCTGTCCGATGAGATCCAGTCCGGCGCGGGCGGGATCCAGCTGGACACCATGTTTGTGGACGAGGGCTTCGGCTCTCTGGACGAAGAGGCGCTGGATCAGGCCATGAAGGCGCTGGAACGGCTTTCGGAGGGGAACCGGCTGGTGGGGATCATATCGCATGTGCCGGAGCTGAAGGAGCGCATCGAGCGCAAGATCGTGGTGACGAAGCGGCGCGGGGCGGACGGCCCCGGCAGCAGCGTCCGGGTGGAGTGAGCCGGGAGGTCCCGCCCGCGCCAGCGGATCATATGTGCAGGGACGTGGGTGTATATACCGTCCGTTCCCGGACGCGCTCCCGCTCGGATAAACGCACAGCGGACACTAGGCTCAGCCGCGTCCTGACGGACTCGCTTCGCCAAGTGCCGGTGCGTTTATAACGGTCCGGGAAACGGACGGTATACGCACCCACGTCCCTGCACATACGGTCCGCTGGAAAAAAATTTAAAACAGCGCTTGACATATATAGACTGCCTATATATAATCGGATATATAGACAGTCTATACATATTGCGCAAAAATCCCATGGCCGGGGAGGAGCGCGCAAAAGGGAAGGAGGATCTGCCGTATGGACAAAAGTCTGGTATCCGGAAGCATGACGCTGCTGCTTTTGAGTCTTCTGGAAGAGAAGGACATGTACGGTTATGAGATGATCGAGGAGCTGAAAGGGCGTTCGCAGAATGTGTTCGAGCTGAAGGCGGGGACGCTGTATCCGCTTTTGCACGGGCTGGAGGAAAAGCATCTGCTCTCCGTCTACGAGAGGGAGGCGGGCGGCAAGGTGCGCAAGTATTACAGCATCACCAGAGAGGGCCGCGGCGTCCTGAAGCGGAAGAAGGAGGAATGGAACGCTTACGCGGACGCGGTGGGCAGAGTGATCGGGGGTGTGGTCTGTGTCGGGATCTGAAAAGAAAAAAGGAAGCGTTGTGGAAGAGGGGCTGCAGGAGAAGCCCGAAAGGGCCGCCTGCAGTGAGGAATTTCTGTTCGTCTGCACCGGTCAGATGCGCTGTAAGGCCATGCGTCCCGCCGTGGAACGGGAGCTTTATGCGCATATCCTGGATCAGAAGGCGGCCTGTATGGCGGATGGCATGTCGGAGGAGGACGCGGAGAAGGAAGCCGTGCGGCAGATGGGAGATCCCGTGGAGGTGGGCGTGGGCCTGGACCGGATCCACCGTCCCAGGATGGACTGGAAGGCGGCGGGCTGTATCGTACTGCTGGCGATCCTGGGGTCGGCCGCGCAGTTTCTGATCACCGGACAGGAAGGCGGGGCCTTCTATTTCCTCCAGAATTTTTCCAGGAGCACGCTGGCGGGGATCCTCCTGATGTTCGGGATATGCTTTGCCGATTATACCGTGCTCGGGAAATATCCGCGCGCCATCTGGTGCGTCGGTGTGCTGCTCTATCTGCTGGCCCCGTTTTATTCTGCACAGATCAACGGGAACTACCGCACGGAGTGGATCGTGGCGCTGCTGACCGCGGCGTATGCGGGCTTGGTTTTTTATTATCGGAGCCAGGGCATGAGGGGGATCCTGAAGGCGCTGGCATGGCTGCTGGGGACCTGTGCGCTCATGGCGGCGCTTGACAGCATTCCGGCCGGGATCCTCCAGCAGCTCTGGCTGGGGAGCTGTGTGCTGCTTCTGGCCTTTGCCGTCGGAAAAGGCTGGTATGGCGTAAAGAAGATCTGGTCGCTGCCGCTGCTCCTGGTTCCCGTGCTGGCCGGGGGCGCGCTGTTCGCGTTCCGGATGGGGCAGAACGGACTTTTTGCCAGACGGTTCCGGGTCCTGCAGGCTCCTTATCTGGCGGAAAAGGACGGAGGCTTCCTGTATGTGCAGCTTCGGCGCGCGCTGGCGGGACTTTCGCTGTTCGGCGAGACGGCGGGCGAAAGGGTTTCCTTTGCGGCGGATGATTCGGAATCCTTTTTCCTGATGCAGATCTGGGAGCGCTGGGGGCTGGCCGTCGGGCTGGCGCTGGTCGCCGCGCTGCTTCTGACGGCGGCGTTTCTGGCATACCGGATACTGCGGCAGAAAAACCGTCTGGGCGTCCTGGTGGGGCTGGCCTGTCTGCTGGTGGTCCTTCTTCCGGCAGGGATGAACGTCCTGATGAATACGGGATATTTCTGGATCACGGCCTGCGGACTGCCCTTCATTTCCATCGGCGGGAGGCTGAACGTGGCCCTGTACGTCCTGATGGGGCTTTTGCTGTCCGTGCTGCGCAATCAGGAATCGCTGCCGGAGCCGGAGCATGCGGCAGGCGGCGGAGTCAGACTGCGGCTCGTGGTCGAAAAGGGCCCGCAGGCGTGAGGAGCGCGGCGGCCTCATAGACCGCCGCAGGGCCCGCAGGCGTGATCCGTCGGGGTTACGGAATTCTTATTTTGTGCTTGCATTTCGTTCTCATATGTGCTATTTTCTATGAAAGCCTGACAGCAGGACGGCATCCGCTCATATAATGGAGGCAGTCCCGCTCAGGCCGAAAATGATCTGTGTTGCGCGGGATATATCCGCACGGGAAGGAAGAAAATGGAAGATAATGCACAAAAGGGAGCGTTCCGGCGCTTCCTGGAACGTAAAAACATTTGTTTTTCCGCAAAAAGATACGGGATCGACGCGCTGGGGGCCATGGCCCAGGGACTGTTCGCTTCGCTGCTGATCGGCACGATCATCGGCACGCTGGGCGAGCAGATCGGAAGCGCGCTGCTGGTGGAGGTGGGAGATTTCGCCAAGTCCGTCTCCGGACCGGCGATGGCGGTGTCCATCGGCTATGCGCTCTGCGCGCCGCAGCTGGTCCTGTTTTCCCTGCTGGCGGTGGGCGCCGCGGCCAATTCGCTGGGCGGAGCGGGAGGCCCGCTGGCGGTGCTGGTCGTCGCCATTGTGGCCAGCGAATGCGGCAAGGCGGTTTCCAAAGAAACGAAGGTGGACATTCTGGTGACGCCGCTGGTGACGATCCTCTCCGGCGTCCTTCTGGCGAAGCTGTGCGCACCGGCCATCGGCGCGGCGGCCAGCACGGTGGGGCAGCTCATCATGTGGGCGACGGAGCTTCAGCCGTTCTTCATGGGGATCCTGGTCTCTGTCATCGTGGGCGTGGCGCTGACGCTGCCCATCAGCAGCGCGGCGATCTGCGCGGCGCTGGGGCTGACGGGTCTGGCCGGGGGCGCTGCCGTGGCCGGCTGCTGCGCGCAGATGATCGGCTTCGCGGTGATGAGCTTTCCGGAAAACCGCTGGGGAGGTCTCGTCTCCCAGGGGCTCGGCACCAGCATGCTGCAGATGGGCAATATCGTCAAAAATCCCCGCATCTGGATCCCGCCGACGCTGGCCTCCGCCATCACGGGACCGATCGCGACCTGCCTGTTTCGCATGAAGATGAACGGCCCGGCGGTCTCCTCCGGCATGGGCACCTGCGGCCTGGTGGGACAGATCGGCGTGTATACGGGCTGGCTGAACGATATCGAGGCGGGCGCGAAGAGCGCGGTCACGGCGATGGACTGGATCGGACTGCTGCTGGTCTGCTTTGTGCTCCCGGCGGTGCTGAGCACGGTTTTCTGTGTGATCCTGAGAAAGATCGGATGGATCAAAAAGGGCGATCTGACGCTGCAGTGAAAGACAAAGAACAAACGGGCCGACGGATCTGCGGCTCGGAAGGGACCTTCCGAAAGGAGGGTCCTTTTTTCGGCCCCGAAGCGGGCGCGCGTAAGGAGTGCAAAACGGCGGCGGTTTCTCACGCGCTGCGCGAAAACGTGCGTGTTGTGCCTCACGGCGCTGCGCAGAGAACGGGCGCGCTGTTCCCGACGCGCGGGACTCTGTCTGTTTGACTTTTTTCGGGTGAAGTGGTACTTTAGTATCATAAAGAGTTGAGATCCGGGAGACGGCGATGGCAGCAGGAAAAAGAAACGGAACGGAACCGAATATACAGAGAGCGTCCGCGGCGGAGCGGGAGGAAGCGGGGATCGTCCGCCGTTCCCTCGTGTTCGGCGGGAAATGGCGCAGCTATCAGGAACGCGTGCTGAACAGCGTGCAGTCCTATGAGAACGATGGGCGGATCCATATCGTGGCCGCGCCGGGATCCGGGAAAACGACGCTGGGGATCGAGTTGATCGGCAGGGCAGATGAGCCGTGTCTGATCCTGGCACCCAGCATCACGATCCGGGAGCAGTGGCTTTCCAGGATGCGGGAGGACTTCGGCGCTCCCGCGGAGCTGATCTCCAACGATATCCGCAGGCCTGCGCCGGTGACGGCCATCACCTATCAGGCGCTGTACAGCTGCGTCCGGAAAAAAAGGAACATCGAAGAGGACGAAGAGGGGCGCAGGGAGGAATCCGATTATACGGCTTTCGATCTGGACGCGGCGCTGGACCGGATGGGGATCGGCGTTTTCTGTCTGGATGAGGCGCACCATCTGCGCGGCGAATGGCAGAAGGCGCTGGAGGAGGTCGTCGGGAACCGCGAGGAGTGTCTTCTCATTTCCCTGACCGCCACGCCGCCCTATGACTCCACGCCTGCCCAGTGGAACCGCTATATCGGCCTGTGCGGGCCCATCGACGAGGAGATCAGCGTGCCGGAGCTGGTGAAGGAAAAGAGCCTTTGCCCGCATCAGGATTATGTGTACTTCAATATGCCGACCCCGGAGGAGGAAGAGGAGCTGAAAAAATTCCGCAGAGAGTCGGCGAAGGCGTACCGGCAGCTGATGGGGGACAAGGCGTTTGCCGCGGCGGTGTCCAAGCACGGCAGCCTGAAGGAACCGGACGCCTATCTGAAGCTGTTCGGCGAAAACAGGCTCTATCTGCTGGCCCTGCTTTCCTTTCTGGAGGTAAAAGGGCTGGAAATGCCGGAAACGCTGTATGACCTGACGGACGGTGCGCTGCCGGAAATGGACATGCGCCTGCTTTCCGTGCTCCTGCAGGGTTTTCTGTTCGAGGATGCGGACAGCTACCGCTGTCGGGAGGGCTATCAGGAGGCGCTGGCGGACAGTCTGCGGTCGCGGGGGCTGATCCACAAGAACCGGGTCGAACTGTGCGAAAGCGCCCGGATAGAGAAAATGCTGCTCAACAGCCGGGGAAAGCTGGACAGCATTCGGGACATCGTGCAGCTGGAATATCAAAATCTGGGAGAGGACCTCAGGCTTCTGGTGCTGACGGATTTCATCCGCAGCGAGTATCTGCAGTCCGTCGGGGACGACGCGGAGCAGATCGGAGAGATGGGCGTGGTGCCGATCTTTGAATACCTGCGCCGCGGCGGCGCAGAAGGGGACGCCGCGCGGGAGGATGCGGGAGAGCTGCGCCTGGGCGCGCTTTCCGGGAGCGTGGTGATCCTGCCGGAGGAGGCCCGGGGCGCGTTCCTGGATATGGCGGAGCAGAACGGGCAGCAGGCCCGGCTGGAGGCGTGCGGGGCGCCCGGATATTATGTCGCATATCTTTCGGGGAGCGGCCCCAGCCTGACCGCTTACCTGACTCAGCTTTTTTCGGACGGATACATCCGCGTCCTGGTAGGGACCCGGTCCCTGCTGGGGGAGGGGTGGGATTCCCCCTGCATCAACACGCTGGTGCTGGCGTCCTTCGTGGGCTCCTTCATGCTCAGCAACCAGATGCGCGGCAGGGCGGTCCGCACCGTGAAAGGAAATCCCGATAAGGTCAGCAATATCTGGCATCTGATCTGCATGAAGCCGGTCTGGAGCGAGTCTGCGGACGGGGAAAAGAACGCGCGCTCGCTGGAGAGCTGTTCCGAGGATTTCGCCACGCTGCGCCGCCGTTTTGAAAATTTTATGGGGCTGAACTACGAGGAGGACCTGATCGAAAACGGTCTGGACCGTCTCACCTGTATCCGGCCGCCCTATGGGAAACGGCAGCTGGAGGAGATCGATCAGAAGATGGCCGCTTTGGCGGCGGACCGCCTCGGCCTGAAAAAGAGATGGGAACGCACGCTGGCCTCCATGGAGGAGATGGAGACCGTGGACGGCGTGGGCCTGGCCGCGGAACGGCTTACCGTTCAGCGTCAAAAGAAGAAATACGGGCGGCGGGCCGGCGCCGGACGGGCCGGATTCGTCGTGGCCGCCGGTACGGGAGCCGCGCTGGCCGTGGTGGGCCAGTGGATCCTTTCGGGGATCGCCTTTGCGGCCGCCGCGGCGTCGTTTTTGTATATGCAGGCGGTGAGAAAGCGCCGGGATATCTATGAGGATCCGGAGCTTTTCATCGGCGCGGTGGGGAACGCGATCCTGACGGCCCTGCGCCAGACCGGCCATGTGGTGTCCAAACGGGCGGTGGTCGGCGTGGAAAACCGAGAGCCGGAACAGGAGGTGTGCTACGCCTGCCTGCAGGGCGGAACGGAGCGGGAAAAGAGCATTTTTGCGGATGCGCTGGCGGAATTTCTGGGCGAGGTGGGAGATCCCCGCTATCTTCTCAGGATGTCGGATCCGGGACCGGAGGACCGGTTCTATTATGCCGTGCCGGAGGTTTTCGGCAGCAATCGGGATGATGCCGGGGTGTTCGCGGACCTCATTGCCTCCTGTATCGGGGAGTGCGATCTGGTCTTCACCCGGAATCAGGCGGGCCGCAGGGCGCTGCTCGAGGCCGGGCTGTCCGACCGCTCGGTGGAAGGGGACGCGCCAGTGCGTCACAAACAGGTACAGGAGCGCTGAAGCATGATAAAGGTCACATGGCTTGGCACGGCGAGCATCCGGATCGAAGCGGCCGGGGAGAGGATCCTGTTCGATCCCTTTGTGCAGCTGATCGGCGGGGAAAACCCGAACTGCTTCGCCGATTTCGAAAAGGATGAGCTCATTTTTATCACCCACGGGCATCTGGATCATCTGATGGAGATCCCGGAATTCCTGGACCCGGAGGAGGAAGCGGAGGCCACGGTCTACTGCGGCAGCGCTGCCGCAGAGACGCTTTCTGAGCTGGCGGAGGACACTGACAATGTGGTGGTGGTCAGGCCGGGCGATGCGGTCCGGATCGGCGGCGTCACCGTCCGCGTCCTGGAGGGAAAGCACGCCGTGCCGGGACCCGGCATGACGCTCGCGACGCTGTTTTCTCCCCGGAATCTGCGCTATATGCGCAATGCGCTGGCGCTCATGTGGCTCAACCGGCGGTTCCCGGAGAAGGGACAGACCTATCTGTACGAGCTGTGCGCGGAGGGCAGGACCGTTCTGGTGATGGGGAGCCTGGGCCTTCAGGACCATGTGGACTACCCGACGGGGGCGGATCTCCTGATCCTTCCGTATCAGGGCTGTCCGAACCTGGAGGAGGAGGCCTGGAAGGTCATAGAGCGGCTGAAGCCCGCCCGGGTGATGCTGGACCATTTTGACGATGCGTTTCCGCCCGTCTCCAGAAGCGTGGATACCAGGGGCCTTCACAGGCTTCTGCGGGAGCGCGCGCCAAAGCTTGCGGTGATCAGGCCCACGGCCGGAAAAACGGTCACGCTGGGGTGAGCCTTTTGCGATATGAGGAGTTTTTATGAAAAATGAACATCTGCTGACAGAAGGGAATGTGTTTCCCGTTCTTTTGAGTTTTTCCGTGCCTTTTCTGATCGCCAATGTGATCCAGGCGCTTTACGGGGCGGTGGATCTGATGGTGATCGGGCGGTACTGTTCGCCGGAAAGCGTGGCCGCGGTCTCCACGGGGACGCAGGTCACGCAGATCATCACCAGCATGGTGTCGGGGCTGACGCTGGGCGGCACGATCCTGGTGGGAAAATATACCGGCATGAGAAAAGAGGAGGAGACAAAGCGGGCCATCGGGACGACCCTGACGCTGTTCGCCCTCATCTCCATTTTGCTCACCTTTGTGATGCTGCTGTGCGCGGATCCGATCCTGGCCGCGCTGCAGACGCCAGCGGAGAGCGTGGCGGGCGCGAAGCGGTACGTGACCATTTGTTTCTGCGGCATTTTTTTTATCTGCGGCTATAACGCGATCAGCGCGATCCTCCGGGGCTATGGGGATTCCAGACGCCCCATGTATTTTGTGGCGCTGTCCTGCGTGCTCAATGTCATTGGAGATGTGGTCCTGGTGGGCTTTTTCCATATGGATGTGGCGGGAACCGCGCTGGCCACCGTTTTTTCCCAGGGGATCAGCATGGTCTGCGCGGTGCTGTACCTGAACCGGAGAAAATTCATCTTCACGTTCCGGCCTGCGAATCTGAGGATCGACGGGAAGCTGGCGAAGGAGTTGGCCTTCGTGGGGATCCCCATTTCCCTGCAGGAGTGCATGGTGCGCCTTTCTTTTCTGTATCTGACCTCGGTGACCAACCGGCTGGGGGTCCATGCGGCGGCCGCGGTGGGGATCGCCAGCAAATATGACGTGTTCGCCATGCTCCCGGCCAATTCCATCGCCAGCGCGCTGGCGGCCGTCACGGCGCAGAATTACGGGGCGGGGAAGCCGAAGCGGGCGCTGCAGTCGCTGGCGGCGGGCGTGTGTTTCGCGTTTCTGGCGTCCGCCTGCTTCTGGGCCTGGGCGCAGCTTTCCCCGGAGACCATGATCGGCATCTTCGATAAAGACGCGCAGATCGTGGCGGCGGGCATTCCGTTTTTCAGATCCTGCAGCTATGACTATCTGGCAGTGGCCTTTGTGTTCACGCTGAATGGCTTTCTGAACGGACGGTCCCAGACGGTCTTCACCATGATCAGCTGCTGCTTCGGCGCGCTGGCGCTGCGCATGCCGCTGATCCATCTGGCCTATACCTACTGCCCGGACAATCTGTTCGTGATCGGCTGCATCGCGCCCGCGGTCTCCGGGTTCATGGCGGTGTATACGCTGGCCTATGTGATCTTCAGCGCGCGGAAAAGAAAAGGGACGGCGTGACGCAAAGCAGGACCGAAAAGGAGGCATTATGCGCGGACGGGTGCAATATCTGGATCTTTTAAAAGCGGTCTCCATTTTCCTGGTGGTGTTCTGCCATTTTGTGCTCCTGCCGGAGTCTGCGGCGGCCAATCTCTGGATGTCCGCCTGCTGGATGGCGGTCCCGGTCTTTTTCATGGTGAACGGCGCACTGCTCTTTGCCCGCCCTTTTCAGTGGAAAAAACATATCCGCAAGACCGTCGGCGTCTATTGCGTGTTTGTGGCCTGGAAGGCCGTTTATCTGCTGCTGATCCCTCCCGCGACGGGGACGGCGGTGACCTCCGGCGTATGGCAGATCCTCACCTATCTGTTCCTGTTCGGGGAGCTGCCGGAGATCATCAACGGACATCTCTGGTTCATCGAGGCGCTGCTGGCGGTGTATCTGATATATCCCGTGTTCCGGCTGGCGTATGAGGCGGGGAAGACGAAGGGCGGCATAGGCGGGCGCGCGCTGCTCTGGTTTTTCGCGGCGGCGGCCCTTTTTTGCACCGACGGTCTGTACAGTCTGGAGATCCTGGGCGATATGCTGCGCCGGGCGGGGATCTCCTTCGGGCTGTCCTTTCAGAGTTTGACGGCCTTTCAGCCCTTCGGAAAATACGGGAACATGCTGGGCTTTTTCCTGCTGGGCGCGCTGCTGGACGGCTGCGGAAAGGGGACGTCGGAAGCGCGTTCGGGACGTGCCCATCCGGTGCAGCGCTTATTGGGATGCTGTATGCTGGCGGTCGGTCTGGCCGCGCTCTGGGGCGTGAAATGGTTTCTGAGCGGCAGGCCGGAATGGGACGGGCTTCTGCTGCAGGAGGGCTACCGGCATGTGCCGGTGATCCTGATGGCCGTCGGGCTTTTCCTGCTTTGCCGGGATATCCGGATCCGGACGGCATGGCTGGCCGCCGCCGTGGAGGCGCTGGCGAGCCGGACGCTGGGGATCTTCTATGTGCACTGGCTGATGGGGTGGCTTCTGGTGAACCCGCTGGCCGCCTGGTTCATGACGCACGGCATCGCCTTCGGCGTCTGGACGAATGTGCTGAAAAACATCGTGCTGATGGTCCCAGCCTTTCTCGTGACGCTGATTCTGGAGCGTGTGCCGGTAGTGCGGAAGATGGTGAAAGGATGACGGCTCCGGCCTGAGAAAAACGGAAGACCGTTGTGCAGGCGATAGAGAATGGGAGAACAGGCCATTCCGCGCGGGAGGAGGAAAGTGACAGAACGGGTCCCCCGTGCGGCCGGGAGACGGCGGACGGAGGACCCGTCAGAATATTGTGCAGTCAGAGAATGTGGCCGCGATGTGCAAAAATTTTAATTTTGCAATATTGTTTCCGCTATTATATCCGTTAGCGAGGCGGAAAAGATACAGGAAGACAAAAATATTTTTATTGTTTAGAAAATACTGCCGGATAAAGGGCAATCATGTCAGTTCCGATCAGGTTTTATAATGAGATTTTTACATAAAGCGTGATGTGAATATCGGCAGCCAATGTGAGATTTGTGGGAAAGATGCTTCTAAATAACAAATAATGCTGAGGTGATAGTATGACGGATACCGAGCAGAAACAAGCCGCCAGAAGATTTGCGGCTAACTGGAAGGATAAGGGCTATGAAAAGGGGCAGAGCCAGGCCTTTTGGCTTTCGCTTCTGCGGGATGTTTTCGGCGTGGAACATCCGGAGGAATTTATCATTTTTGAAGAACAGGTGCATTTGGATCACACCAGTTTTATTGACGGGACGATACCGGCTACAAAAGTCCTCATAGAACAAAAAGGGCTGGGAAAGGATCTGAACAAGCCTATCAAACAGTCGGACGGCTCTCTGCTCAATCCCTTCCAACAGGCCAAGCGGTACATCACCGAACTGCCGCTCTCTCAGCATCCCCGCTGGGTCGTGACCTGCAATTTCGCGGAGTTTTATGTCTATGATATGGAGCGTCCGGGCGGGGAACCGGAAAAGATACTGCTTGCCAATCTGGAGAAAGAGTATTACCGGCTTCAATTCCTTGTGGATACGGGCAGCGATCATCTCAAGCGGGAGATGGAGGTTTCTATTGCCGCAGGTGAGATCGTTGGGCTTCTTTATGATGCTTTTTTAAAGGAGTACAAAGACCCTGCCAATGAAAGCACGCTCCGCAGTCTGAACATTCTCTGTGTCCGGCTTGTATTCTGCCTGTATGCCGAGGATGCGGGGATTTTTGGTCGGCACGGTATGTTTCATGATTATCTGGCCGGATTTGATACCCGGCATAGCCGAAAAGCACTCATTGAATTGTTTCAGGTGCTGGATACCAGGCCGGAGGAACGCGATCCATATTTGGAGCCGGAGCTTGCCGCTTTTCCCTATGTCAACGGCGGCCTGTTCCAGAATGAGGACATTGAAATCCCCATGTTCACCGATGAGATCAGGGAGCTTCTGCTGACAAGGGCCAGCGATGGTTTTAACTGGTCAGAAATCAGTCCCACGATTTTTGGGGCGGTCTTTGAAAGCACGTTGAATCCGGAGACACGGCGCTCCGGCGGAATGCACTATACTTCTATTGAGAACATCCACAAGGTCATCGACCCGCTGTTCCTTGACGACTTGAAAAAGGAGTTTGAAGAAATCAGGGCGATGCCTGTTCAGAAAACCCGGCAGAGGAAGCTGGAGGAATTTCAAAAGAAGCTGGGAACGCTCACCTTTTTAGACCCCGCCTGCGGAAGCGGCAATTTCTTAACAGAGACATATCTGAGTCTGAGACGCCTGGAGAATGATATCCTGCGTATTTTGTCCGGTGGTCAGATCGCATTCGGTTCTTTGGAATACAGCCCGATACAGGTATCCATCAGTCAGTTTTACGGCATCGAGATAAACGACTTTGCCGTGACAGTAGCAAAGACTGCTCTCTGGATCGCGGAAAGCCAGATGCTGAAGGAGACTGAGGATATTATCCTGATGAATCTGGACTTCGTGCCGCTGAAAACAAATGCGTACATCGTGGAAGGCAATGCCCTTCGGATCGATTGGGAAAGCGTCGTGCCCAAGTACAAACTGAATTACATCATGGGGAATCCGCCTTTTGTAGGGGCACGGCTAATGAATGTCCAGCAAAAGCAAGAGCTTGAACAAGTTTTTGCAGGAATGAAAAACTATGGTAATCTTGACTATGTTTCTGGATGGTATGAGAAAGCAGCCGAGTATATGAAAGGGACAAGTATTCAGGCAGCGCTTGTTTCAACAAACTCGATTACACAAGGTGAGCAAGTCCCTTTGCTTTGGAAACGATTAAATAGTAAAGGCATTAGTATCAATTTTGCCTATAGAACTTTTCGCTGGGATAGTGAGGCAAAACTAAAAGCACACGTTCATTGTGTCATTGTTGGCTTTTCATATCAAAAGTCAAATACTCATAAACTTTATGTTTCCGATAGTTATCAGATTGTAGATAATATCAATGCTTATTTAGTTAATGGTCCGGATATCATAATTGATAGTAGAAAAAGGCCCATTTGTGACGTCGCTAATGTCGTTTTTGGGAGTATGCCCAATGATGGAGGTTATCTTTCAGACTATTCCGATGAGGAGAAGCAGAGAATCATACAAGAATATCCAATCGCAACCTCTATGTTTCGACAATTTCTAGGTGCGACAGAGTTCCTTCACGGCAAGCAACGATGGTGCCTTTGGTTGAGGGGAATTGCACCGGCGGATATTAAAAAAGTAAAGCCCGTACTGGATGCAGTAGCAGCCGTCAAAAAAATGCGAGAAGAAAGCAATCGTGAAAGTACAAGGAAACTTGCGGCAACCGCTTATTTGTTTGGAGAAATACGTCAGCCTGAACAGGATTACATAATCATCCCGCGTCATTCGTCAGAGAATCGGCGGTATATCCCCATGGGTTTTGTTTCACCTGATATTATTTGCGGTGATTCAAATCTCCTACTGCCAAATGCCAATTTATATCAATTTGGAATATTGATGTCAAATGTACATAATGCATGGATGCGAACAGTGTGCGGACGTATTAAAAGTGATTATCGTTACTCTGTCAATGTGGTCTACAACAATTTTCCTTGGCCCACGCCCACTTATGCACAGAAAGTCAAAATTGAACAAACCGCACAAGCCATTCTCGATGCTCGAGCTATTTATTCAAGTAGTAGTCTTTCTGACCTCTACGATGAGTTAATAATGCCGCCGGAGCTGCGGCGTGCCCATCAGGAAAATGACCGTGCTGTTATGCAGGCATATGGGTTTTCCATCAAGGATATGACTGAGAGTAAGTGTGTGGCAGAGTTGATGAAGATGTACCAGAGGTTAACGGAGCACAAGTAATGCTGCAATATGAAATAGAAGACATGTACTTTATCACACTTGATGTGCGTACTTGTTTCTTTTCATATTCACGGTAAGATTATAGTATCGAATCCGACGGAAGTCAAATATGCAAACATATGGAGGTTCATTATGAGCAAAAAAATCGTTGTGATCACCGGAAGTCCCCGCAGGAACGGAAACAGCTTCGCTATGACTGACGCTTTTATAAAAGCGGCGGAAGCAAAGGGGCATACAGTTACACGCTTCGATGCGGCCCTCAGAAAAGTAGGCGGCTGCCGCGCCTGCGAAACCTGTTATTCCACCGGGAAGGCGTGCACCTTTGACGACGACTTTAATACGATCGCTCCGGCCATTCTGGAAGCCGACGCCATCGTATTCACGATGCCCGTTTATTGGTATTCCATTCCGGCGCAGATCAAAGGCGTTATAGACCGCATTTTTTCCATGGTCGTGGGAGGCAGGGATATTTCGGGAAAGGAATGCGCACTGATCACCTGCTGTGAGGAGGATGACATGTCCGTTATGGACGGCGTCCGCATTCCGATGGAGCGCATGTGCGCGCTGAACAAATGGAAGATGGTGGGCGAAGTGCTGGTCCCCGGTGTGCTGAACGTCGGCGATATTGATAAGACTGACGGCTGCAAGAAAGCGGAGGCGCTGGCTGATGTGATCTGAGGATCCGTTCTCGGGAGCCCGCGCCGCGCAAAACAAGAAGATGCCCCCTTTCTATGGATCCGACGATTCGCGGAAGGGGGCATTTCTTCGTATGGGATAGGAGCTTATACTACCTGATACTTCGCCACATAGACCGGATGGGTGTCCGCGCCCTTCATGGACTTGCCTGCGGTGATGGTGACGTTCTTGTCGGTGATGAGATATTCGACCTCGGCGCCGTCCTCGATGACGGTATCCTGCATCAGCACACAGTTCTTGACCTTTGCGCCCTTGCCCACCTTCACGCCGCGGAACAGCACGCAGTTCTCGATGTCGCCCTCGATCACGCAGCCGTCAGCCACCATGACGTTCTTGGCGGTGGCGCCGTTGATGTAGCGGGTCGGGTTGTCGTCACGGATCTTGGTGTAGACCGGGCTGGGTGAGAACAGGCCGTCCAGGTTCTCGTCGTCCAACAGCTTCATGTTCTCGTCGAAATAGCTCTTCATATCGCTGATCCGGGCGGTATAGCCGGTGAACTCATAGGCGTGCACGTGCAGCTTTTCCAGCCTGGGTGCGAGGATATCGCGCTCGAAATAGACATAGCCGCGGGCATAGGCGCCCTTCACCTGCTCCATCAGGAATTTGCGGTCCATGATATAGATGTTCATGGAGAAATTCTGCGGGCCGGGCTCGGGAGCGTTGATGAAGATCCGGTTCACTCTGCCGTTGTCGATGGACAGGGTATAGTACAGATCGCTCCTGCCGACTTCGATCTTCTTGAAGCCCTCGGGGATCTCTTCTTTCTTGTAGGCGACGCTGACGTCCGCGCCGCTGGAAATGTGCTCGTCCAGCATTTTGCGGAAATCGAAGTTCACCGCCGTATGGGTGTCGGAGAGGATCACATATTTTTCCTTCTGGGTCTCCAGGAAATCCAGGATGCTGGCCACTGCCTCCACGCGCCCGCTGTAGACCTTCACGTTCTTCTCGGAGTAGGGAGGGAAAATGCTCAGGCCCCCGTTTTTCCGGGTCAGGTCCCATTCGCGCCCGGATCCGAGGTGGTCCATCAGGGAGTGATAGTTCTTGCGGACGATGATGGAAATGTTGTCGATCCCGCTGTTCACCATGCTGGACAGGAGGAAGTCGACCATGCGGTAACGTCCCGCGAACGGAATGGAGGCCATCAGGCGCTCGCTGACCAGTTCGGGAACGAGAGAGTCATAACTGTTGGGAAAGATAATGCCCAAAGCGCTGGTATTGGTATTTACCATTGTACGTCACCGTCCTTTACATTATTATTGACCATGGCGTTGGGGCCGATCTTGGCGTTGGAGCCCACATAGACGCCGGGGCCTATGGTGGCGACGGCCTTTTCGC
Source organism: uncultured Eisenbergiella sp. (assembly GCA_947631815.1). Taxonomy (GTDB): domain Bacteria; phylum Bacillota; class Clostridia; order Lachnospirales; family Lachnospiraceae; genus Gallintestinimicrobium. Next base: position 33,309 of record CANRMT010000006.1, read on the forward strand.
CGTCAGCGGGCATGGCGCCCACAACGGCGTTCTCGCCGATCACAACGTTTTCTGCGACGATGCAGTGCTTGACGACGGCGCCCGACTTGATGACGGAGCCGCCCATCACGACGGCGTCCTCCACTTCTGCGCCGGGCTCCACGCGCACACCCGCGAAGAGAATGGAGTGCTTCACGGTGCCAGAGATGCGGCAGCCGTCGGTGATCATGGAGTTCTCCACGACGGCCTCGGGGCTGATCTTATGGCCGGGCATCCCGCTGTTGCGGCTGTAGATCTTCCATTCGTCGTCGAAGAGGTTGATGCCGGAATGCTCGGGATCCAGCACCTCCATGTTGGCCTCCCAGAGGGAGGAGATGGTGCCGACATCCTTCCAGTAGCCGCTGAAGTGGTAGGCGTACATATTGCGGCCGTCACGCAGCAGGTTGGGGATGATGTTGTTGCCGAAGTCGTTCTCGGAGTTGGGATCCGCTTCGTCCTCGATCAGGTATTTCTTGAGGATGTCCCAGTTGAATATGTAAATGCCCATGGAGGCCAGATTGGACTTGGGGTTCTTAGGCTTCTCCTGGAACTCGGTGATCTTGTCGTTCTCGTCCGCCACCATCAGGCCGAAGCGGGAAGCCTCGTCCCACGGCACCTCCATGACGGCCACGGAGAACTCCGCGCCCTTCTCCTTGTGGAAGCGCAGGAAGTCGCTGTAGTCCTGCTTGCAGATCTGGTCGCCGGAAAGAATGATGACGTACTGCGGATTGTAGCGCTCGATGAAGGAAATGTTCTGGTAGATCGCGTTGGCCGTGCCCTTGTACCAGTCGGAGCCGGAGGCCTGCTGATACGGAGGCAGCACGTGAACGCCGCCGTAGAGACGGTCCAGGTCCCAGGGCTGTCCGTTCCCGATGTATTCATTGAGCACCAGAGGCTGATACTGGGTCAGGATGCCCACGGTATCGATGCCGGAGTTGACGCAGTTGGAAAGCGGAAAGTCGATGATGCGGTACTTTCCGCCGAAAGGAACTGCGGGTTTTGCCAGTTTATGGGTCAGAGCGTACAGACGGGAACCCTGGCCCCCGGCAAGAAGCATAGCAATCATTTCTTTTGCCATAATATGTCCCCCTGACAGGTGTATTTTTGTAGATGTGTAAATTGTAACATAGAAATGAGAAAATAAAAAGATATTTGTGTAAATAAACGGGGATTTTGTGAAATATTTACTTTTTTCAAATGAGAATACAGACAGGGTGTACATACATTTTGGGCGGAATCTGTGTTACACTCAAAAAAAGCGTTTCGACAGGAGGGATCATCCGTGAAAATACTCGTGATCGGCGGCAGCTATTTCTTTGGAAGGGTGTATACGATGCTCGCGGCGGGAAAAAATGAGGTGACCGTTCTGAACCGGGGGACCTGGTCCATGGCGGAATTCGGCGCGGAGTGCCTTTCCGCCGACAGGCGGGACGATGAGGCGCTGACGGTCCTGGAGGGAAGGCGTTTCGACGCGGTGGTAGATTTCTGCGCCTATCGGCAGGGGGACGTGGAGCGGATCCTGGCGCATCTGACAGCGGCTCCGGATCAGTATATCCTGATCAGCACGGCGGACGTCTACCGGAAATGGACCGGAAAGCCTCTGGCGGAGGACGCGCCGCTGGAGGAGAGGCGGTTCGGCGGGGAGACGGGAGAATATATCTGGCAGAAGATTTTATTGGAAAAGGAGCTGGAGGTCTGCTGTGCGGCGGCAGGGACCGCGCCGACGCGGATCCGTCCCGCGATCTTGTACGGGCCGTTCAACTATGCGCCCCGGGAATCCGAATATGTGCGTTTGGCCTGCGCGGGGCAGGAGATCCTCTGTCCGGTGGGGGCGGCCGGGCGCTTCCAGCCGGTTTATGTGAAGGATGCCGCCGCCATGACGCTGGCGCTCACGGGCAGGCGGGAGGCTTACGGGCAGGCGTACAATCTGGCCGGGGAAGCGGTGGACTATGAGGCGTTTCTGGAGGCGTTCCGGCGGGCCGCCGGGGAACGGGTGCGGCTGCGCAGGGTGCCCGCCGGGGAGGCGGCGGCGGATCCGACGGCGTTTCTTCCGTTCCCGCTGACCGTGGAGGAGACGGAATATTACGACGGCAGCAGGATCCTGCGGGAGACGGGGCTTTCGCGGACGCCGCTGGAAGCGGGGCTTAAGAAAACGTGGAATGCGTTCCGGCGGATATATGAGGAGCCGCGCGCCTGAAAAACCAGACGTTTCCGGGAAAACCGCCCGCGGACCGGGCGCTTCGGCAGCGGATATGTGAAACGGAACGCCTGAAAAACGAATGTATAAAAAAAGCGGACGATCGTGCAAAAATGCCTCTCATATTTGGGACTCATTTTTCCGGCCGCCGTGTTATAATGCAGGAAACGGTCCCGGAGACCGTTTCCATTCCTGCATGTGATATCTTATCATTCTGACGATTCTTCCAATTCGTGTTGTTCAACAGGTATCCAAACGGGGAAAACAAATCATAAGGAGGTACTTTAGTGAAGCAGGAGGAAAAGATCGAGCAGGTCAGAAACTATCTGCAGTCGAAGATCAATCGGGAATTTCCCTATCCGTTCCGGGTGACATACGAACAGAACCATTTTCTGTTCCGCCTGCGCAGCGGGAACAAGGAATGCTGCGCCAGGCTCCGGCAGAGCAGGGAGATCGTGGAATGCATCAGCGACGGCACGAAAGAGGAAAAGGAGGCGGAGGTCGCCCGGCTGTTTGAGGTCCTCCGGGCGGCGATGCAGGCGCAGGAGAGCACGGCGCTTTCCGAGGAAAGCACTTATGACCGGGTGAAGGGGGACCTGATCCTGCGCCCTCTGAATTATCAGCATGTGAAACGGGACCTGAAGGACGTCCCATATACGAGGATCGGCGATATCGCGCTGGTGCTCTACGCGGTGATGGCCCACACGGGGGAGGATTATTTCACGGCCAAGATGCACAGGAGCCAGATGAAGCGCTGGGAAAAGGACGAAAAGGCGGTGCTGGAGGAGGCGCTGGTGAACACCAGCTTCCTGTATCCGCCGCGGCTGTACAGCGTGGAGGATCTGCTGGCCTGGGACCAGAAAAAGCCGGAGGACGGCCAGTTCATGTCGCCGGACGGGAAGATCCGGATCAAAAAAGGGATGCGCGGATATATCCTGACCAACACGCTGGAGATCAACGGCGCCATCGCCCTGTTTTATCCGGGCGTTGCCAGGCAGATCGCCGAGAGCTTCGGCGAGGATTTCTATGTGGCGTTCACCAGCATCCACGAGGCGCAGATCCACGCCGCGAGCATGATCTCCCCCGAAGTGATCCGCAGCAGCCTGCGGGACACGAACAGGCAGTGCAACCGCAGCGCGGAGGTGCTGACGAACCGGGTGTACTGCTACCGGCGTGAGGAGGACTGCTTCGGCATCATCCAGGACGGGGAGTTTCTGGAGGTGGAGCGGGATGTCTGAGGGATCGCAGGTTTTCTATTTTTTATGCGCGGAAAGAGACAGTTTGTATACGCTGGAATATATGCGGCAGCGCCGAAAGGAACGGGGGCTCTCCGACGTGGAGGCCCGTCAGCTCGCCTGCATGGAGCGCCGGGAAGAAGAGGGCAGGATCTACCTGATCCCCGCGGTGGTCTATGCGGCGGCCAATCAGGAGAACGGAGGTCGGTGGCTGGCCGGAGCGGAAGAAAAGCTACGCGAAAAGTGGTACAGGCAGGGGATCGCCTGGATGCGGCGCAGTCCGGCGTTCCTGGAAAAGTTCGGCTGGAAGGAGCGGCGGGACGCCATTTACGCGGCCGGGGTCCTGTCGGCGGCGGAGGAGGAGCCTTCGCGCGGAAATTTTGATCAGGTGCGGCGTCTTCTGAACGGGATCTGGCGGTATGCGGCCGACCGCATGAGGAGCATTCCGTATCTGGATGCGGAGATCTGGAACGAGCTGCATTCCCCGTGGCGGGACGGCGGATGCATGGGGAGCGCGATGTCGGGCGTGCTTTTGCTCATGGCGGCGCTGTATGGAAAGGAGCTCTGCGACCGGGACCAGATCTGGCCGCAGCTGCAGAGACTGCGGGCGTTCACCGGGAACTGCCTGAAAGCGTCGGACCGCGGGGACGGGCCGGAGGACGGGGACGCGCTGCAGGAGGAGGAGCGGTTGGAATGGCTGTCCGCTCATTTCACCGATCCGCAACATCCCGCCCACATCCGGGAGAAGGGACGGCTGGGAAGCGAATGGCTGGAACAGCTCTACCGGGTGATGGATATCGCGGGACTTCCGCTGTCGGCCTGTGAGACCATGCGGCTCTCCCGCAGGGAGATGCTGCAGCTGATGGATGCGATGCAGGACGGGCTGAAGGAGCGGCAGTACATGACGTTTCTGGTGCTCTACGCGGTGACCCGGGAGCTGGTCAGCGTGGGGCGGATCGCCGGGCTTGCGGACCGGCCGGAACGGTAAGGCGCGGGATACGGACGCCGGGGAAACCTTTTGACGGTTTTCCCGGCGTCTTCTTTTTTGGCGGAAAACACGCGGCGTCTGCGGATAAGCAGGCGAAAACAGCCCGCGGAAACGGGTGCAAAAGCATCTGTCCTTTTTTGAGGGCATGTGGTATAATAAAAGACGAATTTGTTTTACAGACCGGAGGACGTGGAAGCTTGTATAGTAAGGAACAGCAGCAGAATCAGTCGCGGCTGGCGGCACGGATCCTGGAACTGGCGAGGGACAGCATATTGATCCATCTGCGGTTTCTGGATGTGGCGCTGTCCAGACTGCGCCCTGTGGAGCGGCCGGGGTTTCTGAGCGCCGCCGCGGATGCCGCCGCCCTGTATTACGATCCGCGGTTCCTGCTGCTGCAGTGCCGGGAGGAGCCGAACTTCGGGACGAGGCTGTATCTGCATGCGCTGCTCCACTGCATTTTTTATCATAGCTTTCAGTACGATAAGGTGGACGGTTCGCTTTGGGATCTGGCCGCGGATATCGCCGTGGAGAACACGATCCTGGAAATGCGGCTTCCCTTCGCCGGGATGGAGACGGACGACGAGGCCCGGGCTGTGCTGGAGGAGCTTTCCGGCCGGGTCGGCCCGCTGACGGCGGAGCGCGTTTACCGGCATTTCCGCACGGAGCCTCTTTCGAAGGACGAGGAGCGGCGCTGTCGGCGTCTTTTTGAAAGGGATTCCCATGAACTGTGGAAACGGGAGGAATCGCAGGAGCTCGTGCTTTCCCAGGAGCAGTGGAAAAAGCTGAGCGAGCGGATAAAGGCCGACCTGAAGAGTTTTTCCCGGGGGAAGACGGACTCGGAAAGCCTGGAGAAGAATCTGGCGGAGGCAACGAAGGACCGCTACGATTATGCGAAGCTGCTGCGGCGTTTTACGGTGACGGGAGAGGAGGTTTCCGTCAACGAGGAGGAGTTCGATTATATCTATTACACCTACGGTCTGTCCCGTTACGGGAACATGCCGCTGGTAGAGCCGCTGGAGTACCGGGATGTGAAGAAGGTCCGGGAATTCGTCATCGCGCTGGACACGTCCGCATCCTGCCGGGGCGCTCTGGTGCGCGCGTTCCTGCGGCAGACCTATTCGATCCTGAAGTCGTCGGAGCATTTTTTTCAAAAGGTCAACGTACATATCCTTCAGTGCGACAGTGAGGTCCGTTCCGACGCGAAGATCACCTGCGAGGAGGAATTCGAGGCGTTCATGCGAAAGGGAGAGCTTCAGGGTTTTGGTTCCACGGATTTCAGACCGGTCTTTTCGTATGTGGAGGAGCTGCGGCAGAAGGGCGAATTCGAAAATCTGAAGGGGCTGATCTATTTTACCGACGGGTACGGGGTTTATCCGGAACGGATGCCGGGATACGACGTGATCTTCGCTTTTCTGCGGGAGGACGACGAACAGCCTGCCGTGCCGCCCTGGGCGATCCGGGTGGTGCTGGAGGAGGACGCGCTGGAGCGCCAGGGAAGCTGAGCGGGCGTAAGCGACATCGAAGCGGCAGGAAAACTGAGCGGGCGTAAGCGGCATCGAAGCGCTAGGGAAGCTGAGCGGGCATAAGCGGCATCGGAGCGGCAGGGAAGCTGAGCGGACATAAGCGGCATCGGAGCGGCAGAAAAGCGGGCCGGGCGGCGGCCGCAAGACGGCGAAGAGATCCGGCGGATGCAGGAGAACACCGCGGCGGAGGATCCCGGCGGGCGAAAAATGCTTTCCACATATATTAAAATGAACAGACAAAGGAAACGCGGAACATGAACATCAGACAGGCGAAGGAATACATCAGGGATTCTGTGAAGATATATCTGAAAAAGGACGAATACGGGGAATATCGGATCCCCGTGGTGCGGCAGAGGCCGCTGTTTCTGCTGGGCGCGCCGGGGATCGGCAAGACTGCCATCATGGAGCAGGTGGCGCAGGAGCTGGGGATCGCGCTGGTTTCCTATTCCATGACCCATCACACCAGACAGTCCGCGCTGGGTCTTCCCTTTATCCGCCACCGCGTCTATGACGGGAAGGAGACGGATATTTCCGAATATACCATGAGCGAGATCATCGCCTCCGTCTATGACGTGATGGAGGAAAGCGGGATCCGGGAAGGAATCCTTTTTCTGGACGAGATCAACTGCGTGTCGGAGACGCTGGCCCCTTCGATGCTGCAGTTTCTGCAGTATAAGACCTTCGGGCGGCATCAGGTGCCGGAGGGCTGGGTCATCGTGACGGCGGGCAATCCGCCGGAATACAACAAGTCCGTCCGGGAATTTGACGTGGTGACCATGGACCGGCTGAGGGTGATCGAGGTGGAAGAGGATTTTGAGGCGTGGAAGGCCTATGCGCTGGAAAAGGGCATTCACAACGCGGTCACGAATTTCCTGGATCTGAAAAAGGAATATTTTTACCGGATCGAAACCACGGTCAGCGGGCGCTCCTATGTGACGGCCAGGGGCTGGGAGGATCTCTCCACGGTGCTCACCCTATATGAAGAGGAAGGGCTTTCGGTGGATGAGACGCTGGTGGAGCAGTATCTGCGCAATGAGCGCGCGGTGAAGGAGTTCACGGCGTATTACGATCTGTATCAGAAATATAAACGGGATTATCACGTGGAGGAGATCCTGACCGGGAAAGCGGGCCCGGAAACGGCCCGGAAAGCGGCGGCGGCCCCTTTTGACGAGCGGCTTTCCCTGCTGGGCATGCTCATCGATCGCGTGCAGAACGATATTCGGGATGCGATGGAAAATGCGGCATACCTGTCCGATCTGGCGGCCCTTTTGAAAGCGGTCCGCGGCGCGGCCGGGCGGGGCCAGGATATTCCCACCGTGCTGAAGATGCAGGAGGAAGGCCGCAGAAAGCTGATGGAATCCCGGGAAAAGGCGAACGCGCTGTCGGCCCAGGAGAAACAGAAGCATCGGTCCGTGCTGCGCTTTTTGCAGGAGGCGCAGAAGGAGCTGCAGTTAGCCGACAAGACGGAGAGCGAGACGGCGTTCGGCCTTTTGAAGAGCCGGTTCGATGAACGCACATCCGCCCTGCGCACGGAGACGGAGGCGGTAAAGGCCAGGCTGCACGAGCTGTTCGGTTTTGTGGAGCGGGCGTTCGCGGACGGCAATGAAATGCTGATCCTGGTGACGGAGCTGACGGTGAACGTTTTCAGCTCCCGGTTCATCGCCATGTTCGGCTGTGCGGACTATCAGCGGCACAATGCGGAGCTGATGCTTTCCGAACGGCAGGGCGGCATCCGGGAGGAGATCGCGAAGCTGGAGCTGTGATCCGTCCATGCGGCGGAGCTGTGAGGTTTGCGGGCGCGGCCTGAGGAAACGGAAGGAAACGATGCGGGAAAACAGACTGGAGCTGGAAGGCGGAAGCCTGCTCTGGCGGGAAAACCGGGGCCGGGCGACGGTTCTCGGCATGGAGGGCACCATACTGCGTCTGACGGTGCCGGACAGGATCGAAGAGTATCCGGTGACGGAGATATATAAAAAGGCGTTTTTCAACTGCAGCAGTCTGCGGTCGCTGACCCTGCCCGATACGCTGGAGGAGATAGGGGGCTGGGCCTTTGCGCACTGCACGAAGCTGGAGCAGGTGCGGATGCCGTGGAAGGAGCTGCGGCTGGGCAAGGATCTGTTCATCGGAAGCGAACGGCTGAGCCGGATCGAGCTGAGGCGGGTCGGAACGGTTGTTGCGGCCTCCGGATCTGACCAGACCGCGCGGAGCGGGCCGGAAGGCAACGGTGTTTCGCGGGAAAAGCCCGGCGCAGGCGGAGCCTCGGAGACGCAGGAAAAGAACCTGGGCGTGAAGATCGCCGCTCTGCTGGCCGCAGCCGCCGCTCGGATGGAGGATCCCCATCTTTTTTCCATTTCGGAGGCTGGCAGCGAGGAATGGCTGAAAAAGTGGGACGCCAGGATGCTGGTGATCCTGCGGGAGCCGGACGCCGCGGGCTTTGAGAAGAATGTGCTGACCGGGGAAGAGGATTATGCCAGCACGGATTTCAACCGCTTCACCAACGAAAAGCGCAGGGCCAAGGCGCGGCTGGCTTTTTTGCGGCTGCTGAATCCGTACGGCCTGCCGGAGGAGATCCGCCGGGAGCTGGAGGATTTTCTGCGTTCCCATACCAAAGGCTGTCCTACGGAGGAGGCCTGGGAGGTGCTGCTCCTGGAGCATGCGGAGGAGCAGCCGTATTACGCGCTTTTTGCGGAGCTGGACTGTGTCACGGCCGACAATTTCGATGCGATCCTGCAGGATATGAAAGAGGAGCATCCCGAAATGAAGGCGTATCTGATGCGCTATAAAGAGGAAAAGCTGGGCTATACGGATTTTTTTGATTCGCTGTCTCTGGATCTTTTCTGAAAAGGGACGGCGGGCAGAGCGTTGATGGGGAGAAAAAACATGCAGTTGTCTTATGAAGAGCTGGCGGAGCAGCTGGAGGCGCTTCTGGATCCGGACTGGCCGGCGGTGAGCAATCTGAGCAACGCGGCCAGCATCTTGTATAACGGGTTGGAGCGGATCAACTGGGCCGGATTTTATCTGATGAAAGGGGACGTTCTCTGGCTGGGGCCGTTCGGCGGCAGACCGGCCTGCGTGCGCATCGAGGCGGGAAAGGGCGTCTGCGGCGCGGCGGCCCGGAGAAAAGAGACCGTTGTGGTGCCGGACGTGCATCAGTTCCCGGGACATATCGCCTGTGACGGCGTCTCTCGTTCGGAGATCGTGGTGCCGTTAGTCAGGGACGGCCGGGTGCTGGGCGTGCTGGATCTGGACAGCCCGGAATACGAGCGGTTCGGCGATGCGGACCGGATCGGGCTGGAGCGGATCGCCGGGATCCTTCTGCGGGTGATGGACCGGGAGCTTTTGTAGAGCCGCGGAAGCCGACGGGAGGCCCGCGCGGACCTGGATACGAAAGAGTCAGGATCAAAAGGAGATCTGGATCGGGAATGGATACCAAAGAGAATCTGTCCAAAATTCTGGCGTGGCTGGATGAAACCTACGGCGTGGAAAAGGAGGGCTTTTCCCATGAGGCCCCCTGGCAGCTTTTGACGGCGATCATGCTCAGCGCCCAGAGCACGGACAAACAGGTGGATGAAGCGCTTCCCGGCCTGTTCGCGCGCTTCGCGACGGCGCAGGACGTGGCGGACGCGCCGGTGGAGGAGATCGAGCGGTATATCCGGTCGGTCGGGCTGTACAAAAACAAGGCCGCAAATATGAAAAAATGCTGCACGCAGATCGTGGAGGAATTCGGCGGAGAGGTGCCGAAGACCATCGATGAGCTGCTGCAGCTGGCGGGCGTGGGGAGAAAAACGGCCACGCTGTTTCTGGCGGATGCCTACGGGATCCCCGGCGTGACGGTGGACACCCATGTGTTCCGCATTTCCAGACGTCTGGGCTGGGCGTCCGGGAAAAATCCCGCGGAGGTGGAGCAGGAGCTGATGAAGGTGCTGCCCGTGGATCACTGGAATCGGATCAATTTTCAGCTGATCTACCACGGCAGGAGCATTTGCACGGCCCGAAAGGCGAAATGCGGGGAATGTCCGCTGAACGCCTGGTGTGAAAAGAAGCTGTGAGGAAATCCCGCAGAGAAGCGGATCTTCGGAGAGGAGAAGAGCGATGACGGAAGACGAACTGATCGCCGATATCTTGAAGCATCTGGATAACGAGACAAACCTGGGCGCCAGCCGCATGAGCGTGGAAATGGCGCCGGGAAAGGCGGGGAGCAAGGAGGTTTCCCACCGCTGCTGCAACGCCTACGGACGGCCCGCCAGCGAGACGGTGGCGCTGCTGGACATGTACACCGATATGAGCGCACCGCGGGAGGCTTAGTCCATCCGCCATCCGAGCGCCCTCCGGGAAACGCCCCGGCCGAATCCGCCGCCGCATGGGGCATTCCATTTTCCCGGACCGTTAGAAAAGCACCGGTTCTTAGCGAAGCAAGTCCGTCAGGACGCCGCTGAGCTTAGAACCGCTGTGCTTTTCTCCGAGCGCGAGCGTGTCCGGAAAAGGAATGTCCCCATGCGGCGTCGGATTCGGCCGGGGCGTTTCCCGGAGGGCGCTCGGACGGCGGATGGGACGGCCACAGCGGATTATGGCAAAATGCGGTTTGCAAACGGGCGGAACGTATGATATGATAAGCTGTCAGGAACTGACGGGTATGAACGATAAGGAGATAATCTTATGATTCTGGATGGCAAAACGATACTGATCACGGGCGGGACCGGTTCCTTCGGAAAGTGCTTCACCAAATACGTGCTGGAGCACTGCGATCCGAAAAAGATCATCATTTACTCCCGGGACGAGTTCAAACAGTGGATGATGCAGGATGAGTTTAAGCAGTATGCGGACAGACTGCGCTTTTTCATCGGGGATGTGCGGGATCTGGAGCGGCTGCGCAGAGCCTTCGTGGGCGTGGACTACGTGGTGCATGCGGCGGCCCTGAAGCAGGTGCCTGCCTGCGAATACAATCCGCATGAGGCCATCAAGACCAATATCCACGGCGCGATGAACGTCATCGAGGCGGCGCTGGACGGCAGTGTGAAGAAGGTGGTGGCGCTTTCCACGGACAAGGCGGTCAATCCGGTGAACCTGTACGGCGGCACCAAGCTGGTCAGCGACAAGCTGTTCATCGCGGCCAACGCTTATGTGGGAAATAAGGACGTGAATTTCTCCATCGTCCGGTACGGAAATGTGGCCGGCAGCCGCGGCTCCATCATTCCGATCTTCCGGAACATCATAGAAAACGGCGGTACGAAGCTGCCCATCACCGATGTGCGCATGACCCGCTTCTGGATCAGCCTGGAGCAGGGCGTACAGCTGGTGATCAAGGCGCTGGAGGAGGCCAAAGGCGGCGAAACCTTCATCAGCAAGATCCCTTCCTTCAAGATCACCGATCTGGCGGAGGCCATGCTGCCGGGCTGTGAGATCGAGGAGATCGGCATCCGCCCTGGCGAAAAGCTGCACGAGATCATGGTGACGCCCGAGGATTCCGGCACGACCTTTGAATACGACCGGCATTTCATCGTCTATCCGCAGCTGACCTGGAACAACAAACAGCAGCCCGATCTGAGCGGCAGGCGGGTGGCGGAGGGCTTTTCCTACAGCTCCGGCAGCAACACCGAGTGGCTTTCCGTAGAGGATATCCGCCGTCGTCTGAAGGAAATGAACCTGTAAAGTGTGACAACGGCCAACCGTCAGGAAAGCGAAACCGGGACCGGCGGGCTGGGCAGGGGCGCATATCCCTTTCCCGGACACGCTTTCGCTCGGATAAATGCGCAGCGGTACGTAACGCCGCAAAGGACGCGGCGTAAGTACCGGCGCATTTATAACGGTCCGGGACAAGGGATATGCGCCCCTGCCCAGCCCGCCGGTCCCGGTTTCGCTTTCCTGACGGTTGGCCGTTGCCCGAGAAAGTGAGGCGCGGCATGAAGCTGAGCATCATTGTGCCGGTCTATAATATGGCCGCGGACGGAAAGCTGGAATACTGTCTGGAGTCTCTGGTGCATCAGACGGTGGAGGATTATGAGATCATCGCGGTGGACGATGCGTCCACGGACGCGTCGCTGGATATTCTGAAGCGGTATGAGCGGAAGTATCCGGGGATGTTCCGGGCCGCGGCGTCGCCGGAGAACAGGCGGCAGGGAGGCGCGAAGAACATCGGCCTGTCCCTGGCGCGGGGCGAGTGGATCGGTTTTATCGACAGCGATGACTGGATCACGCCGGACATGTACGAGAAGCTTCTGCGAAAGGCGCAGGAGACCGGCGCGGATATGGTGGGCTGCGATTATCACCTTACCGATGAGCACAGCATGAAGATCGGGAAGCCGGTGCCCAACGGAAGCCCGGAGCAGAGCGGCGTGCTGACGGAGGAAAAGTACCGCTCCCTGATCCTGGACGGCGGCAGCCTGGTGGTGAAGGTATACCGTCGGGAGATCTTCATGGAAGACGGGCTGCGTTTTCCGGAGCACATTTTTTATGAGGACAACGCCATCGGCGCTTCGGTGATGCTCCACGCGAAGCATTACGAATATATCCCGGAGCCCATGTATTATTATTATCAGCACGGCGGCTCCACGGTGCATACCGTTTCCAGGGAACGCTGCGAGGACCGGATGGAGGCCGGGCGCGGGCTTCTGCGGGAAGCGGAGCGGTTCGGTTATCTGGAGAAATACCGGCCGGAGATCTGTTTTGAATTCACGGTGCTGTTCTATGTGAACACGCTGTTTTCCTATATGGTGGGCGGCGGTCCCAAGTCCGTCCGCTTTGTCAAAAAAATGGGGGACGAGATGCGCGCGGCGTTTCCGGATTTTCAGGAAAACGCCTACTACCGGGAACGGGTGCATGCGGAGGAGAAAAAACTGATCGCCATGCAGCAGAGGTCCACCCTGTTTTTTATGGCGTATTATAAGCTCTTATGGGCATACCGGAATTTTCGGAAAAAACATACCTGACGGCGGAAGAACGTTTTACACTGAGGAGAAAAGGGATGGAAAGAGAACTGGTTCTGGTTTTGGATTTCGGCGGGCAGTACAACCAACTGATCGCCAGGCGGGTGCGGGAATGCAATGTTTACTGCGAGGTGCAGCCGTGCACGATGAGCCTGGAGGAAATAAAGGAAAGAAACCCGAAAGGGATCATTTTTACGGGCGGACCAAACAGCGTTTACGGCGACGATTCGCCCAGGTGCCCGAAGGAAATGTTCGAGCTGGGCATCCCGATCCTGGGCATCTGCTACGGCTCCCAGCTCATGGCCTATATGCTGGGGGGCAGCGTGAAGACCGCTCCCGTCAGCGAATACGGCAAAACAGAGGTGGATGTGGACACCTCCTCCGTCCTTTTTGAAAATGTATCGGAAAAAACGATCTGCTGGATGAGCCATACGGATTATATCGAACAGGCTCCGGCAGATTTCGCGGTCACGGCGCATACGCCGGTCTGTCCGGTGGCAGCCATGGAGAACGCGGCGAAAAGGCTCTACGCGGTGCAGTTCCATCCCGAGGTGATGCACACCCGTGAAGGGATGAAAATGCTTTCCAATTTTGTTTATAAGGTCTGCGGCTGTAAGGGCGACTGGAAGATCGAATCCTTTGTGGAGACCACGATCCGGCAGATCCGGGAAAAGGTCGGGAACGGCAGGGTGCTCTGCGCCCTCTCCGGCGGCGTGGACTCCTCCGTGGCGGCGGTGCTCATGTCAAAGGCCGTGGGCAGACAGCTCACCTGCGTTTTTGTGGATCACGGTCTGCTGCGCAAAAACGAAGGGGACGAGGTGGAAGCCGTGTTCGGTCCCGGCGGCAGCTATGATCTGAATTTCGTCCGCGTCAACGCGCAGCAGCGTTTTTACGAAAAGCTGGCCGGTGTATCGGAGCCGGAGAAGAAGCGTAAGATCATCGGAGAAGAATTCATCCGCGTTTTTGAAGAGGAAGCGAAAAAGATCGGCGCGGTGGATTTCCTGGTGCAGGGGACCATCTATCCGGACGTGATCGAGAGCGGTCTGGGGAAATCCGCGGTCATCAAGTCCCATCACAATGTGGGCGGCCTGCCGGACCATGTGGAATTCCGGGAGATCATCGAGCCGCTGCGCCTTCTGTTTAAAGATGAGGTGCGAAAGGCCGGTCTGGAACTGGGTATCCCGGAATATCTGGTGTACCGCCAGCCGTTCCCGGGCCCCGGCCTGGGCGTGCGGATCGTCGGCGAGGTGACGGCGGACAAGGTGCGGATCGTGCAGGACGCGGACGCCATCTACCGCGAGGAGCTGGCAAAGGCCGGATGCGACAAGGGGCTGGGCCAGTATTTTGCAGCCCTGACCAATATGCGGTCCGTGGGCGTCATGGGCGACGAGCGGACTTACGATTACGCGGTGGCCCTGCGGGCGGTGATCACCTCCGATTTCATGACGGCGGAGGCGGCGGAGATTCCGTACGCGGTGCTGTCTAAGGTCATGAATCGGATCATCAACGAGGTCAAGGGGGTCAACCGGGTGCTGTATGATCTGACGAGCAAGCCGCCGGGGACAATAGAACTGGAGTAGTAAACAGAAAGCAGGTAACTCGATGCCGGAACATCAAACAATAGAATGGAAAGAATCATGGCATGATGAATATTTGGAATGGATCTGCGGCTATGCAAACGCATACGGCGGAACGCTTTATATCGGCAAAAATAATGACGGTGATGTTGTAGGCATAAGTGATAAGGACAGCAGAAAACTGTTGGAAGTCATTCCCAACAAGATTACAGATACAATGGGCATTGTAGCAGATGTCAATCTGCTATATGAGGGTGATCTGCAGTATATTGAAATTATTGTGGAAAAGTATCCCTCGCTCATCAGTTATCATGGCAAGTATTTTTATCGCTCCGGCAGCACTATGAGAACAATTACCGGAAAAGAGTTGGATAAAGCACTTTTGAAAGCCCAGGGCAGGACATGGGACGGTATGCCGATTCCGAAATTGAAGGTCGAGGATTTAAAACAGGAAGCGATAGAATTATTTAAAGAGAAAGCGGTAAGGCGCGGCAGACTGACACCGGAAGAAACGGGAGTCGAAGATTCTATTCTTCTGGATAATCTGCACTTATTTGATGAGGACGGTTACCTGATCCGGGCGGCCATGCTGGCATTTTATAAAGATCCGGAAAAGTGGGTAACCGGTGCCTATGTGAAAATAGGTTATTTTGATCAGTCTGATGCAGATTTAAGGTATCAGGACGAAGTTCATGGTTCTTTGATCGAGCAGGTGGACAAGACGGTTGATCTGGTATATACGAAATACATGAAGGCGTTGATCACTTATGAGGGAATCCAGCGGGTGGAGCAGTTTATGTTTCATCAGGATGCTTTTCGGGAAATCCTGCTGAATGCTATCGTTCATAAGGATTACAGTGCTTGTAATCCAATCCAGATCAGCGTGTATGAAGATAAGATCTATATCTGGAATGATGGGGAGATGCCGGAAGGTCTGGATTCAACGGACAAGCTGTTTATGAAACATTCCTCAAAACCTTATAATCCCAAACTGGCAAATGTCTTTTTCATGAGCGGAATGATCGAAGCATGGGGACGCGGATTTGATAAGATCAAAGAAGCCTGTGCCAGATATGACGGTCCGCTGCCGGAATATAATATAAGCAGGTCGGGCGTTATGGTGCTTTGCAGGGCGTGTGATAAATATTTGAAATTGTTAAAAGATGATAATCATCATGACCAAGATGGTTATGATGTGGTCAAGATGAT
>CANRMT010000007.1 GCA_947631815.1 uncultured Eisenbergiella sp.
GAACCTTCAGCGAAGCGCCTCTTCGTTCTGAAGACAGACAGAAGCTGGATGCGTTTCTCAAAACAGTGGACAATCCATTTCACATTCCGATCGAGTTCCGGGTTCTCGAAGCGAAAGAATACGGCCTGGCCAGCTCCGTGATCATCGGAGCGGATACCTATGTTGCCGCGAAGGTCAGCCGTGTTCCGCAGTCTGAAATCGCCTGTGGATACAGCTTTGAAAAATTCTGCCTGTTTGCGGAGTCGTTGGGGATCGGTACTGTAATGCTCGCCGCAACGATCAGCCGCATCGCCTTTGAGAAAGCGATGGAGGTAGGGAACACGGAAGTCATGCCGGTCGCGAGTCCTGTCGGTTACCCTGCCAAAAAGCAGTCCGTCCGGGAAAAGCTGATGAGAAAAGGGATCCGGGCCGATGAGCGTCTTCCTTTTGATACCCTCTTTTTTGAAAACTCCTTTGCGCAGAGCTTAAGCCCGGAAAGGGCCGGTATCTTTCGGGATGCGCTGGAAATGGCCCGGCTTGCGCCTTCTGCCGGGAACAGGCAGCCCTGGAGAGCGGTCGTCTGCGGGGACAGGGTGCATTTCTATGAAAAAAAGACAAAAGCCATGCAAAACAATCCGCTCGGGGATATCCAGAAAGTAGATATCGGGATTGCGCTCGCCCATTTTGATCTGACATTAAAGGAAGCCGGGGCCATCGGGCGTTTTGCCGCAGAAGATCCGGGACTGGGAACGGACGATCAGACGGAGTATATCGTGACCTATGAGGGGAACCGCTGATGGATACCAGATTTTCTTCCGCCATTCATACGCTGATCCTGATTTCCGAATCCGTGAGGCCCCTCACTTCGGAGGAAATCGCCGCCAGTGTCGGGACCAACGCCAGCTATATTCGGAGGATCATCGGCCTTCTCAAGAAGAAGGACATCGTGGAAAGCCGCCGCGGCGTCAGCGGCTTTACATTAAAACCGAAAGCGGAGGCGCTTACGCTCCTTCAGATCTATCAGGCAGTCAATGAAACGGAAACGCCCCGTATTTTTGACCTCCATCAGAATCCGAGCGACGAATGTATCGTCGGGCGGCATATCAAACCGGTTTTGACCGATATGTTCACGGAGATAGAAGATAGCTTTTCCCGCGCACTTGCGGAGAAAACGCTGGCCGACTGTATCAGCCTGATGCAAAAAAGGCTCTAAGTGCATCGTTCAGGCGATCGATCCCGTCCGATTTACGGCGGACTCTAAAAAGTGCATCTCCTGTATGCGCTGCACGAAGCTGTGCCCGCAAAACGCACGGAAGGTCAACGGGCTGATGGTTTCCGCAGCGGCCCTGGCGATCAAAAAAGCCTGCTCTGTCAGAAAAGAAAACGAGTTGTTCCTGTAAGACGTAACGGATGCGGAGGCGGTATACTGTGAAAACCGGTATTATAGATGTAGGAGGCGGATTCCGGGGAGTTTATGCCTGCGGAGTGCTGGACTGCTGTCTGGATCAGAAGATTCAATTTGACCTCGGGATCGGCGTATCGGCCGGGAGCGCGAATCTCGCTTCCTTTATCGCCGGTCAAAGGGGACGCAATTTTACCTTTTATACGGAATACGGACTCAGAAAGCAGTACGCGAGTGTGGGAAATTTCATACGAAAAAGATCCTTTATCGATATGGACTATGTCTATAGCACACTCAGCGACCACGGCGGGGAATATCCGCTTGACTATGATGCTCTGCGGAAGAATCCGATGGAATTCATCGTGGTCGCGGCGAATGCCGAAACCGGCGAGGCAAAGTATTTTGATAAGCGGGATATCCGGCAGGATGATTACAGCGCGTTTAAAGCGTCCTCGTCGATCCCTTTTGTCTGCAGACCCTATTTCATTCAGGGGACACCGTATTATGACGGAGCGATCGTCGATCCGATTCCCTTGGAAAAAGCGTTTGCCTCCGGATGCGGCCGCATCGTTGTATTGCTTACAAGACCGGAAAGTGTTCTTCGAACCTCCGGGCGGGATGAAAAGCTGGCCGCCCTGATCCGCAGAAGATATCCCAATGCGGCGGAAAAGCTGCGGCAAAGAGCGAACCGATACAATGAGGGCGTTGCGCTGGCACAGGAATATGCAAAACAGGGAAAGGCGCTGATCGTTGCGCCGGATGACACCTGCGGCGTCAGTACGCTGTCCCGTGATCCGGCAAACATGAAACGGCTTTATGACAAAGGCTATGCCGACGGAGAAAAGATCAAATCCTTCCTGTGTTAGCTGCTGTCTCTTATCGCCCACTCAATCTTTGCCACCCCTCCGCAAATTCCAGCAGCTTATCCTCCATGGAAACGGAGAGCTGCTGTCTGATCAATGTGCTCACGTTCTGTCCGGCGATGTTCGTCCCTTTTTGGTCCGTGTAGACCACGAGCCCCAGCAGGAGCAGGGCCAGGGCGGCCCGGAGGCGGAAGCTGGAGCGGGCGGGAGAGGGCGCGTCCGGCACATATCCCGTTTCGTTCAGGTAGCCCTCATAGACCAGCGGAAGCTCCTGGGGATCCAACGGTTTTCCGCTGCCGTACAGGATTTCTTCCCGGTTCTTCATTCTGACTCGGTTCTCCGCGTTTTCTTCCCGCAGGAATCGGGTCAGCTTCAGTCTGCGCTCCAGTTCGGTCATATTCGTTCCCTCCGTTTTTAGAAAGGCGGCATCCGCCGTTTTGACAATCTTGATCATTTTTGCGATTGACGATTCACACACTATGAATTTACATAATAATATTATGTTAATCTATATGCTTCGCACGATAGAAACACCTGCTATATCTTATTGGAAGAGCCCCAGGTTCATGCATGAAAAAGGATTTAGGCAAAGAAAAGATTGGCCTTTTATTTCTTTACTATGGGAAATGAGATATTTAAAAATATTTTTTATGAAAATATATTGCATAAAAAATATTATCTGATATAATAGTAGTATGAAATAAAACAGGGAGGTCTCTTCATGATAATAGAAATAAGGGTGAAAAACTGTTTCTCCTTCGAAGATCAGATCGCACTTTCGATGGAGGCAGATATGCGGAACAAAAAGTTCGCTTCTAATGTGCATAGGGAGAATCATTTTAATGTTTTAAAAGCGGTTGGTATCTACGGCCCCAATAATGCAGGAAAAACATGTCTGGTAAAATGTCTTCGTGCCATCAGGCAGATTTTATTGAATAAAGAGACAAGTCTGATGCCAAACATCTTTTCAAAAAATCCTGTTTGTGAATTGGGAGTTACTTTTTTGGCCAACGGCAAGAAATATGCTTATGATTTTATGTACGACTCTGAGAAGGAAGAATTTATCTATGAAAAATTCGCTGATATCTCTAAGGATCAATATGGAAATGAAAAAGAACTGATCTGGTTGCTTAGCGACAGCCGAAAAGAGGAGTATTACTGCGTAGACGAAGAATTGATACGAATGATTCCGATGGTTGGCAAAAACAGCCTGCTCTGTTATATGGTTGATGCCGGCAGGTTCCAGCATATTGCGGAAATGAGGAGTATTATTTCCGGATTTGCAGAGAAAATTGATCTCATTAATATGAATAATATTCCGATGAAAAAAACAATTGAATTGATGAAGAATAAGAATCGGCTGCAGCAAAAGGTCGTGGAATTTATAAAAAATGCGGATCTCTATTTGGACAATTTTGAGTATGTAGACGCAGATAAAATTCCTCTGGATATTCACAAAAAGGAGGAAAGGCCAGAAGAAAAAGCATTGGACATCCCGGAACAGGTGATGGACCAAATCCGTCTTGTCTCCACATATAAAGGAGTTCCCGTTCCAAGTTTGCTGTTCGATTCTACGGGTACAAAGAAAATCGCCGCGTTGGCGAGTTATATTGTGGAAGCCTTGGAACAGGGAAGGATATTAGTAGTGGATGAACTTGACAGTAGTATTCATTTTAAATTAACTCGTGCAATTGTTGCCATGTTTAATAACGAGTTGAACAGCAGTGCTCAGTTGATCTTCACAGTACATGATATCAATCTGATGGATTGCAGGCGTATGTTTCGGAAAGAGCAGATTTGGTTCGTCCATAAAGATGAAGAAGGCGTATATGTGTATTCATTAGCTGATTTTACAGCACAGCAGGGGATTCGTGATACGACGGATATTATGGAAAAATACAGAAAAGGTGCATTAGGTGCGCTTCCTGATCCTGAACTGATCAATTCCCTTTTAGAATTCTGGAGGATTGAGCAGTCACCATAATCCAAATAACCTGTGCAGAACAATTTGAACACAACTTCGCAGAAGTGAGAGGAGATCCATGCAGTTACCTGATTTTGAAAACAGGCTGGCGCTGTCCGACGACATCCTGATGTCCGTGGAAAAACCGGCCCGATACATCGGCGGGGAGATCAACGCCGTCATCAAGGACAAGCGCAGGGTGGCCGTGCGGTTTGCCATGTGCTTTCCGGATGTCTATGAGATCGGCATGTCCCACTTAGGCATCCAGATCCTTTACGATATGTTCAACCGGTATGAGGACGTCTGGTGCGAGAGGGTCTATTCGCCCTGGGTGGACCTGGACCAGATCATGCGGGAGCGGAAGATCCCGCTTTTTGCGCTGGAGTCCCAGGAGCCCGTCCGGAACTTCGATTTTCTGGGCATCACCCTCCAATATGAAATGTGCTATACCAACATCCTGCAGGTGCTGGATCTGTCCGGCATTCCGCTGCTGGCCGCGGACAGGGGAGAGGACGTGCCCATCGTCATCGGCGGCGGCCCCTGCGCCTATGATCCGGAGCCCATCGCGCCCTTTTTTGACCTGTTCTACATCGGGGAAGGGGAGACCGCCTACCGGCAGCTCCTGGATCTTTATAAGGAAAACCGGGCGGCAGGCGGCGGACGGCAGACGTTTTTGCTCCGGGCCGCGCGAGAGGTCCCCGGCATCTATGTGCCTTCCCTCTATGCCGTCGCCTATCACGCGGACGGGACCATCGCTTCCTTCGTTCCCACGCAGGAGGGCGTTCCGGCAGTCATTCGCAAGGAAGTGGTCATGGATCTGGACCACGTTCCTTATCCCGCCAAACCGCTGGTCCCCTATATCAAGGTGACGCAGGATCGGGTGGTGCTGGAGATCCAGCGGGGCTGCATCCGGGGCTGCCGTTTCTGCCAGGCGGGGCAGATCTACCGCCCGGTGCGGGAAAAAAGCCTGGAATCCCTGAAGGAATACGCGATTGCCATGCTGGAGCAGACCGGGCAGGAAGAGATCTCCCTGAATTCCTTGAGCTCCAGCGATTATTCCCGGCTGGAGGAGCTGGTGGATTTCCTGATGGAAACCTGCCGGGAGAAAAAGGTGAACATTTCCCTTCCGTCCCTGCGCATCGACGCCTTTTCCCTGGATGTGATGGGAAAGGTGCAGGACGTGAAAAAGAGCAGTCTGACCTTTGCGCCGGAGGCAGGCAGTCAGCGCCTTCGGAACGTGATCAACAAGGGGCTGACCGAAGAGGATATCCTGCACGGCGCGGCGCTGGCCTTCGAAGGGGGCTGGAGCCGGGTGAAGCTCTATTTCATGCTGGGACTGCCCACGGAGACCGAAGAGGATATCCGCGGGATCGCGGCGCTGTGCAACAAAATCGCGGCGCTGTATTACGAGACGGTGCCGAAGGAAAAGCGGAATGGCCCGGTGCAGATCGTGGCCAGCACCTCTTTTTTCATTCCCAAACCCTTTACGCCCTTTCAGTGGGCCGGAATGTGCACCAAGGAGCAGTTTCTGGAGAAGGCCGCGCTGACCAAACAGTCCGTGCGGGAACAGCTCAACCAGAAGCGGATCAAATACAACTGGCATGAGGCCGATGTCAGCGTGCTGGAGGGCGTGCTGGCCCGAGGGGACAGGAGAGTGGCGGACGTGATCCTGGCGGCCTATCAAAAAGGCTGTCTTTACGACGCCTGGGGCGAGCATTTTCAATATGAGCTCTGGCTGGAGGCCTTTGCGCAGTGCGGGCTGGATCCCGCCTTTTATACGACCAGAGAACGGCGCAAGGACGAGATCCTTCCCTGGGATTTCCTGGACTGCGGCGTGAAAAAGGAGTTTCTCTGGCGGGAATGGGAGCGGGCGCAGCGGGAAGAAACGACGCCCAACTGCCGCATGGAATGTCAGGGTTGCGGCGCGGCCCGGTTCGGCGGAGGCGTCTGCTTTGAAAGAAAAGGAGGCCCGGTATGAAGATCCGCATCAAATTTTCAAAGTACGGGCCGCTGCGCTTCATCGGCCATCTGGATATCATGCGTTTCTTTCAGAAGGTCATCCGCAGGGCGGGCATCGACGTGACCTATTCCGCCGGTTTTTCACCCCATCAGGTGATGACCTTCGCGGCACCCCTGGGCGTGGGGCTGTGCAGTCTGGGGGAATACATGGACATTGAAGTGAATTCCCAGCAGGGCGCTGAGGATATGAAGCGCCGCCTGCAGAATGCCTGTCCCTATGGCATCGACATCCTTTCCGTAAAGGCGCTGCAGAAGACGGCGGGCAACGCCATGGCCAGCGTGGCCGCCGCGTCCTATGCGGCGGTTTTCCGGGACCGGAGCAGGAGTTTCGATGACTATATCGGTCAATGCGCCGCGTTTCTGGCGCGGGAGGAGATCCTGATCCGGAAGGAGACGAAGCGGGGAACCGCTGAGGTCAATATCCGTCCCGGCATCTATTCCCTGGGGATTGAGGACGGCGCGCTGGTATTCACCGTGGACGCCAGCAGCGCGGGCAATATCCGTCCTTCCGTTGTGACGGAGCAGTTCCTGCGGTTTGCGGGCGCGTCCGAGCAGGAAAATGCCTTTCAGATCGTCCGGCTGGAGATCTATACCCGTTCCGGGGAAGAAGCGGGCCTGATCCCGCTGGACGAGGTGGGAGAAGCGTTTTGAGTACGACATATGTGATCACGGAATTCGACTACGGCACGGTCCGCCCGCAGGCGGATCGGGGCAGAGCAGGCCGCGGGACGCCGGAGAGGTATCTGACCGGTTTCTGGCTGGAGGACGGGCGGCTGACAGAGGTATTTCCTTTTTCCGGGGACGGCTCCCTGCTCGGAAACATCTATGTGGGAAAGGTGAAGAACGTCCTGAAGAACATCGAAGCGGCCTTTGTGGAGATCGCGGGCGGACAGACCTGTTTTCTGCCCCTGGCGGATGCCGGACATCCGATCCTGACCAACCGGGCCGGAGACGGACGGCTGCATTCCGGCGATGAGGTGCTGGTACAGGTCAAAAAGGATGCGGTGAAGACCAAGGATCCCGTGCTTTCCGCGGATCTTTCCCTGGCGGGCCGGTATTTTGCCGTCTTCATCGGCGCGGGCGGGGGCGTCCGGTATTCTCACAAGCTCTCCGCGGAGGAAAAGGGCCGTCTCCGGCAGGCGCTGACAGAGGTTTCTGTGCCGGAGACGATGACGCTGGTGGTGCGGACGGAAGCCGCGTCTCAGGCCGCGGACCTGCTTTGCCGGGAGGCGAAGGCCCTTCTCGGAAAGGCGTCCCGCATTCTGGAGATCGGCAGAACGAGGACCGTTTTTTCCCTGCTGTCCCAGCAGCCGCCGGAATACCTCACCGTGCTGGAGGAGCACGCGCACAGGCCCGACAAGATCGTCACTGACGATATGGAGGCGTATACGGCCGTTTCGGGCTGGCTGGCGCATGATCCGGGAGCCGGGGGCGGCGTCCGGTCGGAGGATGGGTCCGGCGGCGCGGCGTCTTCCGGTCACGATGCGGCACCCTCTGAATGCGAAACGGCGCTTTCCGAACACGAGGCACTTTCCGGACGCAAAGCGGCACAGCCGGTTTCCCCGGCTCTGGAATTTTACCGGGATCCTGCCCTTTCTCTGGCCGCCCTGTACGGGCTGTCCGGGAAGCTGGATGAGGCCCTTTCTCCCAGGGTATGGCTGAAATCCGGCGGCTATCTGGTGATCGAGCCCACGGAGGCGATGACGGTCATCGACGTGAACACCGGAAAATATACCGGCAGAAAATGCACGGAGGAGACCTTTCTGCGGATCAATGAGGAGGCCGCGGAGGAAGTGGCCAGACAGCTCAGGCTCCGGCGTCTTTCCGGCATGATCCTGGTGGACTTCATCAATATGGAACGCGCGGAAAACGGGGAACGTATCCTTTCCCTGCTCCGCCGGTTCTGCAGCCGGGATCCGGTGCCGGTGCGGGTGGTGGATATGACCCCTCTGGGGCTGGTGGAGATCACGCGTCAGAAGCGGCGGAAACCGCTGGCCGAACAGCTCGGCGCGCTGCGCCGCGGCCAGGAAGATTCACGATGAAAGGAAGGCCGAAATGAAATTTCTGGGACTGCAGAAGGTGCGGGACGGCAGATATCTGAAGAACTACGAGCTGTCCTATGAAAATAAGGCCGGGAAGCGCAAAACCTACGAGATCGTCAGCCGGAAAGAACTGAAAACGCCGGAAGATCTGGGCCGTCAGGTCAGCGGCGTGTCCATCGTCGCCTTTCAGGGGGATAAAATGCTCCTCCTGCGGGAATTCCGCCTGAGCATCAACCGGGAGATCTTCAACCTCTGCGCCGGGATGACGGAAGCGGGAGAGAGCATAGAGCAGTGCATCCGAAGAGAACTGTATGAGGAGACGGGACTGCGCGTAAAACGCCTTCTCGCGCTCCTGCCTCCTTCCTTTTCCGCGGTGGGCTTTTCCGATACCAAGACGTATATCGCCTTCGTCGAGGCGGAGGGAGAGTTCGCCGACCACACCTCCGAAAATGAGCAGATCCAGGCGCGTTTCTATACGAGACAGGAAGTGCGGGAGCTCCTTCGCACGGAAGAGTTTTCCTCCCGCTCCCAGATCGCGGCCTTTTATTTCGCCGCCGGGATCGGACCGGAACAGCTGGCGTCTTTGGCATAAACCGGTCCAAACGCCGCAGGGCCTTGTCTTCGATGCTGGATTCCATTTTCCCGGACGTTAGAAAAACGCCGGTTCTTAGTGAAGCAAGTCCGTCAGGACGCCGCTGAGCTTAGAACCGCTGCGTTTTTCTCGAGCGCGAGCGTGTCCGGAAAAGGAATCCAGCATCGAAGACAAGGCCCTGCGGCGTTTGGACGCGGCGGATGATCACTGTATACTTTTTACAAAAAAAGGTTGAAATGGCGTGTGGTGTTGTATATAATAACAATATATAATAACATTGCGACAATGATTGAGGGGCGGCAGTTATTATCTGAAAAAGAAAGGGGATGGCAGTATGAATACGATCATTACGATAGGGCGGCAGTTCGGTTCAGGCGGCAGGGAGATCGGAGAGAAGGTCGCGAAGCATTTCGACATTCCTTATTACGATAAGGAGCTGTTGACGCGCGTCGCCAAGGAGAGCGGATTCTGTGAGGAAATGATCAAGAATCACGACGAGCGGCCCACCAATTCCTTCCTTTACAATCTGGTGATGGATACCTATTCCTTTGGATACAATGCGTCTTCCTTCATGGATATGCCCATCAGCCACAAGGTGTTCCTGGCGCAGTTCGATACGATCAAAAAGATCGCATCCGAAGGGCCCTGCGTCATCGTCGGACGCTGTGCGGACTATGCGCTCCACGACTTTAAGAACTGCATTCACTTGTTCATTTACGGGGAAGAGGACGCGAAGGTCCGGCGGATCATGCAGCGCTACGATCTGAGCGAGGATAAGGCGCGGGATATGTGCGTGAAGAAGGACAAACAGCGCCAGAGCTATTACAATTATTATTCCTCCAAGAAATGGGGACGCGCGGACAGCTATGATTTCTGTCTGAGCAGCTCCGTTCTCGGCGAGGATGGCACGGTGAAGCTGATCGTTCAGATCGTTGAGGACTTTGAGAAACGCGGGAAATAAACTGCCTGCCGTTTCCGCCCGCGGTTTTTCCGGTTCTCGGCCGTCCGCTGTGAGGATGTCCGGCGGCGGACCTTGATGGCAGATGCGGGATCACGTTATAAATGCTAATTGCCAGCTCACATTTGAGAACGCCGCGCGGCGGGACAGCAGTGGTTTTTTCCTGTGCGGAAGCACATGGAACTATGCGCAAAAGCATAGTTTAACGAATAGTTAGCGCATAAAAAGAGGCCTGCGGACCATCGAAATCGGTCCGCAGGTTTTTATACGCCCAGCTCGGCGGAATCCAGGACGACCGTGAACGGACCGTCATTGGTCAGCGTGATCTTCATATCCGCGCCGAACACGCCGGTGTTCACGACCGGGATTTCTTTTTTGCATAAATCTATAATTTGATCGTAAAGCTGTTGGGCATGCTGCGGGGAACCTGCCCGGACAAAGGACGGACGTTTTCCCTTTCTGCAGTCGGCATAAAGCGTGAACTGAGACACGATGAGCAGCTGGCCGTCCACATCCTTCAGGCTCAGATTCGTTTTGCCCTGTGCGTCCTCGAAAATGCGCAGGCCGATGAGCTTTTTCACCATTTTCTCGGCCGTGGCCTGCGTATCCGCGTCGCAGATACCGGTCAGGACGAGGAACCCGCGGCCGATCTGTGAAAAGATCCCGCCGTCGATCTCGACCTGGGCCTGCCGTACGCGCTGAATGACGAATTTCATGGTCCCTCCCCGAGTGCATCGAAAAAAAGGAAAAAACACGCATTTTCTTCCGGTTTTCTTCTTTACCGGCACTCTCCTGCCGTTATTTCGATATGTTAATTTTTTAACAATATGCGAACTTTCTAAATTGACAATATAATATCCTATCGATGCCCAACAAGGCTCTCAGCGCCGCTTTTCCGGTCCTCCTGGCTGTCCTTCGGGCAGTTTTCCACGCTGTTTTCCGAGCTCTGTGTCAGGCTTTGCCGAAGGCCCTTTTCCGGCTTTGCGCTCCTTTGATCCGGCAGGAAGCGCACTCTCCTTCTGCCCGGCAGGAGGCATACTCTGCTTTGATCCAGCGGAAGGCGTACGCCCGGCAGACGGCTTGCCCTCCTTTTCTGCGGAAGGCATACTTTCCTTCGACCCGACAGAAACCGCGCTCTCCTTTTCTCCGGCAGAAAGCGTGTGGTTGATCTTCTGCCTCCAATGGCCGCGCCCCTCCTCTCCTTCCGCAAAGGGGATGAGCCTGCCCGTTTTCCGGTCCACCTTCATCAGATCCGTGTAGGCCTCCGTCTCCACGGGCATCCCCTTGCGCTTCAGGTTGCCGTTGATCTTGCGGCGCACCAGTGTATAGAACACGGCGAAGACCGGAACGCCCAGGATCATGCCCGCCACGCCCATCAGGCCGCTGAACAGGGTGATGGAGAAAATGACCCAGAAGCCGGTGAGGCCGGTGGAATTGCCCAGGATCCTGGGGCCGAGGATATTCCCGTCAAACTGCTGCAGGACGAAAATGAAGATCACGAAATAAAGCGCCTGCATCGGATTGACCATCAGGATCAGCAGCGCACAGGGGACTGCGCCGATGAACGGCCCGAAAAAGGGAATGATGTTCGTGACGCCGATGATGAAGCTCAGGAGCATCGGATACGGGAATCCCAGCAGGCTGACGCTGATGAAGGCAATCACGCCGATGAGAAAGGAATCCAGGAGCTTGCCGCTGATGAAGCCGCCGAAGGTGCGGTCGATCAGGCGCGCGTTGTCGGTCAGCGCGTTGGCGCGGTTCGTGTCCAGTAAGGCGTAAACCATTTTCTTCGCCTGACTCAAAAACCGCTCCTTGCTGGCAAGCAGGTAGATGGAAATGATCAGGCCGATCACCAGATCCCAGAGGAACTTGGCGAGATTGATCATGCTCACGGATACCGTGCGCAGCAGCGTGTTCATCTGCGGGATGAGCGTGTTGTTCAGCCAGTCATAAAAGCTGCCGGAATAGGTCGTGACCATATCTCCCGCCGCTTTTTCCAGGTCGGGATTGCTGGAAAGGATCATGTCCAGCCAGTTCGTCAGATTTCTGAAATATTCCGGGAGCTGTCTGATGATGCTGCTGACGCTGGCGATGATCTGCGGGATGACCACCTGGAAGAAGCCGTAGATCAAAAAGGTCACGAAGACCAGCGTTATCAGGATCCCCACACCGCGGCAGACGCGCGTCAGGCGCCTTTTCGAGGAGGCAAGACCGGGAAATCTCCGGATCAGAGCGTCCCTTACGGGGTAAAGCAGCCGCTGTTCGATGAAATGCAGGATCGGCCACATGAGATAGGCCAGAACGATGCCGTCGATGATGGGCGCCGCGATATCGAGAAGGGCCAGGAGGTTGGAACGGAAGGAACCGCCGTGAAAAAGCAGGTAATAAAAGCTGATGCCGCCGATGATGACCAGAAGGGCCGTCACACCCCAGTACAGATATTTCTTTTCCCAGCGGAATTTCATAGAACGATCGCCTCCCTCTCTCCATGGGCCCCTGCCGGGCGGATGGAATTTTAAAGGATTTTTCTGCATGTTTTTAATGAAATTTTGTCCTGAAAATAGTATACTATTATCAGTGTACAAAAGGGAAGAGGTTTTTTATGAATTTACAGCAGGTATTGAGCCATGTCCGCCGGGCGGTGGACGATTATCAGATGATCCGGGACGGAGACCGGATCGCTGTAGGGATCTCCGGCGGCAAGGACTCCCTCACCATGCTCTATGCCCTGAACGCGCTGAGACGCTTTTATCCGCACCCGTTTTCCATTCATGCGGTGACGGTCGACCTGGGCTTTCAGAACCTGGATCTGGGCGAAATAGAGGCTCTGTGCCGCGATCTGGACGTCCCCTATACGATCGTTCCCACGGAGATCGCGGACATCGTCTTCGAGCAGCGCCGGGAATCCAATCCCTGCGCGCTCTGTGCCAAGATGAGGAAGGGCGCGCTGAACAATGCGATCCGTGCGGCGGGCTGCAATAAGGTCGCCTATGCGCACCACAAGGACGATGTGGTGGAGACCATGCTGCTTTCCCTGATCTTCGAGGGCAGGTTCCACACCTTTGCGCCGGTGACCTGGCTGGACCGGACGCAGCTCACCGTGATCCGGCCCCTTCTTTACATGAATGAGGCGGACATCATCGGCTTCGTCAACAAAAACCATGTTCCCGTGGTCAAAAGCCCCTGTCCCGCCGACGGCAATACGAAGCGTGAATATGTCAAGAACCTGCTGAGAGAGCTGAACCGGGAGACGCCCGGCGTCAAAGACCGGATGTTCACGGCGATCCGCACCGGCGGACTCACAGGCTGGCCGCTCCCGGCCGCGCCGGACAAAAAGGAAGATAACGATCATGCCAAACAGTAAAAGCTACCACGAAACGGTCAACCGGAACAATATCCTCCGGCTCCGGGAGCTGACAGATCAGCTTCCGCCCTTCTGCCGGGAATTTTTTCAGGCCATCTCCGATATCACGGAGTCCCGGACGCGGATCGCCTATGCCTACGATCTGGGCGTTTTTTTCGAATTCCTGCGGCAGCGGAACCCGCTTTACCGGAACGTTCCGATCCAGGAGATCACGGTGGACGTGCTGAATCGGATCGAAAAAGCCGACATCGAGGAATATGTGGAATTCCTCTCCCTCTATGAGAAGGACGGCGAGGAGTTCACCAACAACGACCGGGGCAAACGGCGCAAGCTGGCCTCCCTGCGCACCTTTTACGACTACTACTTCCAGAGCGGCAAGGCGGCCGCCAATGTGGCGGAGAAGGTGCCGCTTCCGAAGCTCCACGAGAAAGAGATCGTGCGGATGGACCCCAACGAGGTGGCCGTCCTGCTGGATCAGGTGGAGGCCGGAACGAAAATGACCAAAAGCCAGCTGAAGTTCCACGAAAAGACCAAGGTGCGGGATCTGGCGCTGCTGACGCTGCTCCTGGGCACCGGGATCCGGGTCTCGGAATGCGTCGGGCTGGATCTGAACGATGTTGATTTCGACAATCTGGCGGTCAAGGTTTACCGCAAGGGCGGCTACGAGGATGTGGTATATTTCGGCGAGGAAGTGGAGGCGGCGCTGCTCTCCTATCTGGAGGAACGCAGGCGCATCGTCCCGGCGGAGGGCCACGAAAACGCATTCTTTCTGTCGCTGCAGAACCGCCGCATGGCCGTCCGCAGTGTGGAAAATCTGGTAAAGAAATATACCTCTCTGGTCACCACGACCAAGAAGATCACGCCGCACAAGCTGCGCAGCACCTACGGCAGCAATCTCTATCAGGAAACCGGCGACATCTACCTGGTGGCCGATGTGCTGGGACACAAGGACGTCAATACCACCAGGAAGCACTACGCCGCCATGCAGGATTACAATAAGCGCAAGGCCGCGAAAACGGTGAAGCTGCGGGAGCCGTAAAGGACCGCAGCTTTTTTGTACCTTATAGGGGCATGCCGGAATGCAGAAAGACACCGCTGCCTGCGCCGCGCCGAAATCCGTACGGAATCTTTTGACAGCCGCCTGTCGCTCACGCTTCCGGAGGCGTCTGCGCCGTTCTGCGGAACCGCAGGACCACCTTGAACAGATCTCCGTCCAGCAGAATGCGGAAGCTGCCGTGCTGCAGCTCCGTAAAGCTCTTGGCGATGGCAAGTCCCAGGCCGCTGCCCTCCGTGTTGCGGGAACCGTCCCCGCGCACAAATCGCTCTGTCAGCTCCTCCGGCGCTACCAGCAGCTCCGTTTTGGAAATGTTTTTGATCTCGATCTCCGCTTCTGTTTCCAGATCCTTTAACGTCACATAGACCCGGGTGGCGGGAAGCGCATATTTGATCACATTGATGTAGAGATTTTCGATGATGCGGAAGGTCTTTTGCGGATCCAGCATCAGATAAACCTTCTGCTCCGGCAGGATGAACTTGACCTGGAGATCGTTCTGCAGGAAGCGGTCCTCGTATTCCAGCCAGCCCTGCCGCAGCAGATTCCCCACATCCACGCGTTCATAATGCAGCGTGATGTTGTTGGTGCTGGCCTTGCTCACCTCGAACAGATCCTCGATCAGCACCTTCAGCCGCACCGCCTTTTTATCCAGCGTATTCAGGTACTCCTGCCGCTGCTCCTCCGTGAGTCCCGGCTCCTTCAGCAGATTGATATAGGTGATGATGGCGGTCAGCGGCGTCTTGAGATCGTGGGACACGTTGGTGATCAGCTCCGACCTCATGCGCTGACTCTTCACCTCCTCGTCCACGGCCCGCTTAAAATCCTTCTGGATGGACCGCAGTTCGTTTTTGTAGCTCTCAAACACGCCGAAATCCTCCGACAGGGCCACGTCGAAATCGCCGCCGGCGATGGCCCCCGTGGCCTTCAGCAGGGCCTCATATTTGACCTGGACATCCCGGATATATTTCTTCGCCACGAAATAGAGGACGACGGAATACAGTGCCAGCGGAATGACGCCCCAGAACCAGAACAGGCTGATGAAGAACAGTAGGACGAAGTTCAAAAGGACCAGTCTGCGCGTGATCCGGCTGGCATCGGTGCCGATGTCAAAGCTGGAGATCTCCCGCCAGAAATCCCGACCCCAGCTCACGCAACGGCTCCAGTAACGGCAGATCAGACTCCGCTCCTTCAGCCAAGGCTTCAGGGGGCGCATCTGCGTCACCACGGTCCCAATGGTGAAAGCCGTAAGAAAACAGAAAAACAGCAGTCCGGCCAGGAGAAAGAAGCGCAGCCAGCTCAGATGGAGCGGCGCCAGCAGATGATCGTTGAGCGTCTGCAGGAACCAGCCGTGTTGATAATCGCAGATCTGGTCCACCGCAGTCCTGGTGAGCGCCAGCAATATCACGGCGGCCGTGAGCTGGACCTCTAAGGGCAGTCTGCAGATCCGAAGCTCCTGATACACGTAAGAGCCCTTCCTCCTGCGGTTGCAGAAAAATACGCAGAACCCACCGGCACAGAACGACAGCGCCAGGAAACAGAGATAAACATCCACCACGCCGCCGTGCAGATAGCTGTCATGTCTGGCGGTCCTGACGTCGGGAATGAAATAATAGCTGCCGTTTGCCGTAAACGGATACAGGCCGGAGACCGTAAAGATGTCGTCATACTGTTCCGCGCTGACGGCGTAGACGATATCCATATCCGCGGGCCCCGTCAGACTGAATTCATAATAATACTGCTCTTTTGCCCCCGCGTTGTAAAAGGACACATAGGAACGGCCGTTTTCATCGAAATCGGCGTAAGAAAGATCGTGCCCCAGCGCCTCCACCTTTTTCAGAAAGGCATCCGGATCGCTTCCGCAGCCCACGCTGCAGTGCTGCAGATTCCCGGAGCCGTCATAGGAAAAGCGGACGAACCAGCTGTAGGAGCCCAGCAGCACATCCGGATCTCCTTCCCGGTCCGCCATATCGAAATATCCGGCGATCAGGCCGCTGTTGCCGATGGCGGTGCCGGTGCGTCTGTCCACCGCATAATAATCCAGATACCGGATCAGCTCGGAGACAGCGTCCCGGGAGGCCGTGATCTCCGACAGGGAGTCCTCACGGGCCGTTCGCAGATAATTCTGCAGGGAGACGGAATCCGGCACCGCGTCGGCAGGGACGTCGAAGGATCTCGTTAAGCTGGCCATGCTCTCATCCAGATCATAGGTCCCGATCAGCTCCGGCTGCACGAAAAGATCCGCCAGCGACCAGCTTTTCTGATCCGCCCGGTCCCGCAGATATTTGTACTGAATGAAGTTGCTCCGGTACAGCAGGGAAATGAAGGGCTCGCCGGTCAGCGGGTCCTCATAGGCTCTGTCCGACTGCTTCTCGAACACGGGAAACAGCAGGAGGAACAGGACCGTGATCAGCAGCACGCAGCAAAGCGCTCTGCGCAGGCTCCTCCGGGCGGGCGTGACGGGCCTGCGCCCATCGGCGCGGTCTCTTTCGGCCTTTTTTTCGGTTTCAATGTTTTTCAATCTTGTATCCAACACCCCATACCACCTTCAGATATTTCGGATTCTTCGGGTCGATCTCGATCTTTTCCCGAATCTTCCGAATATGCACCATGATCGTGTCCGTATTGACGGCCTTTTCATTCCAGATGCGCTCGTAGATCTCCTCCGCGCTGAATACGCGGCCCGGATTCTTCATCAGGAGCAGGAGGATCCGAAATTCGATGGGCGTCAGCCGTACGGGCGCGCCGTCCACAAATACCTCCACCGTCTCCTCGTTCAGCTCAATGCCGCCGATCACGTGATACGTATCCTTCTGCGGCTCCGCCTGCAGCAGAGCTTCCTGATACCGGTTGTACCGGCGCAGCTGGGAGTTGACCCGGGCCAAAAGCTCCAGCGGCGTGAACGGCTTGGTGATATAGTCGTCAGCGCCCATGTTCAGCCCCATGATCTTATCGACCTCCTCCGATTTGGCCGAAAGCATGATGACCGGGAGCTCGAATCCCCGATCCCGCATCTTCATGATCATCGTGATGCCGTCCATGCGGGGCATCATGACGTCCACGATGGCGAGATCGATCTTCTCCCCTTCGAGGGCCGCAAGGCCCTCCACGCCGTCTCCCGCCTTCGATACGCGGTATCCCTGGTTGCGCAGATAGATCTCCACGCCGTCCCGGATGTCCTCATCGTCTTCTACGATCAAAATGTGATTTTTCTCCATTGCCGTCTCCTCCCGCACTGCCTGCGTTTCCTAACGATCAGTATACCCTTTCGCTCCGGAAACCGCAATACTGCGGTGCGGTCCTTATGGGATCATTGTAAGGAAAAATCCTTTCGGAAGAAAACAGAAAAAACCAAAGATTTTCTAAAGAAATTCTTTGGTTTTCCGATATGTCCGTATGAATGCTGATGAAAAAGCCTTGCTGACGGAGATTATCTGTAATAAGGGATCACGAGATAATCACCGGCCTGGATGTCGTCCTCATTCAGGATATGGTTGGTCCCGCAGACCTCCTCGATATAATCCGCGGCGGAGGCATAATGCCCGTCGGCGTGCTCCGCGGCGATGGAGGAAAGCGTATCCCCCGGCATGATCATGATGCTGGTGAAATACTTCTTCTCTCCCACGCCCTCGCCCTGCGCCCTGGCCGTGACGCCGCATATGGAAATACCGGCCGTCAGCAGGAATACAGCGATGAGCCCGGAAAGCGCCATGCGCCGCCGCAGCTGTCTCTGTCTCCTGATGCGGTTCAGTCTGATCCTTCTCTCTGTGTTCATGATATCTCCCTCTGTCCCGAACATGTGTTGCGAACATCTGTTCTTGTTTATGCCTTGATTATATCGAACAGGCATTCGATTGTCAATAGGAGAAGCGGAAAAAATCGAACATTTTTTCGGAATATATGTTTGCTTTTTGGGATGAGGTATGCTAGAATAAAAAAAAGATCGATGCAGCAAACGGCCGATGAAAGGAGCGCGTTATCATGCCACAGGGAAAGATCACTGCCAAGCAGCTGGAGATCCTCAATTATATCAAGGAGGAGATCCTGCACAGAGGATATCCGCCCGCAGTCCGGGAGATCTGCGAGGCCGTCCATCTCAAGTCCACCTCTTCCGTGCATTCGCATCTGGAGACGCTGGAGAAGAACGGCTACATCCGCCGGGATCCGACCAAGCCCAGGGCCATCGAGATCTGCGACGACAGCTTTCAGGCGGTGCGCACGGAGATCGCCAGCCTTCCCGTCATCGGCAATGTGGCGGCCGGGCAGCCCATCTTCGCGGAGGAGAATGTGGAGAGCTATTTCCCCGTCCCGGCCGAGATCATCCCGAACGGAGAGCCCAGCTTCATCCTGAAGGTGCGCGGCGAATCCATGATCAATGCCGGTATCCACGACGGCGATCAGATCTTCGTACAGAGCTGCCGGGAAGCGCGCAACGGTCAGATGGTGGTCGCCCTGATCGACGATTCCGCCACGGTCAAGACCTTTTATAAGGAAAACGGTCATATCCGCCTTCAGCCGGAGAACGACGCCATGGAGCCCATTATCGTGGACGACTGCCAGATCCTGGGCCGCGTCTACGGCGTCTTCCGCATTTACAGATAAGCCGGATGACCGAATCCGTTTTGACAGCAAAAGCCGTCAACGTATGTTTTTCGCATACATTGACGGCTTTTTTATCCCTTTCTCAGCGCCCTCAGGGGGCCGGCTCATTCCAGACCCTTCTTGAAATCTTCCACACGGATCTGCTTTCCGTCCCGCCAGATCCGTTCCAGATCGTAGAACAGACGGTTCTGCCGGTCAAAGACGTGCACGATCAGATCCCCGTAGTCCATCAGCACCCAGTTCCCGGTCTGATAGCCCTCCACATGTCTGGGCGCTGCGCCTGCCCTGCCCAGCTTCTCCTCCACGCTGTCGATCATGGCCTGTACCTGGTTCTTGTTATTGCCGCTGGCGATGAGGAAAAAATCCGCCAGCACGGAAGCCTCGCTGATGTCGATCAGGCTGATGTTTTCCGCCTTTTTGTCCTCCAGCGCTTCGATCGCGAGTCCGGTCATCTGTACTGCAGTCATAATCTCCCTCCGTACTTGTAATAATCATAGGTTTTCTGTGTCATGGTATCGATCTCCATCTTGCCCGCGTGCAGATACTGCAGCGTATCCTCCAGCGCGATCAGAAGCGCCTGGTCCAGATCCTCAAAGGCCAGCTGCCGGATCCGCGCCAGATTGGGCGCCTGTTTCCTGCCCGGCTCGATGTAATCCGCGATCCATATGATCTTTTCCAGCAGGGACATGCCGGGCCGTCCCGTCGTGTGGTTCAGGATCGCGTTGATCACGTTCTTGTCCGACACGCCGTATTTCTTCATGGCCAGGAAGCTTCCAACCTTGGCGTGCAGCAAAAACGGATTCTTCCGCTCCGCCTCGCTGATGGCGATATTGTATTTTTCACAGATGGCAAGCCGTTTATCGTTGGACATGCATTTGGCGCAGTCGTGCAGGAGACCGGCCAGAAGCGCTTTGTGCATATCCTCCCCGTACCGCATGGCCAGGGCGGCCGCGGTGTACGCCACCCCCAGCGTATGTTCGTATCGCTTGTGATCCAGCTTGTTTTCCATGGATCTGCGGATTTTTCTAAGGTCTGGCTCTTTCATGCGCGCTCCTTTCAGCGATACAAACCGTTCTGCAGGATGAACTGCCGGACCTGCTCCGGCACGAGATACCGGACGCTGCGTCCGGTCCGGATCCTTTCGCGGATATCCGTAGACGAGATCTCCATATGGCGGGAAGGGATCAGACAGATCCTCGTCCCGTATTTCTCCGCCAGACGGTCCGCCTGTTCCTGAAGTCCGGCATCCCGGAACCCCTCCCGCACCGCCGCGGCGGTGACGGAATTGCGAAAGATCCGCTCGGGATACCTCCACTCCTCCATATGGAACAGAGTGTCCGCCCCCACGATATGATACAGCTCGACCTCCGGATACTGCTCCCGCAGAAGCTCCAGCGTTTCATATGTGTAGGAATTGCCCGCACGGCGGATCTCCGCGTCCGAAGCCTCAAAGCAGGGATTGTCCGCCGCGGCCAGCCGCACCATCTCGAGGCGTATCCGGCCCGGCAGGATCTGCCCCGGATCCTTCATATAGGAACAGCCGCTGGGGATCAGGAGCACCCGGTCCAGACACAGGGCCTCTCTGGCCGTTTCCGCCAGCAGCAGATGTCCGTTGTGGATGGGATTGAAGGTCCCGCCCAAAATGCCGATCTTTGTCATGGGACGCCCTTCCTTCACGACGGAAGCTCGATCTTTTTGTGGTCCTTGCTCTCCTTGTACAGGATGATCTTCTTTCCGATCACCTGCACCACGGTGGAATGCGTGCGCTCCGCGACCATGCGGGCCAGCTCCGCCGGATCGTCGAAGCAGTTCTTCAGGACGGAGATCTTGATGAGCTCTCTCGTGTTGAACGCTTCGCCGATCGCCGCGGTCCCCTCCGGCGTCAGGCTCGATTTCCCGATCTGGAAGATCGGCTCGATATTGCTGGCCAGCCCCATCAGGTAGGCCCGCTGCTTGCTTGTCAGTTTTGCCATATCCATTTCCTCAGCGCCGCGAAAAACCGTCCGCCTTACCGGGACGCGCCCGCGGCCGTGTCAGTGTTTGATCTACTTATAATAATCGAAGGACAGACCGTACATCCGTACCGTATCGCCCTCCCGGATCCCCAGCGCCTCCAGCTCCTCCAGGATCCCGGCGTTCTTCAGGAACTCCTGGAAAAACGCGAAGCCCTTTTCCGATTCGAGGTTGGTATATCCCAGCATTTTTTCGATGCGGGGCCCTTCCACCACGTACTCGTCCTCTTTCTCGTCGTAGCGGACCGTATACGGATCGTTCGAAAAGGCCAGCGCCGTCTCCGGGAAATATTCCTGCGCAAAGATCACCGGCTGTTCGTCCGTCTCCTCCAGCATGGCCTCCACCCGGTACAGAAGCTCCTTTATCCCCTGGCCGCTCACCGCGGAAATGGGGAATACCGGTATGCCCTGCGGCTCGAATTCCGCCCGGATCCGTTCCACCGGGGAATCCTCCTCCCGGATCACGTCGATCTTGTTGGCCGCGATGACCTGAGGACGCCCGGAAAGATCCACCTGATAATTCTTCAGCTCCCGGTTGATCACATGGATGTCCTCCACGGGATCGCGCCCTTCGCTGCCGGAGGCGTCCACCACATGAATGAGCACCTTCGTCCGTTCAATGTGGCGCAGGAATTCATGCCCGAGCCCGACTCCCTCCGAAGCGCCTTCGATCAGCCCCGGAATGTCCGCCATGACAAAGCCTCTGGAATCGGAAAGATCCACCACGCCCAGGTTGGGGTTCAGGGTCGTGAAATGATAGTCGGCGATCTTCGGCCTCGCGTTGGAGACCCGGGACAACAGGGTGGATTTCCCCACGTTCGGGAACCCGACCAGCCCCACATCCGCGATCATCTTCAGCTCCAGCAGCAGCTCCAGCTCTTTGGCAGGCTGTCCAGGCCGGGCATACTTGGGGGCCTGCATGGTGCTGGTGGCATAATGCTGATTGCCGCTTCCGCCGCGCCCGCCCTTCAGCAGCGTGATCCTGCGGTTCTCCCCGGACATATCCACGATGACCTTTCCGGTATTGAATTCCCGGATCACCGTGCCCTCCGGCACGCGGATCACCACGTCCTCCCCGTCTTTCCCTCTGCAGTTGCGTTTGCCGCCTTCCTGGCCGTCGCCCGCCTTGTATTTCCTCACATGGCGGAAGTCCGCCAGCGTGTTCAAACCCTCGTCCACGGCAAAGATGATATCTCCGCCGCGCCCGCCGTCTCCTCCGTCCGGTCCGCCCGCGGGAACGAACTTCTCCCGGCGGAAGGAAACGTGCCCGTCGCCGCCCTTGCCGCTTCTGACATAAATTCTGGCCCTGTCTGCAAACATAAAAACCTCATATCCCGATCCGTGATCCGCGGCGGCGAAGCAGGACGGAAAGCCTGCCGCGCAGCCGGAAATGAATTGAAAAGCCCCAAACACACTGTCTGGGGCCCTCATGTTACTGTTCTACCGGATATACGGAAGCCTGTTTCTTGTCTCTGCCTTTTCTTTCAAATCTGAGCACGCCGTCCACCTTGGCGAAAAGCGTATCGTCACCGCCGATGCCGACATTGACGCCGGGATGGATCTTCGTGCCGCGCTGTCTGTAAAGGATGTTGCCGGCTTTCACAAGCTGTCCGTCCGCTCTCTTCGCCCCAAGCCGCTTGGATTCGGAATCTCTGCCGTTCTTGGTAGAGCCGACGCCCTTCTTGTGAGCGAAGAACTGAAGGTTCAGTTTTAACATGGTCTACACCTCCTCGAATTTCAGTTGCAAGTACTTCCTGCCGTACTCTTTCTGAATGCTGTTCAGACCGAGAAGCATGGTATCCAGAAGAAGGACCGTTTTCTCGTTCACGGGATGGGTGAAAATGACATCGATGACGCCGTCTTCTTCATTCGACGCCACTTCCATCTGCGCACTGGCCAGCGACTCCATCGCATTGATGGTATTGATGACCAGTATCGAGATGGCGCTGCACACGACATCCGTACCCTCTTCCCCAAAGCCCGCATGCCCGGAAAACGTAAATCCGGTATACCTGCCCGCCGTCTTTCTCATTAAAACCGTCGTCATATCACATACCGGCCGCGGCGTCAGCCGTTGATCTTCTCGATCTTCACCTGCGTGTATGCCTGTCTATGACCCGTCTTCTTGTGGTAACCGGTCTTCCTCTTATACTTATAAACGACTACCTTTTTGCCTTTGCCTTCGCCGACGACCGTTGCGGTAACGGTCGCACCCGCCACATCGGCACCGACCTTCAGGCCTTCATCGCTGATCGCGATTACCTGGTCAAACGTCACAGTCTCACCGGCCGCCGCGCCGAGCTTCTCAACCTTGAGAACGTCTCCTTCGGCCACCTTGTACTGTTTTCCGCCTGTTGCAATGATTGCGTACATTTCGGACACCTCCTGTCTCCGTCAGTAAAACTGAGGTTTCTCGCTAACTGCGGTGGCGCCGTACCGCTGAAGAAAAACTTCGAAAGATGGGCGCACTTATACCTCGTTATGCGGCATACGAATGTATTTTACCATCGTCCCTTCCGGTTTGTCAACGAAAATTTCAGGGATTTGTTCATTTTGGCATTTCAAAAATCAGATAAATGCGTTCTTGTCTGCTGACGGATATGGTGCTATACTGAGAACGCAGTTTGTTCTGCGAAAACTCTTATGAGAAAGGAATCACAGCATGAGTACAATCCTAACTGACTTGCTCGCAGTCATCGGAGTCGTTTTAAACGGTCTCCCCCAGGGTCTTTTGGCCCTGACCTTCGGCTTTGCCTCCATTCCGACGGCTATGGCCTTCTTCGTCGGCGCCGTCGGCAATACGGTCACACAGAGCGTGGCCCCCATTTCCTTCCAGGCAGAGACGATCACTTATGCCGGAACTGCCGGAAAGAACCGTTCCGAGCGCTGTGCCATGATCTTTATCGGGGGCGTTATCATGGCCCTGATCGGCGCTTTCGGTCTTTTGACCAGGATCGTTGACTTTGTCGGCGAAGACATTGCATTCGGCATGATGGCCGGTGTCGGCATCATCC
Source organism: uncultured Eisenbergiella sp. (assembly GCA_947631815.1). GTDB lineage: Bacteria > Bacillota > Clostridia > Lachnospirales > Lachnospiraceae > Gallintestinimicrobium. Next base: position 23,862 of record CANRMT010000007.1, read on the forward strand.
TGACCAAAGCGGCGCTTGATATGGTAAAAAAAGATGCCGTTTCCGGCGGCGTTTCTCTGGCTGCCGCTCTGATCACCTATTATTTCACACGAAACAGCAGCAATACACTGGTATATACCATCGTAGTCTCTGTTGTGGCATCCTGTATTGCAAGCGCTGTTTTCAAAAAGAACAAAGATAATATCGTTGTGGTGGACGACAAATTCATCCGTCAGAAGTTCACGATCAATTCCAGCGTCATCTTAGGCGCACTGGGCATGGTATGCTTAAACATCGGTTCCAACATTTCCTTTGGATCGATCACTGCCAGCATGGCGACGAGCGGAAACTACAATGTGGATCATCTGACCGTGATCTCCTCTCTGGCAGACATGGCATCCTCCTTCTTCGGCGGTGCTCCGGTCGAATCCATTATCTCCGCAACGGCAAGCGCTCCTCACCCGGTCTGGGCGGGCGTTATCATGATGCTGGTCATCGGCCTGATCCTGATCTTCGGTCTGCTGCCCAAGATCAGCAAATACGTGCCTGCTTCTTCTATCGCCGGATTTTTGTTCGTGCTGGGCATCTTTAAGACGGTGGCCCTGGATGCTCCCGGCGCACTGGCGGCCAATCCCGCTGTGGGCGGCACTGCGATGGTCGTCACCGCCGTGACCAATCCGTTCCTGGGAATGCTGGCAGGCGTGATCGCAAGATTCCTCGGCTTATAAAGGCGGACAGTCATAGAAAGGATCAAAAACATGAAGCAGTATGAGATCAATCTTTGCGGCGTGACACGCACGCTTCCCTTTATTGCGATCAACGATACCATGGCTTTTGCCAGCTTTGTCATTCTGGGCGATACCGAACTGATCGCCGCCTGCGCACCCGAACTGGCAAAACAGATCGGCCCGGTCGACGCCTTGGTGACCGCAGAGGCCAAAGGCATTGCGCTGACCTACGAGCTTTCCAGGTGCTTAGGTCTCAAAGAGTTCATCGTTGCCAGAAAGAGCACCAAATCCTACATGCGGGATGTGGTCAGCGCTTCTGTTCATTCCATCACGACACAGGGCGAACAGCACCTATATCTGGACGGTGTGGATGCGGACAAGATCCGCGGCAAAAATATCTGCCTGATCGACGATGTGATCTCCACAGGCGAATCCCTTTCCGCACTGGAAACGCTGGTCAATAATGCCGGCGCTGATGTGGTGAAAAAGGCAGCCGTTTTAGCGGAGGGCGACGCTGCCTCCCGTAAGGATATCATCTTCTTACAGAAGCTTCCGCTGTTTCAAAAGACCGCGGAAGGTGAATATGAAGTGATCGGGTGATACCTTTAAACTTTAAGGGCCGGACGGCCATTACAGCCGTCCGGCTCTTTGCATGTTCTGCCGGAACAGAGGCGCACTCTGAAAGCCCTGTTTCCGCCGGATCATAAAACCGCCCCGCCATGTTTCAGGCGGGGCAGGATTCCGTTTGTCCGGCGCGCCCTTCGGCGCGCCATATTTCATTTCATTATGATACGAATCAGAATTTACCGTCGATATAGTCCTGATACCACTGGATCCAGTCATAATACTGCAGCGTCTTCAACTGGGCCAGGAAGCCGTCCCAGGAGGCGTCGTCCACGCCGTTCAGGATGCTGGTAGCGGTAAAGTTCTGGATGTAGGCGAACAGATCGGTCTCCATGAAGGTACGCTCCTCCAGCTTGGCGCTGTCCACCAGCCTGGTAGGCGGATACTCGTCCTGCATCATATCCCAGACCTGCTCGGTGGTATTCGTCTTGAACCAGATGCTGTAGGAATCTTCCTTGGTGATGATCTCGACCTCATCCTTCAGGATCAGTGTGCCGTTGCCCATCTGACCGTTGGTGTACTTATAGTTGTCGACCGTGAAGTCCTCAGCCAGCCCCTCAGGGGTCTTCTGATAGATCTTCCCGTCGTCGCCTTCATACCAGAAGCCGCCCTCTTCGCCGTAACGCATCGTGAATTTGATCTTGCGATCGCTGGAAAGATAATCCCACCACTCCAGCAGTCTTTCCGGATTCTCGCACGCGGATGTGATGGCGAAACCGGATTTGTTGGCGATCAGCTGATTCTTGTGACCGGTCTTGACGTAATCGTATCCGTCCACATCCAGCTTCACGATGGGCTCATACTGGCTCGCGACCTCCTCGGGCATCATCGCGTACGGGGAGAAGCAGAGCGCCACGCCGCACACGCCGCTCTTGAGCTTGGCGAAGAACTGATCGTTGGTCTCGGTGAAGGATTCCACATCCATCAGCCCCTCTTCCACCAGCATGTGCATGTACTCCAGGTATTCACGGAACGCGGGCGTATCCAGGGTAGGGGTAGCGACGCCGTTCTTTACCATGAAATAGTGAGAGGATACGCCGCTGTCATAGCCTGCGATGCCCCAGGAGTTGGCCAGGTTGATGATCTTGGCCGCCCAGTTGGCCTCGCTGGTCTTCAGCGGGATCTCGTCGGTGGTGTCGCCGTTGCCGTTCATATCGTTGTCACGGAAAGCGATCAGCACATCGTGCAGCTCGTCCATCGTGGTGGGCATTTCCAGCCCGAGCTGATCCAGCCACACCTTGTTGATAAACAGGTTCGCAGGAGACTCATCCTGGTAGCTGGTCTCCACACCGGTCATCAGAGCGCGCACAGAGCCGTCAGACCAGGTGACCAGATCCAGACCGCCGTCGATGGTCGCATAATCCGCCAGCACATGCGGGCAGTACTGCTCCAGCATACCGGAGATATCCAGGAAAGAATCCATGCTGCTGGCGATCTGGGATTCGCTGATCAGGCCCAGGAATGCATCCGGCAGATCCGCCGTCAGCATCGCGTTGACCTTCTCCGTGGAGCCCGCGGGCACCATGATCCAGTTGATATGGACGCCGGTGGCCTCTTCTGCCATCTGGAACGCCAGCTGCTCGTTGAAGTCCTCACACATGCTATGGGTGTGCTTGTTCACCGCGATATCGAAGGTGATAGGCTCCTTCGAGGTCTCTTCCGCGGGTGCGGCCTCAGACGCGGCCTCCTCCGCGGGCGCCTCGTCCGTCTTCTCAGCCGGGGCCTCTTCCTTCTGCGCCGTCGTATCGGCCGGAGCGCTGTCGGACGACCCGGAGCCGCAGCCGATCATGGTAAACAGCATACATGCCGTCAGCCCGGCGCAGGCAAGCTTCTTTAACAGTTCCCTCTTTTTGATCATTTTTTTCCCTCCTTAATAAACATCGGTTCCTTTTCGGACAAACGGATTTATACAAATTGAGATAGCAGCAAAGGAAATCAGCCCTTCACGGACCCGATCATGACGCCTTTGACGAAGTACTTCTGCACAAACGGATAGACGCAGATGATCGGCACGGTGGACACGACGATGACGCCGTACTTGATGACCTGGCCCATCTGCTGCAGACGCATGGCAGCCTCCGGATCCGTTTCGGTGGTAGTGTTGATCGTCGTCGTGGCTGACAGCAGGATTTCCCGCAGATACAGCTGCAGCGGATATTTCCCTTCGTCCGTCATAAAGATCATGGCATTGAAGTAGGAATTCCAGTGTACCACGGCGATATACAGCGCGATGACCGCGACGATCGCTTTCGAAAGCGGGAGCACGATGCTCACGAAGAACCTCGCGTTGCCGCAGCCGTCGATGCGCGCGGCGTCCAGCAGATCGTCCGACATATTGCCCGCCAGGAAGGACCTGGTGATGATGATATTGTATACGGATACGCTCCCCAGCAGGACCATCAGCAGCCTGGTGTTCACCAGGTTCAGGCTCTTGACCACCAGGTACATGGGGATCATGCCGCCGGAGAAGTACATGGTGAAGACGAACAGCATCATGATGATGTTCCTGCCCGGCAGATCCTTCCGGGAAAGCGAGTAGCCCGCCAGCATCGTCACGCAGACGCCGAACACGGTGCCGCAGCCGGTGTAGATGAGCGTATTGAGATAGCCGGAAAGGATGCGCTTATCCATGAACACGCGGCGGTACCCCATCAGGGTGATACCCTTCGGCAGAAAGACCAGCTGCCCGTTGTTCACGTACATGGGATCCGAGAAGGACGCGATCACCACGAAATAAAGCGGATACATGACGATCACGATAAAGAAAAGCAAAAACGCCCATGTGACGATATCGAACACTCTGTCATCCCAGCTGACCTGCATTTTCGATCTTTTTTTCATCTTCCTGTCCCCCTTTCCGTCAGAACAGCCCCGTGCCGCTGACCTTGTTGGAGATCTTGTTCACCGTCACCAGCACCAGGAAATTAATGACATTGTTGAACAGGCCGATGGCCGTGGAATAACTGTACCGCTGCTGCTGCAGACCCATCTTGTAAATGTAGGTGGAGATGACCTCCGAAACCGGTGTGTTCAGATCGTTCTGGAGCAGATACACCTTTTCGTAGCCGACGCTGAGCACATTGCCGCAGTTCATGATCAGCAGGATGATCATGGTAGGCAGGATCGCCGGGATGTCCACATGGAGGATGCGCTGCAGCTTATTGGCGCCGTCGATCCTGGCCGCCTCATGCAGCTCCTGGCTGACGCCGGTCAGCGCCGCTATGTAGATGATGGAATTCCAGCCCATGTTCTGCCAGACGCCGGACCACACGTACATATGCCGGAAGTACTTGCTCTCACCCATGAAGAAGGTGTCGCCGCTGCCGCCGAGATAGGAAAGCAGGGTGTTGATCACGCCGGAACGGGGAGAAAACAGGACGGACATCATACCGACCAGCACCACCGTGGAGATGAAGTACGGCATATAGGTCACGGTCTGCGTGAACTTCTTGAACTTCAGGTTGTTGATGTTGTTGATGATCAGCGCGAGGATGATCGGCAGCGGGAAACCCACCACCAGCGAATAGAGGCTGATCGCCAGCGTATTGCCGAGGATCTGCCAGAACCTGGGCGTGTGGAAAAAGGTCGTGAACCATTTCATCCCGGCCCAGGGACTCCCCATGATCCCCTTGGATGCGGTGAAGTCCTTGAAGGCGATGATCAGACCGTACATCGGCGCATACATGAACGTGCCGATATAAATCACCGCCGGAAGCAGGAACAGGTACAGGACCCAGTTCCGCTTCATCAGAATCAGCGTTTTCTTTCTCTGTGTCAATTTGATTCCTCTCCTTCCCCTTTTTTGAAACTCTTTTGCAAGGTCCCTGTAAGATATTTTCACTATAACACATATCGACTTCTCATGTCAATCAGGATATGCAGAATATCCAATTTTATTTTACAAATCTGTTTTTTCAGCGCCGTTTTGTACAAACGAAAAGCTGCCGATAGGTTAAGGAAAGTGTTATTCGATGTGCATATATAACAAAATACGGATATTATCTGAAGTCAGAGCAGGCGAATGAACCAATGAAATTTAGAAAGAGATGGGATCGCGGCGCGCGGAACAGAACGGTCTGCGGTCACACCGGAGCGCAGGCCAGAAACCGCCGCGTGCGGCACGCGCTTAAAAAAGGAGCCTGCAATCGTCGGAGCACAGGCGGAAGCCGCCGCATGAAACATGCGCTGAAAAAAAGAGCCTGCGGTCATGTCGGAGCGCATGCGGAGCTGTCAGACCGCAGGATCATAGATATGGAAATGGAAACAAACCGTTCTCACGCCCGCAGCGTGCGCAGGAGCGCCTCGAAATAGGCCGGCAGGGGCGCTTCGGTCTCCACATAGACGCCGGAGACGGGATGGACGAAGCCGAGGATCATGGCGTGGAGCGTCTGGCCCTCCAGCTGGGGGAATGGGCACCTGCGCGGCCCGTAAACGGCGTCGCCCAGGACCGGATGGCCGATGGAAGCCATATGGACGCGGATCTGATGCGTCCGTCCCGTTTCCAGACGGCATTCAATATAGGTATAGCCGGGAAAGCGTTCCAGGACCCGGTAATGCGTGACGGCGGGCTTGCCGTTCCGGACGCCGGCCGCCATTTTTTTGCGGTCATGCGGATCCCGGCCGATGGACGCGTCCACCCTGCCCTCCTCTTCCGAAACCACACCGTGGACGACGGCGCGGTAACGGCGCACGATGGTGTGCTCCTTCAGCTGCCCGGCGATCCTGCGGTGGGCGTTGTCGTTTTTGCAGATCAGCACGGAGCCCGTGGTATCCCGGTCGATGCGGTGGACGATGCCGGGACGCAGACAGCCGTTGATGCCGGACAGATTTCCCTGACAGTGAAACAGGACGGCGTTCACCAACGTATCGCTGTAATGCCCGGCCGCCGGATGGACCACCATGCCTTTTGGCTTGTTGACCACCAGCACGTCATCGTCCTCATAGAGGATATCCAGAGGGATGTCCTGCGGCCGGATGTCCGGCTCCACGGCTTTGGGAAGATAAAAGATCACATCATCGTCCATCCTGACCCGGTAATTCGCCTTCACAGGCACGCCGTTCACCAGCACCTGGCCGTCCCGGATCAGCTTCTGGATAAAGGAACGCGACAAAGAATCGATAAGCGCGGACATGCACTTATCGATCCTCTCCTCTTCCTGTTCTGCTGTGATCTGAAACCGAAACAGATCTTCTTCCATGGCTGCCTCATTTCCAGAACATCAGCGCCCGCAGAGCCTCTTTCAGAAAAGAAAAATCATCCTCCCGGTAGGGCCCCCAGATGATCAGGACAAGCCCAAGCACGCTGACGAAAGACACGAACATATCCGCCACATTGAAAACGGGAAAATCGATGAGCCGGATATAAATGAAATCGACGACATAATCCAGCCGGAGCCTGTCGATAAAATTCCCCAGGGCGCCAGCCACCAGGAACGAGCCCATGATGTGCAGCGGAAGATATTTTTTCGTCGGCGGCATGTGCAGGAGAATGAATGTGAACGCGATCAGCACAAGCACGGTCATCACGATGAAAAAGATCTTCTGCCCCTGGAAAAAGCCGAAGGCGGCCCCACGATTCTCCAGATAGCGCAGCTCCAGGACGCCGGGGATCAGCGGGATCGCAGCCTGTCCCTTCAGGAAGCGCACCGCAAGGTATTTCGTATACTGATCGGCCAGCGTACCGGCAAGGATGACCAGAAGATCCGGCAAAAGCAGGCGTTTCCCTTTTCCTATCATCATCTCAGTCCTCTTCCCGGAAGTTCAGCTCTTCCACGGCGGCCCTCAGCTCGTCCTCCGTCACGGTATCGTCCAGCACCGCCCTGCCGATCTTTTCCAGAAGGACGAAGCGGATCTGTCCCGCCCGCATCTTCTTGTCGGACCGCGTGAGGGCAACGATCAGCTCCACGTCCAGGTCGTCCGCGGAAATGGGCAGATTGAAGGGCACGAACATGTCGCGGATCTCATAGTATTCTTCCATGGGGATCATCTCCCGCTTCCAGGAAATATAAGCGGCGGCCACACAGCCGAGGGCGACGCATTCCCCGTGGAGCAGGGAAAAGCCCCTCGCCTTTTCGATGGCGTGTCCGATCGTATGACCGAAATTCAGGAGGGCACGCTCCCCCTGTTCGGTGGGATCCTTCTCCACCACGCTGCGCTTGATCTCGCAGCTGCGCCTGACCATGGCGAGGAGCGTGTCCCCGTCGCGGTCGCAGATCTCGTACAGGTTGGAGACCAGCCATTCATAATATCTGCTGTCCCGGATCAGGCCGTGCTTCATTACCTCCGCGAACCCGGAATAATACTGCCTGGGATCCAGCGTCTGCAGCGTGTCCAGGTTCATATAGACGAGCTTCGGCATGTAAAAGGCGCCGACCATGTTCTTGTACGCGTCGAAGTCGACCCCGGTCTTCCCGCCGATGCTGGAATCCACCTGGGCGAGCAGCGTCGTGGGGATCTGGATGAAGTCGATGCCCCGCAGATATGTCGCGGCCGCGAAGCCGGTCAGGTCTCCCGTCACGCCGCCGCCGAGCGCCGCCAGCAGATCCCGGCGGTCAAAATGGTGCTCGATGAGAAAGGTGTAGAGCTCCTGCACCGTCTTCAGCGTTTTGTGCTCTTCGCCCGCGGGGAATTCGAAGATCTCGCAGACCGCGCACACGTCCTGAAGCGCCTCCTTCACCTGCTGTGCGTAGAGCGGACCCACGTTGCCGTCCGTCACGATGCAGACCCGGCGCGTCCGGCTGCTCTCCTCCTTCGCGAATTCGTCCGTCAGTTCCGAAAAGCCGTGCGTGAGCACGATCTCATAGCATGGTTTCTTCTGGTAGGAAACCGTCATTCTTTCCGCCATCGTTTTCTCCTCTGTGACCGACGCGCTTCCGGCACGAACGGCTCGTGGCCTCGCCTGGAAAAGCGCCTGAATCAAAAATTCCTGTCCCGTTACGCACGGGACAGGATTATGCGTATGCAGTATGGTATGCCGCCGGGATTCACTTCATATCCAGAGAGCTGTTGAGGATCTCCTGAAAATCACCGGAAATGTCCACACTGGCGGGCGTAATGATGAAGATGAAATGGGAGATCTTCTGAAGGTTTCCGTTGATCGCGTAACACGAGCCGGAAGTAAAATCAATGATCCGCTGCGCGATATCCACATCCAGTCCTTCCATGTTGAGGACAACGGTACGATTGGCCAAGAGCGTCTCCGTAATTTCTCTCGCTTCTTCTACACTGGTGGGCTTGATCACACACACCTCCATGCCGCCGGTTCCAACCTTGCGGGGAGCAGGACGCATCGGCGTCACCTTCGGCGCCGGCTTGCGGGATCGATCCTCTTCCTCAGCCCCATCAGACTTGCTGATACTGCGGATCTTGGACCGGTTCCCTTCCGAGGGTGCGGAATCCTCATCATCATAATAGTCGTCATCATAATAACCGTCGTCTTCTTCGTCGTTCAGTTTCATATAATTCAGAAACTTGTCCATCACACCCATATTAAACGCTCCTCACATTATGACTGGCAGCCGTGGGATCAAATCTCTTCCGCGCTGCGCATGCCAAATATACCGGTCCCCACCCGCACAAGAGTGGCTCCCTCTTCCAGGGCGACCTCATAGTCGTTGGTCATGCCCATGGACAAAATACCCATAGATACATTATCAACGTTTTTATTCGCGATGTCAACAGATAATTCGTGAAGCGCACGGAAATATTTTCGGTTTTCTTCCGGTGCGTTTACAAGCGGGGCAACTGTCATGAGGCCTTTGATGTGAACCCCGGGCAGGCGGGATACTCTTTCGACCAGTTCCGCCGCATCCTGCAGGCTGACGCCGAACTTGCTCTCTTCTTCGGCCACATTCACCTCGATGAGGATATCCATATCCTTTCCCTGTTTGACCGCTTCTTTGCTGATCTCTTCCGCGAGCCGCAGGGAGTCCACACTGTGAATCAACGCGGTTTTGCCGATCAGATATTTCACCTTATTGCGCTGCAGATGACCGATCATATGCCAGCGAATATCCTTCGGAAGCTGTTCATACTTGTCTGTCAGCTCCTGCACCTTGTTTTCCCCAAAATCCCGGACCCCGGCTTCGTACGCTTCCATCAGCATCTCCACCGGTTTTGTCTTGCTCACGGCGATCAGGCCGGCCGCATCCTCCAGACGGCCCGCCCGCTGAAGGGAAGCTTCCATCTTTGTTTTTACGTTTTCCAAATTTTCCCGTATCATAACGCTCATCCCTGCCTCATGTCATTTCGTCCCATCCGCCTATTCATAGACCATTTCGTTCAGATTCACCGTTTCCGCATCCAAAACGATATTGTCATACACGCTCAGGCCGTAAACGGTGTTGGAACGTATGATCGCATATTCATCATTCTGCTGAAGAATTTCCACTTCCTTGAAATCCGCATAGCCTTTGTTGATATTATAGACCCCGATCAGACTTGCGCTGCGGGAAATCGTATATTCCTCATCCGAATCCGGCATCAGCAGATGATCTCCGACGCGCAGTGTATAGTTGTCCAAATAGTAATCTGTTTCCGTTTCTTCGTAGATCTGTGTCGGCACAAATTCCGTCGTAAGCTGTCCGTTTTCATCCGCGGTCTGACGCAGCACGCCGTTCTCTCCGGAATTTCCGCCTTTTGTCAAATATGCCTTGGGTACGAGGAAAAACTCTTTGTTGGTAATGGCGGAAACCGGCACCTTTAATCCGCTCTCCACATCCGTGATCAATTCAATATCGATGAAGCGGTCTGTCGCGAACGTCACCATGGAGTTGTTGAGTTTCAGTTCAGCATAGACTTCCTCCCCTTTATCAATGATATTGACCTCTCCCCAGGATTCGTAAAGATTTTTTTGAAAACGGACTTTGACGTATTCCGCCTCCTCCAGTTCCGCGGCCTTCGCCCGGTCCACACGAATGAGGATAGACCAGTTTTCATCCGTAGAGAGCTTATAAAGGGGATCTCCCGCCGCAATCAATTCATTGTCCAAAAAACGGATACATTCGTATTTTTCCCGGTCAAAATCCGCCTCTGTGATATCCTGAGCGGTCTTAGATTCATAGCCGTCGGTGGAATACACAATGATCCCGGACAGGGGCGTATAGCACAAATGAATCGGCTGTCCGCTCGACGCGGCGTTCAATGCCTCAAGATTGTCCAGCACATTGACGTTGGCGAGCTTGAGCACCGTGCCCTCTATTTCGTACTTAAAGCTATAGACATCCGGAAAGTGTTTCCGGTCAAAGCCGGAGCAGAAATTGGAGATGCCGGTCTGCAATTCCCGGAGTTCTTCTTCGGAAATCGCCGTATTGTCCGCATTTTGTTCTTCGAGAATATCCTTCAGCTGACCGCTCTCATCCACCGTGCAGACAAGCTGGCCGCTCCCCAGTCTTTCCCCTTCTCTGGCATAATAATTCAGATAACCGGAATCCGTGCTGTTCACGATCGTTTCGCTGCGCAGCGCAATCCCGGTATACAGATTATCCTGGGACAGTGATCCCAGCTGCACCGTATAGGGCTCGATATGTTTGGAATTCAGGAAGTACATGGCAACACATATGATGATATAAACAAAAATCGCACCGAAAATAAGCATGCCAAGATTGATATTCAATGGCTTATGATATTGCCGGATCTTCCCACTGTCATCACGCCGCTGCAAACGAAAAACCTCCATACAGACGAAAAGCACGTCCTGTTTTCAGAAAACAAGCCCCGGCATTCCGGGGCTTTAACAGGCTGATCTGCCGCACTTCCAATTCATCCAACCGTTTCAAAGGGAAACCGCGATCATCGGTTTGAGCGATTCCGAAAGATCGGCTTCATCACAGGAAACGCTGAGAACGAAATCTACGCCGAACTTCTCGCTCATCTTTGAAAGACGTTCTACGACAGGCGTTATGTCCTGTCCCTCCAGGCAGGCGATCTTTAGGAAACTGTCGAAATACATCTGCTGCAGATCGTGATCCTGTGAAATGATCCCACTGACGAAGCCCAGGAATTCCTCGCTGGAATTCACCATGTAATCTGGAGCAACGATAAGACGCACCTTGTTGTTCAGCTCATACATATGCTTTGCGCTCTTGTCCAGATAAACGATGCTGCCGCGCGCCTGCTTGATCTCGGAATTCACTTTATCCAACAGACTTTTCGTTTTCCCTTTCCCCTTCTCACCTACGATTAACTGAATCATGCTTAGCCCTCCTGCTGTAAATTCGATAAAATTATTATAGTGGATATCCACTGAAAAAACAACCTCTATTTTCGAGTTTACCCGATTTCATCCAGAAGATCGGTCATTTCCGCATACAGGTAATCGCGCTGGCTGGAGCGCAGGATCACGCTGATATAAGGATTGCCAGCCGTATCCCGAACCAAAAGAATCAGGCAGTTCCCGGCCGCATTGGTGGTCCCTGTCTTTCCGCCGATCACCGTCACGTTGTCCGGCGCCTTGGCATCCCCGGAAATATACTGATTGGTATTCTGATAAGAAAAGGTCTTCTGACTTCCGTTCGCTCCCGTATAGACCGTATCGTAACTGGTCATGCTGATGATTTCGTTGATCATGTCATACTTGAGCGCCTCATTGAAAATGAGATACATATCATAGGCGGTCACATAATGATCGTCCGCCGTCAGGCCGTTGGGATTGACGAAATGGCTGTTCGTCGCACCGATGGCCAGAGCCTCCTCGTTCATCAGATTGCAGAACTGCTCCACACTGCCCGCCACATGCTCGGCGATGGCCAGCGCGGCATCGTTGGCCGAATGGATCAGCAGCACATGGAGCGCCTGGTTCAGCGTGAGCTGATCGCCCTCCTGCAGGCCGCACACCACGGCGCCGCTCTCCGTCACCTTTGCCCCCGCAGTGACCGTGATGATATCGTCCGGATTGCCGTACTTCAGCGCGACCACGGCGGTCATCAGCTTGGTCAGGCTGGCCGGTGCCAGCCGCTCGTGGACGTTCTTGGCGTACAGCACCGCATGGCGGTTCAGATCGAACAGCCCCGCCGCCGTCGCCTCGGACATGTCCACGACCGCGTCATTGACGTTGACATCCCCGTTCACCACGCACAGATCGGCCGCAAAAGGCTCAGCGGTGACGAAATCGTCTTCGCTCACCACCCGAAATCCGGATACTTCATAGTTGGGATCATAGGGAAACGCGATATCGTCATCGCCGCAGCCCGTCATGAGCGCGGCGGTCAATACGGCCAGTATCCCGATCATCCGTTTACTTGTACATTTCACGCCACTCTAAATCTCCTCTGTCCAGTGACTTGATCAGCAGCTCCGCCGTGGCCAGGCTGGTCGCCAGCGGGATATTGTACATATCGCAGAGCCTGCTGATATTGCTCACATCCGGTTCATGGGACTTGGGGGTAAGCGGATCCCGCAGAAAGATGACCAGATCGATCTCGTTATGCTCGATCTGAGCGCCGATCTGCTGCATGCCCCCCAGATGCCCGGCGAGGTATTTGTGGATCGTCAGATTGGTGACATCCTCGATGAGACGGCCGGTGGTCCCGGTGGCATACAGCGTATGCTTGCTCAGGATCCCCCGGTAAGCGATGCAGAAATTCTGCATCAGTTTCTTCTTCGCGTCGTGCGCGATCAACGCAATATTCATCGTACCTTCTCTCCTATAGATTGTACAGATTCCTTCTCTGCAGCCGGACGTTCAGGACGAGACCGATGCCGATATACAGGCTGACGAGAGAGCTCAGCCCGGAGCTGACAAACGGGAGCGTCTGTCCCGTGGTCGGCATCAGCATGGTGGCGACGGCGATGTTCATGACTCCCTGAACGCCGATCAGCGCGCCCACGCTGCCCGCAATGACCGTGCCCGCCGTATCCCTCGCCAGTCTGGCCGTGGACAGACAGCGCAGCACGATGAAGATCAGAAGGAGGATCACGGCGACACACCCGATGAAGCCGAGCTCCTCTCCGATGACGGCAAAGATGAAATCCGTCTGTGCCTCCGGAAGATAATCTCCGTTCTTCACGGAAGCAATGACATTGTTATTCAGGCCTTTCCCCCAGAGCTGGCCGGAACCGATGGCGATGACGGAATTGAGCTGCTGATACGCCGTGCTGTCCGCATAGGCCTCCGGATCAAAAAAGGCCAGGATGCGGTTGCGCTGGAAATCCCGCAGCAGCGTCTGATCCTCCTGCATAACGATGGAAAGAAAAACGAGCAGAGTCGGCACAACGACCGCCAGTACTCCGCCGATGATCTTCCAGCTCAGACCGCCAATGAACAGGATGATGCAGAAAAGCATCGCGATCAGGATCGTCGTCGACAGGTTCGGCTGCATACAAATGAGGACGAGAGGAGGGACTACAAACAAGACCGCAAGGAACAGAATGCGGAACGTATTCAATCTCTCTCTATATTTCATAATAAACTGTGCATAAAATAAAATCAACAGGATTTTTACAATATCTGACGGCTGGAACTGAAATAATTTCAGATCCAGCCATCGCTTCGCGCCGTTCACCGTTTCCCCGAACAGCTCCACCAGCACCAGCAGGCCGATCATGAGCAGATACTCGATCCACTGGAATTTCAGCAGGACGGAATAATCAAAAAAGGCGAAAAAGAACATCAGTACGACGCCGATGATCATCCCGTAGATCTGTTTGTCCTGTCCGCCCTCCTCCGCGCTCCCGATGGCCAGGATCCCGATCACGTTCAGGGCGGTCACCAGAAAAACGAGAAGAAAGTCAAAATTTCTCAGCCTGTATTTTTTAAACATATCTGCTCCCTGTCAGCTGCTTTTGTGCAGATCGAGGATCGGTATGTTCGCCCGCAGAGACGGGTTTTTGCCGCCGATCCCGTATGTGTTGGATTTGCTGATCTGTATTTCCATGTTCTGTGTATCGATCTTCATGTAGCGCGAGATGACCTTGACGATATCCTCCTTGATCAGGTCCAGCATCTCCGGGGAACAGTTCACCCGGTCGGATATCAGGAGGATCTTCAGCCTGTCCTTCGCGATCTCGCGGGACGATTTGCGTCGGAAAAAATACGGCAGCTTCATGCTCTCCCCTCCTGACTTTTATGGAATATGCCTGTGACCTTCGTCCAGAAAGAGACCGAATGGTCCAGATCGAGATACGGAACCTCCTGTCCCAGGATGCGCATACACAGATTCTTGTAGGCGCGCCCCGCCTGCGTATGGTTCCCCACCAGCGGTTCCCCCTGATTGGTGGAGACGACGACGCTCTCATCGTCCGGGATCACGCCGATCAGGCTGACGGAGAGGATATCCACCACATCCTCCACGGTCATCATGTCGCCGCGCCGGACCATATCGTAGCGCATGCGGTTGATGCACAGATCGATCCTGTCAAAGGCGTTCGCCTCCAAAAGGCCGATGATGCGGTCCGCGTCCCGGATGGCGGATACCTCCGGCGTCGTGACCACCAGCGCCCGGTCCGCACCGGCAATGGCGTTTTTGAAGCCCTGCTCGATGCCCGCCGGACAGTCCAGCAGGATGTAGTCGAACTGATCCCGAAGCTGTTCGATCACCTTGCGCATCTGGCTCTCATTGACGGAGGACTTGTCCCTCGTCTGCGCGGAAGGCAGAAGATACAGCCCGGGATAGCGCTTGTCCCGGATCAGAGCCTGCTTCACGCGGCAGCTGCCCTCCACCACATCCACCAGATTGTAGACGATCCGGTTCTCGAGGCCCATGACCACATCCAGATTGCGCAGTCCGATGTCCGTATCGATGAGCGCCACTTTCTTCCCGGCCGCAGCCAGGCCTGTACCAACGTTCGCGGTGGTGGTAGTTTTGCCGACACCGCCTTTTCCTGAGGTAACGACGATCACTTCACTCATGTAAAAAAACCTCCGGTCATGAAATATTCGTCCCCCAAACGTCCGCCGTCAGAACGGCAGCTCATTCAGTAATTCATTGGTAAGGGCCTGCATCTGTATCTGATCATCCTTCACCCATGCGATCTGGGCCTGTCCCTTCTTCGCCTTAAACGGCCAGTGCGTTTTCTCCTTTGATCTGTATTTGAAATCTCCGATCTTCAACTTCTGCGGAGCCATTTCAAGCGCTGCGATAAAATGTCCGTTCACGCCGCTGCCGCCTGCATAAGCGCTGCCATACAGGCCTCCCAGCACGATGATGTCCTTCGTGGAGATCACGCTGCAGCCGGCCTCCACATTGCCGATGATGACAATGCTTCCCTCCGTTTCCAGGATCTGACCGCCGGTCAGGTTCCCGCGGTAGAACTTTCCGTCTCCGCCCTCCGCCTTGGGGAAATACCGTTCAAAGGCCTCAAACGACTGCTTCAGCTGCGACTCCTTCTCCCGGTCCTTTCCCACCACGCAGACCACATGGAGACTGCTGCTTCCCGTGATGGCGTCCACCAGCCGGTTCTCCTCCGCGCCGGAAAGACGGCGTCCCTCAAAGGAAACGGCCACCTTCGTGTCCCCGAAAAACCGGGAGGACTCCCGGAACTTTTCCTTCACATCGGCCACGAGCGCTTCGAAGTCCATCGTTTCATCCAGATACACGGCGATGCCGTCGCGGTAACTTTTTATGATGACTGAATTTTTCATGGAACCTCCGTTCTCAGTCTCCGCCGCCGTTGACTTCTTCGACGGTCAGCGAATCTATCAGTGAACCATCTTCATCCAGATCGTAATAATAGGTGAGCACCTGTTTGGATATCTGGGCCGCGTAGTCGGAGGAATAGCCGTTCGCGATCCGGATCGCCAGGGAGATCTCCGGCGCTTCGTAGGGCGCATAGCCCACGAACAGTCCGTGGTTGGGACGGCGGGCGTTTTCCTCCGCCGTGCCGGTCTTCCCCGCCACATGGATCGGGAAGGTGTCGTAATACCGCTTGGCCTCCACGACGCCGCGCATCCCGGTGTGGATCGCGTCCCAGTAAGCATCCGGAAGATCCACCGTGTTGCGCACCTCTGCCTGATAGGAGTTGAGCAGATGGCCCGCGTAATCGGTCACCCGGTCCAGAAGCGTCAGGTCAAAGCAGGTGCCGCTGTTCGCCACAGTGGTGACATAGCGCGCCAGCCCTACCGTGGTGAAGTTGTTGCTGCCCTGTCCGATGGCGGAAGCCACCGAAAGATCTGTGGACAGCTGCGGGGCGGATTCCTCGATCTCCACGCCGGATTTTTCCGACAGACCGTACAGATCCGCATAGTATGCCAGCTTTTCGTCGCCCAGGTCGGAGTCGTACGTATCGCCGTCCATGCCGAGCTGATAGCCCACCTCATAGAAAAACACGTTGCAGGAATTGGTGATGGCCTCGGAGATCGTCAGCTTCCCGTGTCCGGCCCGGTGCCAGCATCTGGGCTGGTAGTCCGTAAACCGGGTGAAGATCCCGGGACAGTCGATCCGGTCGGAGAGCCCCACCACCCCTTCCATCAGGGCCGCCGTCGCGGAGACCATCTTGAAGGTGGAGCCAGGCGCCGTGGTCATCTGCGTCGCATAATTCCACATGGGCTTTGTCTGGTTCTCATCGCTGTTGACCCAGGCGAAATATTCGCTGTCGATGCCGTTGGCGAGCCGGTTGTTGTCATAGCTGGGATAGCTGACCAGCGCCTTCACGGCGCCCGTGTTCACGTCCGTGATCACGCAGGAGGCGGAATAGGGATCCAGCGCCAGCTGGGCCGGTGTGATCTCCAGATTGCGGATCAGCCCCACCATGAAGGAAAAAGCGGAGACCGATCCGTTCTGCAGCGCTTCGATGCGCGCCTGGGAAGGATTGATCAGATCCTGCTCCACCAGGACCATGCAGATCTGCCGTCCGCTGATCCGCTCCTGCTCCACCATGTACTGATACAGCCTCCGTTCAAAGGTCCGATTGGTCAGGAGTCTGTCCATCGCGTAATCCATCAGCGTCTCGTAGACCTCTCCGGAATCCGCGTATTTGCCGTTCAGGGAAAGCTGGGTGATGTCGATCCAGTTCTGCGAAATGGCGTATTCCAGATATTCCCGGATCCCGATGGAGCGCTCCGACGCCCACTTCCTGTAGATCTCGTCCTCCGTATCCACGCCGGACAGCAGACCGCTCCCGGAAAGGATATTGTTCAGGATGAAGCTCTCATAGTCCTGCATCTCCCCGGAGAGCTCGCCGTAGGGCGTCGTCTGCTCTCCCAGAAGCTCCTCCGAAAGGGAGGAAAAGACCTCCTCCTGCTTCTTCAGGAACGCCCCGTAGACCTCCGCCTGCACCGTCCCCTCCGCCGCGCTCTCCAGCTTGGCCAGATCGATGACATTATTGGAAAACAGCGCTTTATACACGCTGACGATGGGGATCTTCAGATCCTTGCTGGAGACGTCGGTGCTGTCATAATGATAGACGTTGATGATCTTCTCCACCAGAAGCTCCGCGACGAACTTCTCGAGGATGTCATAGACGGCCATCTGCAGGTCGGCGTCTATCGTGAGATAGACATTGCCGCCGGCCTGGGGCTCCACCTGCTCCAGCACCTCCAGCTCCCGTCCGAGCCGGTCCACGAACAGCTTCTCGCGGCCCTTCGTGCCCTGCAGGTACTCCTCCATCGTCCGTTCGATCCCGGTCTTGCCGATCACGTCGCTGGAGGTGTAGGTTTTCCGCCGGGGATACCGCTCCACGCCGTCCAGCCCCTCCTCGCTGTTCAGCGCCTCCAGCTCCTCGGGGGATACGCTGGCGGTATATCCGATGATCTGGGAAAAATACGGACCGTTCTTGTATTTTCGGATCGTATCCGAGGCGATCTCGACGCCCGGAAGCTGATCGCTGTTCTCCTTCAGCTTCGCCACGGTCTTTTCGGACACCTGTGTGGCGATGGTGACCGGGATGTATTTCTGGAAGGAAACCAGCCTCATGGCATACCGGATCGCCGTGATCTCCAGAAGCTCCTCTTTCGTGAAGCCTTCCCCTATGAGGAAATTCTCATGCTCGTCCGGATCCTCCCACTCCCCGATCCCGAAGCTGGTCGGCCCGGCCAGATATTCCATGACGTCCTCCGCCGTGGCGGCCTTTTCTTTTTCCTTCAGATCCGATATCTTCGTGCGCCCGTATACGTCCGCCAGAAAGCGCTGGAGCCTCGTACCGGAAAGGGAAAAGGCGAACTCGCCGTCCTCGTCCAGATAGATGCTGAAGCTCACGCCGGACTTCTCCCCGTTCTCCTTCAGGACGGAGAGCGCGGTCTTCAGTGTCGCGTTGATCTGCGCGTTCTTGCCGCTGCCGGACTCGTAGACGTCCTCGATCGTGACGGAATTGGACAGCTCGTTATAGGCCAGGAGGACGCCGTTGGCATCGTAGATATTTCCCCGCGTGCTGGGGATCGTGCGCTCCTTCTGGATCTTCAGCTCGAATTCCCGCTGTCTGTCGGCCCCCTCCACGATCTGCAGCTGGAACACACGCCGGATCAGGATCACCGCGGAAACGGCGAACACGATGTACAGCATCAGGATCCGCAGGTTTGTGAAATTGATCTGCAGTTTTTTCAAACGGTTCAGCAATTTATTCGGTACTCCCTCTTTCCTTCCGCTCCGTCAGTTTTACGCAAAACAGGAGGAACGGATAAACCGCCAGGGTCACGATCAGCGTATAGACGGCCTCCGGCAGGATGACGTGGAGGAAATAATATCCCGCGTCCAGCCTGGCGCGCAGCAGGAACAGAAATATGTAGCAGACGAAATTCAGGGCCGCGTCGGAGACCGTGATCAGAAGCAGGGGAAATTTGATCTCCTCCGGGAAGAACATGCCGTGCAGCTGGCTGTTCCCATAGCCGATCAGCATATACAAAAGTGCGTAAAAGCCCAGCAGATCCCCCTGTACCATCCCGCCGCCGTAGACCGCGAACAGATCCGTGAGCAGCCCGCAGAAAAAGCCCGTGAGGATCCCGGTCGTTTCCCCGCACAGAAATCCCAGGGAGGCCGTCAGGATCACGAGAAGATTGGGCGTGATGTTCCCGAACGCGAACCAGCGCGCGACGCCCGTCTGCAGAAGAAAAAAAACGAATATCAGCAGGGCGGACAGGATTCCTTTTTTCATGAGCACTCCCTTCCCTTCATCCCTGCTGTTTCAGCTGCGTCACCACCAGGACCTCCTCCAGATGGGAAAAATCCACCGCCGGTGTGATATAGCCGGATTTGGTCAGGTTGTCGGAGGCCGTGCTGACGGAGCTGATATAGCCGATCAGGATGCCGGGCAGATATTTGTCGCTGATATCGCTGGTGACCACCTTGTCCCCGGGCGCTACCTTCCCGTCCGGGTCGGAAAGCTGTCCGAAGCGGATCAGCCCGTCCGTCTGAACGGACTGCAGATCTCCTGAAACGATCATGTTCTCGGAGGTGGCCAGCACGGTGGCGCTCACATTGTGGTTGTCCGAAATGATCGCCTGCACCTTCGCGTAATCGGGTCCGACGGATACCACCCGTCCCACCAGTCCGCTGCCGGCCAGCACGTTGCAGTCCACGCGGATGCCGTCCTCCTCGCCCTTGTCTATGGTGAAGGAATAAAACCAGCTGCCGGTCTCACTGGCGATGATGCGCGCGCCGATCTTATCGTAATCGCTGTACGTCTGGTCCAGCTCATACAGGGTCCTCAGATTGTCGAGCTCGTACCGGTCCTGCATAAGCTGGCTGTTCTCCATCGTCAGCTCGTCGATCCTCTCCTGAAGCTCCTGGTTCTCTGCCAGGACGTCGCGCAGCCGGGTCAGCTCTCTGGAACGCTCGGACAGATATCCGCCCACCTCGGCGATCCCCTTTTGAAAGGGAATGACCGTTTTGGACACGACGGCCCGCAGCGGCCCCTCGAACAGATCCGTCCGGAAGGAAAAGATCATCAGCGCGGCACACAGAATGGAAAGCGCGATCAGCAGCGTTCTGCCGGAGATCTGTATTTTTTTGCGTTTCCTTCTGATCACAGGACTCATTTACTCATTCCCTCGATCACATAGGCCACGGTCTTATAATGCTCTTCCTTCAGCACCCTGGACAGGCCGAGCACGACGCTCTCCACGGGTCTCTGGGCCTGATTGACCTTCAGGCCGGTGGCGGAGCTGATCTGATCGGCCAGATGGGAGATCTGGGACGCGCCGCCGGTCAGATAGATCCCGTGGCGGTAAATGTCCGCCCCCAGTTCCGGGGGCGTGCGCTCCAGGATCACCTTGACGCTGTCGATGATCGTATCGAAATGCTCCTGAAGGGAGCCGGTGATCAGGTCCGTGGGGATCTCGCGCTCCACGGGCAGTCCGACGACGATGTCCCTTCCGTAGACCAGCGCGCCCCGTCCCTCTTTCTCCAGGCTTCCGAGGGACTTCTTGATGTTCTCGGCGGTCTTCTGGCCGATCAGGAGGTTGAACTCCCTGCGCACAGCCTGCCGGATGGCCTCGTCGAATTTGAGCCCGCCCGTCTTGATCAGGCGGCTCAGCACGATCCCGCCCAGGGAAAGCAGGGAGATCTCCGTGGTCTCGTAGCCGACGTTCACCACCAGGATGCCCTGAGAATTCTTCACGTCGATATCCATGCCGAGCCCGTCCGCGATGGCCTTCTCCACCACCATGATCTTGCGGGCCTTCACGTTGGCGTCGCGGATCAGGTCGTAAAACGCCCGCTTTTCCACCTCCGTGATGTCGGTGGGAACGGCGATATAGAAATCCGCCGGTCTGGGGTTGCCTTTGGAAATATAGGAAATGAAAAGCCGGATGAGCTGCTCCATGTTGTTGATATCCGCGATGACGCCGTTGGACAGCGGATGGCTGATCTGAATGTTGGACGGCGCCTTCTCATACATCTCATAGGCCGAATTCCCATACGCGAAAACGTTTTTCTTGTTTTCGATGGCGATCATGTTCTTTTCGATCAGGATCGAGTCGTCCGACAGACTGTAGATCTTGATCTCGCTCGTGCCCAGATCGATCCCAAATGCATTCCCCTGCATCTTTTTTCTCCTTCCTTATAAAAGCCCGGCTTCCCGAAAGCTGTAATAACCGTCATTCCCCAGGATGATATGGTCCAGCAGACCGATCTGCATCAGTTCTCCGAGTCCGGCAAGCCTTTTTGTAATTTCCGCATCCTCCCTGCTCGGCGTCTCGTCTCCGCTCGGATGGTTGTGCAGAAGCAGGAAGTGCACCGCATGGTATTTTAACGCATGCAGAAAGATCTCCCTTGGAGAGACCAGAGAAAGATTGACCGTGCCCATCGAGAGCAGCTTCTCGTGAATGAGCCTTCCCTTCGCGTCGAGCAGCAGCAGGACCGTCTGCTCCACGTCGCGGTTTTCCCCGCCGAACATCGGCCGACAGTAGTCCGCCACGGCGCCGGGCGTCGGAAACGCCGGAAGATCCGTCCGCCTGGCCAGCGCGATCCGCCGGGCCAGCTCAAAAATGCACAGGATCCTTACCGCCTTCACCTCTCCCACGCCCCTAACCGACATGAGGTCCGCGGCGGACATCCGCGCCAGGCCCGCCAGACCGTCATAGGCTCCGGACGGCAGCGACAGGATGTTCTCCGCCAGCGCCAGCGCCGGGCAGTCCCGATGACGGGCCGGTGCATCCGGCGCCGGGGCCGGTCCCGTGCGCAGCAGGATCGCCAGAAGCTCCGCGTCGGTCAGGGCTTCGGCCCCTCTCTGCTGGAATTTCTCGTAGGGCAGTTCCGTTTTCACACTTTCTCTCATTCGATTCCTCCACATGATGGTGATCATGCGGACCGCTTTGCGCTCATGAAAACAGCTTTTTTCGGATCGCTCCGAATTCCCCGTATGCTTGTCCGCGGCCTTTGGAACGGACCGCGGCGGTTCCGGACCTTACCGGAACTTCTCTCATCTTATCATAATTCCCCCTTCGTGTATAGGAAGAAACGGGAATTTTTTTCGCGGACTGTGACATCTTTTTACAAAAGCCGGGACGGTATGCCGGAGATCACGCCTTTTTCCAGGCACCGCTGCAGCGACTTCAGGATGCCGAATTTGGCGTGCTGCCAGGTGAGCCCGCCCTGGAAATAGGCCGCATAGGGCGGCTTCAGGGGACCGTCCGCGGACAGCTCGATGGACGCTCCCGAAACGAACGCTCCGGCGGCCATGATGACCTGGCTGTCATATCCGGGCATATCCCAGGGCTCCGGGGTCACGAAGCTGTCCACCGGGGCCGCCGACTGGATCCCCTCGCAGAAGGCGATGAGCCCCTGAGGCGTTCCGAATTCCACCGCCTGGATGATATCGTACCGCTCCTGCGCGCCGTCCGGCACGACACGGAATCCCAGCCTTTCGTAGAGATTGGCCGCAAAGACCGCGCCCTTCAGCGCGGCGGCCGTCACCGAGGGGGCCAGGAAAAGCCCCTGGTAGAAGGACGGCAGCGCGTGCAGCGTGGCGCCCACCTCCCGGCCCAGCCCCGGGGAGGTCAGGCGGCAGGCGGCGTTTTCCACGCACTCCTGCTTCCCCACGATATAACCGCCGATGGGGGCCAGCCCGCCGCCGGGATTTTTGATCAGGGAACCCACGCACATGTCCGCGTCCACGTCGGTGGGCTCGACGGTCTGGGTGAATTCCCCGTAGCAGTTGTCCACCATGCAGATGATATCGGGCCGGATCCCCTTGATGAAAGCAATCAGCTCCCCGATGCGCTCTACGCTCAGCGTGGGGCGGGTCTGGTAGCCCTTGGAGCGCTGGATCGTGACGAGGCGCGTGCGATCATTGACGGCGGCGCGGATCCCCTCATAGTCGAATCCGCCGTCCTCCAGAAGGTCCACCTGCCGATACGTGATCCCGTATTCTTGCAGCGAGCCCCGGGAGGGCCGGATCCCGATGACCTCCTCCAGCGTGTCGTAGGGCTTGCCCACCGGGGAAAGCAGCTCATCCCCGGGGCGGAGATTGCTCATCAGCGCCAGCGCCAGGGCGTGAGTGCCGCAGGTGATCTGCGGCCGCACGAGGCCCGCCTCCGCATGAAAAAGGGAAGCATACACCCGCTCCAGCGTATCCCTTCCCAGGTCGTTGTATCCGTATCCGGTGGTCCCCAGCAGACAGGCCTCCGAAACCCGGCAGGCCTGCATGGCGCCGATCACCTTCATCTGATTGAACTCCGCCACCCGGTCGATCCGGCCGAACCGCTCCTGAAGGGAGGCCAGCACCTTTTCCCCGTATCGATATACTTCCTCTGAAATGCCCATGGACGCATACAGGGCGAAAAGCTGTTCCTGTGAAAAAGCATTCTTCATGTCAGTAAATCCCTC
>CANRMT010000008.1 GCA_947631815.1 uncultured Eisenbergiella sp.
CGATCCGCCGTCAGTCTCATGATAGCGAATGCAGCTTACAGACAGATGAAAGGCCGCTTACGATTTCGTAAGAAAGGCATCCAGAAAAGTGACGGTAAAAACAGAGCCCCGCCCCGGCGTGCTCTCCACGCCCAGAACGCCGCCCTGTCCCTCCACGATCGCCTTCGCCAACGGAAGTCCCAGCCCCACGCCCTCCGGAATCTTTCCCGCCGGGTTCACACCTGCGGGCTGTGCGGCGCCGCCGGTCTTTGCGGAAAGGTTCTGGGACGTGCCGCCGCGGTAAAACCGCTTAAAAATATGGTGAATATCCTCCAAAGGGATGCCGCGGCCATCGTCGGAGACAGACAGGCGGAAATTTCCCGCAAACGCCTCCCAGGCGATCCGGATATGACCGCCCTCCTCCGTATGATCCAGCGCGTTTTTGACCAGATTCTCCAACGCCTCCGCTGTCCAGCCCGGATCGCAGCCAACCTGCATCTGCGGATCCCCCTCCAGGCAGATCCGCTTTTCCTCCCGCTCTGCCCTCGCCAAAAGCTGCGAAACCGCATGCTCCGCCAGATCTGCGGCGCGGACACAGCTTCGCTCGAAGACCACGCCTCCTGCATCCAGACGGGCCATTTTCAAAAGCGTCCGGACCAGCGATTCCATGCGGTCAACGGCCAGCCGCGCTTTTCCCACAAAGGAAGAAAGGGACGGCGTCTCCTCTCCCGCGGAGGCTGACGTCTCCTCCCCCGCGGCGGATGACGCACCCTGCTCCGCGGCAGCCGATGCTTCCCGCACCTCAATGTCTGACATCTCCAGCACCGCGGTATTCCCACCGGGGATCAGCTTCGCCTCCATGATATCCAGATACAGGGACAGCGCGGCCAGAGGCGTTTTGAGCTGATGGGAAATATCCGATATCATGTCCTGCAGGAAATGCTTCGACCGGCGCTCCTCCTCATTTCGGGACTGCAGCGCCCGGGCCAGCTCCTCCGCAACGGAAAGGAGCCTGTAATAGCCTCCCGTTTCCCCGGAAGGGAGATGCGCCTCAAAATCCCCTTTCAGAAACCCTTCGATCACAGCCGCCGCTCCGCCATAAGCATCTTCCCGGCGCGTCAACCAGACAGCGCTTCCGACCAACAGGCAAAGGGCGAAGCCGAAGACGCCGCCGCACAAAAGGCCCGGCACCAGCCGGGCCAGCCGTTCTGTACCGGGGTAGACGGCTGGACTGACACCGCCTGTCCGGCCCGTTTTCTCCAAAAGCGCCCAGCCCTGTGTACTGGCGGCCGCGGACAGCGCGGATGCCGCCGTTTCCTCTTCCACGCCCTGCGCCAGCAGGCCGGAAACGATGGCTGCCTCCCTCTCCCGCAGGCTTTGTCTGACCTCGCCCAGGATCAGCGCGCTCGCTATCCCGGCGCACACCAGCCACACGCCGCAAAACGCCGTCAGAAAACACCAAAAGGCATTATTTTGTTTCTCCTGTAAAAAACTCATGCAATGACTCCTTTTATTCCCGCGCAGCATACCCACGTCCTTGTGCTCACATAACGGCACCATCCGCTCACGCACAGCAGTTCCTTTCCGTTCTCACACAGCGGTTCCGGCTCACTTCAGCCCAACGGTTCCCTTTTTCCACATCCGCGACGGCCCATTTCGCTGGACACTCCCTAGATTTCCCACCGATAGCCCATTCCCCGCACGGTCAGCAAATGCCGCGGCGCGGACGGATCCTCCTCCGTCTTCTCCCGCAGCCGACGCACATAGACGGAAAGGGTATTGTCGTCCACATAGCTGCCAAAGCCGTCCCACAGCGCGTCCAGAATCTGCTCCCGGGTCAGCACGCGGCCCGGATTCCGCAGGAACAGACACAAAAGCCGGTATTCCATAGCGGTCAGCTCCAGCGGACGCCGCTCGCCCTCCGTCTCAGCATAGACGCGGCCTTCCAGCGGTTCCAGGCAGAACACTCCACAGCGCAGGCGGTCCGCACCGAACGGCTGTCTCCCTGTTTCCTCCGCTGCGCCGGAAGTCCCCTCCGCCGCTCCGGAAGTCCCCGCGGCTTTGGTCCGCCCGGCATCCGCCGCGGCCCTTCGCCGCAGCACGGCACGGATGCGTGATACCAACTCTCCCAATCGAAACGGCTTGGTGATATAATCGTCTCCGCCGCCGTCCAGCCCCCGGATGACGCTGGTTTCCTCCTCTGCGGCCGTGAGAAAGATCACGGGCACGTCGTTTCCCGCCCGCCGCACCCATTCGCACACCGCAAAGCCGGAACCGTCCGGCAGCGTTACGTCCAAAAGCAGCAGATCATACTGTCCATTGGAACCTTCCAGAAGGCCGAACGCATCTTTCACGCTGCCGACCGCGGTCACCCGGAACCCGTTCTTTTCCAGCGCATATGTCAGGCCGTCGCTCAGTCCCGCATCATCCTCCAAAAGCAGAAGTCTTTCCACGAAAAAACCTCCCTTCTCCTGCACCAGTAGTATAGCACAAAAGAAAAGAGGCTGCATTCTGCTTACAATATTGTAAGATTCCGGTCTGAAAAAAGAGCCGACCCTGTTTTCACAAAGAACCTGCTTCCGTTATCCGAAAGTCCGGCTCTGCTTTTATAAAAACACTTTTCCAGAAAATCCATCTCTGCTTTTCTGCAAAAAAGCATTCCTCACCTGCCGGGCACTTCCGCGATCCGGCCGCCGCCCACCACGGTGTCCCCGTCATACAGCACCACGGCTTGTCCCGGCGTGATGGCCCGCTGCGGCTCGTCAAATACGATCCGCAGCTCGTCCCCGTCCGTCTGGCAAACGAGCGCCGCCTGCTCCTGCTGCCGGTAACGCACCTTCGCCTTCACCCGCATTTCCCCGTCTATGTGGTCCACGGAGATCAGGTTGATGTCCCGGGCCGTCAGCTCTCTGGAAAAAAGGGACGCATGAGGGCCCAGCGTGACGGTGTTTCGCACCGGGTCGATGGCGGTCACATACATGGGCTGCGGGAAGGAAAGGCCGAGCCCCTTCCGCTGTCCCAGCGTATAATGAATGACGCCCTTGTGCCGTCCCAGAACGTTCCCGTCTTCGTCCACGAAATCGCCGGGCGGATATTCCTTTCCGGTGAAATTCCGGATGAAATCCGCGTAAGAGCCGCCCGGCACGAAACAGATATCCTGACTGTCATGCTTCCCGGCGTTGACGAATCCCTGCTCCGCGGCGATCCTTCTCACCTGCTCCTTCTGCAGGGCTCCCAGCGGGAACTGCACATGGGAAAGCTGCTCCTGGTTCAGGCTGTAGAGGACATAGCTCTGATCCTTCTGCGCGTCCAGCGCTTTTTTCAAAAGGAAACGCCCGGAATCCGGATCCCGCTCCACCCAGGCATAGTGTCCGGTCACCACAAAACCGCACCCGATCTCCCGCGCCCGCCGGAACAGCTGGTCGAACTTCAGATAACGGTTGCAGTCGATGCAGGGATTGGGCGTGACGCCGTTCTCATAGGATCTCACAAACCGCTCCATCACCTCTGTGCGGAACCGCTCGGAAAAATTGAACACATAATGCGGGATCCCAAGGGTGCGGGCCACGTTTTTGGCGTCCTCCACATCCTCCAGCGAACAGCAGGTGTGCTCCCCGGAAATGCCGATCTCCTCGTTGGCAAACAGCTTCATCGTGGCGCCGATGCAGGTATAGCCCGCTTCCTTCATCAGAAACGCGGCCACGCTGGAATCCACGCCGCCGCTCATGGCGATGACCGCTCTCCTGCTTTCATCCGTTCGAAACCCGTCCCCGTACATCTCTGCCCCCTTTGTCCGCCGCGACAGCACAAAGGCGCCCCGTTTTCCACAGGGCGCCCGTCTTTTTTACCTTACTTTCTCACCAGATGTCTCGGCAGACCGTTGACATAGAGCGGCGTCAGCTCGCCCATGATCAGCGGACGCGCATATTTCTCATACTCCTCGTTCAGTCCGCAGCCGTCCTCCGTGATCCACTCCTTCGGAACGGAGCGCTCCACATTGGCGATGGCGTGGATATCAAAGGCGCTGGTGGCGCACAGATAGGGGGTGCTTTCCTTGCGGTCCAGGGTGATCATCATGCCGGTCTTGCCCTCTTCGGCGGTCATAACCGCCTCGTAGCCCACCTCATAGGCCTCGTTCACATCCGTCAGGGAAGCCAGATGGGTCGCAGCCCTCTGCAGCGTGGAGAACTCGATGGCACGGGTCTTCAGCCCGGTCTGTGCGGCAACGAGCTGCGCCAGATAGGCTGCTGTGCCGGAAAGCTGCTTGTGGCCGAACGCATCCACCGCCACATTTTCATTCGCAAGCTCGCACACGAAGCGGCCGTCCGCCAGGTGTACGCCCTCGGAAACTGCGATCACCACGGAAGACCGGTTGGCCGCCAGATATTTCACTTTTTCCATAAAAGCATCGATATCGAAAACGGTCTCCGGCAGATAGATCGCGTCGCAGCCCTCGCAGTCGTCCCCCTTCGCCAGAGCGGCGGCGGCGGTGAGCCAGCCTGCATGACGGCCCATGATCTCCACGATACAGACCGTGGGCTTCTTCGCGCCGAAGGACGCGTTGTCGCGGATGATCTCTTTGATGGAAGCGGCTATATATTTGGCCGCGGAGCCGTAGCCGGGGCAATGGTCCGTGATCGGCAGATCGTTGTCAATGGTCTTGGGCACGCCCATGAAGCGCTGAGGCTTATTGTGAGCCGCCGCATAATCGGACAGCATCTTCACGGTATCCATAGAATCGTTGCCGCCCGCGTAGAACAGGCACTCGATATCATGCTTTTCCATGATCTCGAACACCTTCTCATAGACGTCCTCGTGCCCTTCGATCTGCGGCATCTTAAAACGGCAGGAGCCCAGGAACGCGGAGGGCGTCCGCTTCAAAAGCTCAACACCGGTGGGATCGTCCAGATAGTCGCCCAGGTCGATCATCTGATCCTCCAGGAAACCCTCGATACCGTGCACCATGCCGTAAACCTTGTTCACACCCAGTTCCTTCGCCGCGCAGAAAACGCCGGCGACGGAAGAATTGATGACGGCGGTAGGCCCGCCGGACTGTCCGACAACAATATTTCCTTTCATTTTTCACATCTCCTTTGGTAAACTTTTTTCTACCGTGTCAAGACTAGCAGAAAATTTCGGTTCTGTCAATTATTTTCCTCTTGTTTTTCGGTTTCTATCCTTATATAATAAGTACCGCAGTTCAAACGTCTGTCCGGGCAGGATAAGACCCGCACCCTGCGGGCGTTTCCGGCCGGCAGAGGCGTCAGAGCGCCGCCGCGGCGGCGCATGCGGACAGATTCGATCGCGCGGGAGGCGTATATCCGTCATGAAAAAAGAAACGGCGGCCGGGAACCGGATCACCGAGGGCAGCATCGCAGGACAGCTCCTGCTCTTTTTCTTCCCGATCCTGTTCGGCACCTTTTTCCAACAGCTTTACAACACCACGGACGCCGTCATCGTGGGCAATTTCGTAGGCAAGGAGGCGCTGGCCTCCGTGGGCGGCCCTGCTGCCACCATCATCAATCTGCTGGTGGGGTTTTTCGTCGGCCTCTCTTCCGGCGCCACGGTCATCATCTCCCAGCATTACGGTTCGGGAAATGCACGGAAGATCGGTGAAGCCGTCCATACCGCCATCGCCCTGGCCATCGCAGGAGGCGCGGTGATCATGTTCCTCGGCATCGCCGTCGCGCGGTTCGCGCTCACCGCGATGCGGACGCCCGCCGATATCCTGGAGCTGTCCCTGACCTATATGCGGATCTACTTCTGCGGCCTGATCCCCTCCATGCTCTACAACATGGGCTCCGGCATCCTGCGCGCCGTGGGGGATTCCAGGCGCCCCCTCTATTTCCTGATCGCGTCCTGCATCATCAACATCGTGCTGGACCTGTTTTTCGTGGTGACGCTGAAGCTGGGCGTGGCGGGGGTCGGCATCGCCACCGTCCTTTCGCAGACGCTTTCCGCCGCCATGACAATCTTCGCCCTGATGCGCACATCGGAATCCTACCGCCTCAGCCTCCGGAAGATCCGTTTTTACAAAAATCACCTGCTGAACATCGTCCGCATCGGCCTCCCCTCCGGCCTGCAGTCCGCCATGTATTCGGTCTCCAACCTGCTGGTGCAGTCCTCCGTCAATTCCTTCGGCACGGACACCGTGGCCGCCTGGACCGCCTACAGCAAGGTGGACAGCATGTTCTGGATGATCATGGGCGCCTACGGCATCTCCATCACCACCTTTGCCGGTCAGAACTACGGCGCGGGCAAATATGACCGTATCAAAAAAAGCGTCCGCATCTGCCTGTGCATGGCGGCCGCCACCAGCGTTCTGCTGAGCGTGATCGTTCTGAATTTCGGGGATACGATCCTGCTGCTGTTCACACAGGATGCGCACGTCATCGAGATCAGCATGGACATCATGCGCGTCATCATCCCCACCTACATCACTTATATCTGCATCGAGATCCTCTCCGGCACCTGCCGGGGATGCGGCGACGCCTTCATCCCCATGATGCTGACCTGCTTCGGCGTCTGCGTGCTGCGGATCACCTGGGTCCTGGCGGCCGTTCCGCTGCGCAGGGAGATCTCCACGGTGGCCTTTTCCTACCCTCTGACCTGGACGGTGACCTCGATCCTGTTCATCCTCTATTACCTCAAGGGCAAATGGCTTCAGCACGACTCCATCACCACCGCGCCGGAATCCCACGGATGAAGCGCGGGGTTCGACAGAGATAGAAAAACCGTCCCCGGCAGTCCCCGCCGCCTGTGTGTACATTCCATTTTCCCGGACCGTTAGAAAAACGCCGGTTCTTAGCGAAGCAAGTCCGTCAGGACGCCGCTGAGCTTAGAACCGCTGCGTTTTTCTCGAGCGCGAGCGTGTCCGGAAAAGGAATGTACACACAAGCGGCGGAGACTGCCGGGGACGGTTTTTCTATTGTGCCGGAGGGGCCACGCTGAAACAGTCATTCACTCCTCCGAAGCGGCGGCCGCATTGGCCCGCTCGGAGAACTCCTCCACCGCCTCGGCCGCGTCCGCTCCCTGCCCCACGCGCTGCAGCATGTTCCACCACGCGGTGCGGGCCTCGGCCCAGCCCGGCGTGACCTGATAAAAATCGCCCATATACCGCTGGAAAATGCCGTACTCGTTCATCAGCTTATCGTTGGCATAAATGTCCGGGATATCCCGCACCGGCCAGTACGTGGAGGCCAGCACCGCCCGCGTATACTGACTGTCATCCCCGGTCAAAAACCGGATAAAGGTTTTGGCGGCCTCCAGCCGCGCACCGTCGCCATTGTCGAACACGCCGAAGCCCCAGATGCCGCCCTGCAGCCTGGGCTCCCCCGTCTCCGTCGGAAACGCCATCGGAAAAATATCAAAATCCAGATTCGCATTGCCGACCGTCTGCGCGACCTCCATAGACACGTTCCAGCAGAACGCCATAGCCAGATCCCCGTCGCAGAAGCGGGTGATCTCATCCGTTCCAACCATATCCGGATCGAAGGAAATGCCGTCCATCCCGGCCAGAAGCTCCAGCGCCCGAATGTTCTCCGGGCTGTTGACCGTATATGCCGTATGGGCCGGATCCGTGAACGTCCCGCCGTACAGGTTGTTCACAAGGGCCCTCGTCCCCTGATCGCCGCCCTGTCCGCCGCAGTATACGGCTCCCGCCGTTTCCACCCCGTATTCCCGCAGCGCCGCCACGGCCGCGATGAAATCCTCCGTAGACCAGGTATGCGTCTCTTCATCAATATATTTCCAGGCGTCTGCGGCCTCAAAAAGGTCCCGATTGACCGCCATGCAGTGCGTCGTCATACAGATCGGATAAACGTAATATTCTCCGTCTTCATTCCTGCAGGCCGATTCCACCGACTCATAGATATCATCGGAGGCGCTCTCCTGCCAGATATCTCCCAGATCTGCCATCAACCCCCTGGCGCCCCAGTTGGCCACCAGGCGCTCCGGCCCCTCCAGGATCAGGTCCGGCGCGGTCCCGTTTGCCAGAGCTTCTTCCACCTCGGCGTCCCCGGTCTCATAGCTCAGCACCCTGGCCGACACCCGGATATCGGGATATGCCCGGTGAAAAGAAGCCAGAAACGAGGATACGGTCCCGCTGTTTCCCCAGCCTCCCACGGGATACGTCCACAGCGTCAGCTCCACCTCTTCAGAACTCCCGGCTTCTTCCTCCGTCCCATCTCCGCCGGAAACCTCCGCGTTTTCCTGCCCAGACGCTTCACCTTCCCGCGCGGGGACATCCTGCTGCCCGCCGCAGGCGGTCAGCAGCATCAGCAGCATGATCATGAAAGCGAATACGCGTTTTTTTCTCATTTTTGTCCGTTTCCTCCCTGTTTCCGCCGTGCGCCGGTCACTGTCCCGCCTTCAGGATATAACGTTCCAGCAGACGGGTCACTTCCTCCATATCGATGGGCTTGGCAGCGTGCGCGTTCATGCCGCACTCCAGGCACTGTTTGACATCGTCCGAAAAGGCGTCCGCGCTCATGGCGATGATGGGAACCGTCACAGCATCCGCCCGCTCCATCGCTCTGATCGCCCTGGTCGCCTCATAGCCCGTCATGATCGGCATCCGGATATCCATCAGGATGGCGTCATACCACCCGACGGGCGAATTCGCGAACAGCTCGGCGCAGACCTTCCCGTTTTCCGCCCGGTCGATCTCCAGCCCCAGCTCGGACAGCAGTTCCTGCGCGATCTCCCAGTTCAGATCGTTATCCTCCGCCAGCAGGATCCTCTTTCCTTCCAGCTGCCGACCGCCGTTTTCTTTTCCGCCCTCCGACTGCTGCAGCTCCTGTCCGTCAAAGCCCCTCAGCCCGTAATACAGGCTGGAACGGAACAGCGGCTTGGAAATCACTCCCCGGATTCCCGCTGCCAGCGCCTGCTTCTCCAGCTCGCTCCAGTCGGCGGACGTGATGAGCAGAAGCACGCTCTCTTCCCCGCAGATCTTCCGGACCTGGCGGGCCGTCTCCAGGCCGTCGATCCCCGGCAGCTTCCAGTCCAGAAGGATGATCTGATAATCCTCTCCCCTTGCGTGCCGCTCCTGCACCAGACGGACCGCGGATTCCCCGTCCAGCGCCCACTCCGCCCGGCATCCGATGGTCCCGAGCGTGGCAGCAGCGCTCTCGCACAGCATCTCGTCGTCATCGACCACCAGCACCTCCCAGGGCGGGAGCTGCATATCCGGTTCCTCGGTCACCGCCTTTTCCAGATCCAGCGCCACACGGAATTCCGTGCCGCGCCCCGGCTCGCTCTCCACCTCGATGGTCCCGTGCATGGCGTCTACGATATATTTGGTAATGGCCATTCCCAGACCGGTGCCCTCCGTCTTCTGGACCCGCCCGGTATCCTCTCTGGAAAAAGCGTCGAATATTTTCTTCTGAAATTCCTCCGTCATGCCGATGCCGGTATCCTTCACGCAAAGATGGACCCGCACCCAGGCGTCTCCCCTCGGGGAATCCTCTTCAAAGCAGGTCACATGGATGCTCCCCTCCTCTGGCGTAAACTTGATGGCGTTGCCCAACAGATTCAGGAGGATCTGATTGAGGCGCACGCTGTCGCAGTATACGTGCTCCCAGGGGATGTTGTAGACATATACGTCAAACCGCTGCCGCCTGGCGTTGATCTGAGGCTGCACGATGTTGACCATGCTCTGCATGGTCTCCTGCAGAGAGATCTTTTCCATGTGGAGCGTCAGCTTTCCGCTCTCGATCTTGGACATATCCAGGATGTCGTTGATCAGCCCCAGCAGATGACGGCTGGAGAGCGCGATCTTTTTCAGGCAGTTGCTGACCTGCTGCGGATTGTTGATGTTCGCGGTGGCGATGGCCGTCATGCCCACGATCCCGTTCATCGGGGTCCGGATATCGTGGCTCATATTGGACAAAAACTCGCTCTTCGCCTTGTTCGCATACTCCGCGGCCCGCCTCGCCTCTTCCAGCTCCCGGACATGCCTGCGCGTCAGGCTCAGATACCAGGAAAACACGATGATCAGGGCAATGAGGATCAGCACGCAGCTCATCACGGCCGACCAGCCCCACGCCTGCCCCAGCGCGTTCACCGTCTGATCCAGACGGCCGTAGGTGATGAACAGGAGCAGATACCAGTCGGAATAGGGCAGTCCCGTGCCGTACAGATACCGGCGCTCGCCTTCGATGACGAATTCGCTGGTATAGTTCTTCCCGGCCTCCATCGCCTTTTCCAGCTCTTCGATATACTGCACGCCGCTCATGCCTTTTACGTTGTCATAGCGGTCCATCACGCGCTGGAAATAGCTCGCATCGGAAATGCTGTCGTCATGAAGGATGAAGTTCCCGTCCCGGTCAATGATGAAATAATAGAGCATCTCATTGTCCGCATCCAGAGACAGGGTGTCGCTGATATAAGTGACCGGAAGGGCCGCCGTCAGGGCGACGCTCTCTTCCCCGTTCTCCATGGAATAGGCGGCAGGGATCCCCATGAGGACCAGCTCGTTTCCCAGCTCATCCTTGCCCACCGCCATCTTCTCTTCCCCGTCCCGCAGGGACTGCATGAAGGAATCCACGTCCTCCGCCTGCATCTGGCTGCCGTAAAGCATCTCAAACGTGCCGTCCTGCGCGCAGAGTGCCAGATGATCGAAGCCTCTGGCACGGGCATTGTAGCTCAGCGCCACCCGCACGGAATCCTGATTCTGATTCCCGCCGGGCGGAACCGAATCCACCAGCGCGCCCACCTGGGAAAGCCTAAGCTCGATCGTGGTGCCGAAATGCTTGGCCGCCTGCTCACTCATGCCTTCCATATAGATCTCGCCCAGCTCTCCGATGGCCTCCGCACTTCTTTTATTCATGCGCCGGACCAGGAAGGAAAAATCCAGAATGCACAAAACCGATATGCAGATGACGCTTATGATCAAAAAGCGGGCAGTCCTGTTCTTCATGAAGCGATTCTCCCTTCATTTTCATCCGACAACAGCATACCATACTCCGGTGAAAAAGTAAAATCCCCCGCCGAAAAAAAGCCCGCGCCGCCCCGGAAATGTCCCGGAAAAAGCCGTCAGAAAATACCACCCGCTGTCGGGATGCATTCCTTTTCCGGACACGCTCGCGCTCGAGAAAAACGCAGCGGTTCTAAGCTCAGCGGCGTCCTTACGGACTTGCTTCGCTAAGAACCGGCGTTTTTCTGACGGTCCGGGAAAATGGAATGCACCCCGACAGCGGGTGGTATTTTCTGACTGGTATTTTCTGACGACTCTTTCCGGTGCGGGCTGATTCCGAACGAAAGGTTCCGATCGGGACCTTTCGTTCGGAATCTTTTGTTCACAGTTTGGGAAGTGCCTGTACGTCCTCCGGCACATCCGCCAGGTAGAGCTGGCAGTAGCCGCTCACGTCGCTGTTGTAGAGCACCTGGCGTCCGTCCGCCGTGAAACGTGGATGCGGATGATGGCTGCCGAAGAAGAAGCTGCCGTCGTGCATGCAAAGCACCCGGGCCTCGTCAAAGTCCTTGCCGTTGTAGCGGTAGAGCTTGATCGTATTGCCCGAGTCGCTGACGATCAGATTGAAGTCATTGGAATGGATGTGGTCCGGGCTGGGGAAGGGCACGCAGGGAGCTTCCTTCGCATTTTTCCCGTCATAGTCCACCACGCCGAACCAGGAGCCTTCGCCTGGCCTGTGGACCTGATATCCCACATGTACGCCGTCTGCGAACCAGTATTCGTGGCCGATCATCTCGCCGTCCGTCTGACGGGGCCTCAGCCTGATCGGCTGGCAGGTCGTTGTATCCATGCACCAGATCCGATGATCCACCAGATTCCAGGGGCCTTCATGGCAGAAGGTCAGAAGCCCCGGCTGTGTCGTAGACGGGTTCACGTGGCCGATCCAGCAGTTTTCCTGCCACATCGTCTCCGCCCCGCCGTTCTCCGTGTCGATGCGGATGATGCGGCAGTCCGGATCGGCCCGGAAGGTTTCCTCCATGCCGATATAGCTGGCGCTTAAGTTGGCATAGACGCGGTCGGAAAGATCCTCCATCAAAACGGCATAAGTATATTTGCCGTCGGCGTCCACCAGCCCGCCGTGCAGATTGAAACCGGCCTGGGGTTCATAGAGGAAGCGGCTCTCCAGCGTCAGCAGATCCAGGGCGTAGATCTTGTTCCCCACCGTATAGTAGATCTCCGGGCGCTTGGGATTCACATCGTTGGTGAAATGGGGCGTCACCCCGCTGCCCGCCGGGAAATCCGTCAGGCGGCTGATCTCTCCGCTCTCGATCTCGACGGAAAACAGGTTGGAGGCGTTCTGCCGGTCCCCGCAGAACAGCAATCTGCGGCCGCCGTCCCACCAGCCGTTGTTGGTAAAATACGCATGGTTGCTATGTCCCAGATAGGCGGTCAGCTGTGTGACCTTCACGCCGGATATCCTGTCCCTGTACGTTCTCTTTTCCGGCGCGTACACTTCATATGCCTTCATTTTGATCCCTCCCTGCCCGATGAAACGGGCTGTGCACTCTGTCCTCGCCTGCGCGGCTGTTGTCGAACGGATCCCACTTTGTTTCATCCCAAATTATGTATGCTTTAAATGAGATCTGCACACACATGTACTGTTATCTCCATGATCATCATCATACCACAATATATTGAAAACTCTTCCTGTCATGTAGCCGTAAAGTCTATGATTGCCGCTTACTCTCAAAGATATCAGCGACTCTGCTTCTATATATCTCGCCGCTAATCTGTCCTGCGCTGCCTTATTCAAATCATCTAAATCTAACGAATGATTCTGTTTCTTGTCACGAATTAATATTTCGCTCCAGGTTTGCGTTTCTAATGCTTTTAATCTTGGAAATATCTCTGTCCAAAACATCTTCCCAATATGCTCTTGGGAGAACGCCCATATCTCCTGATCAGAGTTTGCAAAAGCCCATGCAGGATTTTCTGAATAGTATCGCTCAGGATTTCCACCCTGAGCGATAAATTTTCCACACGGATTTTCTTTTTGCTTTACTTCTTTTTTTCGCTTAGAGACCGCCATAATATAATGCCATACTTTCCTTTGTGATCACATTCGAACAGCCTGCACCGGCCGGAACGCCTTCTCTCGCTTTAATCCATGGATCTTCCATATGTGTCAGTTGACTGAGCCACTGAGCATTATGGCTGCCATAGTGATCTAATACCCTATCAATGGTATCCTTTTGATTTTCAGACAGATCTCCGTCACCGCCAGTTTCGTCACCGGCACTCACTTTATATTTACCCTTTGTTTTAAAAAAAAGTTCCGGACATACCGGACCATTGGCCCACGCCTGGAAATCCTCTTCAAATAAAGGCGATTCATCCCAAACAAGAGACCATGCTTGAGAATAATAGCACAGTTTCTGAAGTTTCATGGTTGACATAGAACCATATCTTTCCAGAATATATTTTGCCGTATTAAATATATTTGCCATTTTTCGCCCTCCCTTCTACACATAATATAACACGGATCAAACTATATGAACAGCAGGTAAATTGTGAAAATTTTCTGAAGGCAGCTTTCGAGCCATAACGCTCGATCCTCTCCTATTTCTTCGTTGTCCCGACTCCTTCATAAGTCACCGACTGCCTACCGAAGCGGATCTTTATCTCGTTTTCTTTTGAACTTCTCCGATTTTTCTCCGGTTACATTTACACCACTTAATGGGAGGTGAAAAATCCCTGTCCGGTGTCCGTATTGCAGAGGCCGTAACAGGAGAGCGTCTGCAAAGTACCCGCTCTCCACAGATATTCGTCCGGCCACCAGCTGCGGAATTCCTCCTTCAGCGCGTCCGCCGGTGTTTCCGGCACGTAGAGGGCGAAGTCCTCTCCGCCCTCCAGGCCGTAGGGCTCCGCCGAGATATAACGGATCTCATCCTCGATCCACTCCCTTCCCGGCTCGTCATAGTCCAGCGCTTCCAGCTTCATGACGTATGTGTGGTCCGTCAGCTTCGTCATCTCTCCGAAGCGGCCCGTGAACTCGCAGACGTAGCTCGTGCCGCGCGGATAACCGGGGCCCGCATCGTTTTCCCCGTCCTCATAAATGCCTTCGAAGGAGCCGTCCGGATACAGGGTCAGCGTGGTGCCCCAGCCTCCCGCGCCGCTGGCGAACAGGAACTCCAGGGGCTGTCCGTCCGCAAACGGCACGCTGACGTCCTCCGGCTCGGGCGCCGTTTCATAGATCTCGGCCGGGTCGAAATGCACCGGGTAGATCTGCGGGACCTCCGTTGCCGCCACAGGCCCGATCACGATGTCGCCCTGCTCACTGGTAAAGAGAAGGGTGCTGTTTTCCAGCATCCGGTTGGTCCGCTCCGCGAATCCCCGCAGCTCGCTGTTCATCTCCGCCGGAAGCTGGAACTCTACATCCATGGCATCCGCCTCCCGCTGGCCGCCGCCCTCCAGAGAAAACATCGTCCATCTGTAACTGCCCATTCCCTGAAACATGGCGGGCTGATACCGGATCAGATAGTCCTCTCCGTCTTCCTCACAGACGAGGACCGTGTTCCAGGCGGTATGCGCGGAAGCGGCCTGCGTGCTCCAGAGCACGGCCCCGTCCGCCTTTTCCACGGAAATCTCATACACCATTTCGTCCTGCCGGATCCGAACGGTCTCGTTCTCCCCGTCATGGTCCAGATCCGCCTCCGACCAGACCAGAAGATCTTCCGACGAAGCGCCGTCCATTCCCGCCGCCTGCTCCGATGCGTTTCCGTCCTCCCGCACCGGATCCGTCATGAGGCAGACCGCCGTCACCGCGGCTGCCGCACAGGCGAGCACGACGACCCAGAACGCCGGTTTCCTGTAGTCCATCACCCGTTTTACCCGCGCCTTCACGCCTTCCTCGCCGAACGCCAACGGTCCGGCCGCGAAACGCCCGGTGCGGACGCTGCAGTTGAGCAGCGCCGTGGAATACGCCCGGCGTTCCTTCCGGTTCATAGCCCGGATCACCTTTTCATCGCAGGCCGCCTCGATGTCCCGGCAGAACGCCGCGTAGGCGATCCAGAGCAGCGGATCGAACCAGTACACGGCCAGAAGGACGAAACCAAACGGCTTCCACCAGTGGTCCCCCCGGCGGATATGCGCCCTTTCATGGGCGAGAATATAGGGCAGGTCGGCCTCCGCCGCCGCATAGGGCAGATAAATGACAGGCCGGAAGAATCCCAGCACGAAGGGAGAGTCGATCCGATCACTCTGCCGGATGTTCCCCATAAGGCGCGTGGCCGCGGCGAGTCTGCGCCTCAGCAAAAGATAACTGATCAGCGCATACAAAAGCATCGCCGCAGCGCCTGCCGCCCAGACCAGGCTGAGCCGGTCGATGCCGACGCGAAGCGCCGGTCCCTCCTCCGCCTCCTGCCGGACAGACGGCCCTTCCGCATCCGCCGGAGCAGCAGTCCCGCCGGGGCCCCGCTCTCCGTCCGGCTCTGTCACAGTCCCAGACGTTTCCGGATAGACCGCCTCCACCGGAAGCGGCCGGGCGTTTGGCACCAGGCTCAGCGGACTCTCCAACGATATCGGGCAGATCAGGCGCAGCGCCGCCAGCCCCCAGAGAAGGCAAAAGATCCACCTGGGCGCCCTTCGAAACAGTGCCCGCAACAGAAAGACCGCCAGCACCAGCCAGCCGGACGCAATGCTCAGATTGACCAGCTTCAGAAAAAAAGCTCCCATCCTCCGCCCTCCTCACTTCTCGATGATGCGCCGGATCTCTTCGATCTCCTCCGCAGACAGCGACTGCCGCCGGGCGAAGGCCGCCAGAAAGGCTGGCAGCGAACCCTCAAAGGTTTTTTCCATCATCTCGTCCATCTGCGCCACCTGGATCTCCTCCTTGCTGATCAGGGACGTAACGACGGCATTCTCATTCTTCACCACGCCCCGGTCGCTCAGACGCTTGATGACCGTGTAGGTGGTAGTCCTGCTCCAGCCCAGCTCCTCCCGGCAGAGTCCGGCGAGCCGCGCGCTGCTCACCGGCTCATGCTTCCAGAGGATCAGGCAGAACCGGTATTCGCTTTCAAACACTTTCGGTGTCGGCATAAAAAACCTCCTGTCTAATGCATTAGACTATATATGCAGTCTAACGCATTAGACAGGAGCTGTCAAGAGGTTTCTCCATCTTTCAAAGGGCGGCGGGACCATTTCTTTTTAAAATCTCACAGCTCTCCGATCACCGCCGTGACCGCCATGTCCCTGATCCGCTTCGCGGGACCGTAAACCGCGGCGGCGGAGGACGCGATGATGATCGAAAGGATGAGCGCCGTTTCCCCCAGCGGGACGCGCCACGGCCTCCCGAAATACGCGGTGATGAACGCTTCGTAAACCGCCCTGTGCAAAAGCCAGCCGAAGGCGCACCCGATCACGCACCCGCAGAGCGTATAGGTGAAGACCTCTGCCGCGATCATGCCGGTGAGCTGGCGACCGTCCATGCCCACCGCACGCACGACGCCGTACTGCCGGACTCTGGCGGACACGCTCATGGCCGTGCTGTTCATGATATTCAGCGCCGCCATGAAGACGATGATGGCCAAAAACCCGTAAACGACGATCCGAAAGCCCCAGAATTCCGTTCGGTTCTCCCGCGTGATATCGTAGTAATCGGCCAGACTGTAGCTGTCCTTCAGCAGACCGCGGATCGAGGCGTTCAGCTCCGCCCTGTCCGCGCCGTCCGCGGCCTGGAGATTTAAGAGCGCATAGCCGGAGCTTCCCATCAGCCGTTCAAAGGTCTCTTCCGTGCAG
The DNA here is from genome assembly GCA_947631815.1 of uncultured Eisenbergiella sp. Taxonomy (GTDB): domain Bacteria; phylum Bacillota; class Clostridia; order Lachnospirales; family Lachnospiraceae; genus Gallintestinimicrobium. Next base: position 16,688 of record CANRMT010000008.1, read on the forward strand.
ATCAGCGTGATATCGTCCTCAAACAGTCCCTCCGATACGGTCCCCGCGACCTCCAGCCCGACGCCGCCCACCTGTACGATATCGCCGGTCTGCAGCGGATTGTCCGCATCGTAGATCGTCAGGCAGAAGCTGCCGCCGTCAGACAGCCTGGAAGGATCGCCGTCCACCCTGCTTTCTTCGGCGCACTGCAGCATATATGCGTCATAGGAAACCAGCGTGACCCTGTTTATGCCCTTTTCGGAAACGGCCGGAACGTCCAGCGCCGCCATGTTCCCGTAGACGCGGCTGACCCCCGCAAGGCCGCTCAGTTCTGCCGCCAGGCTTTTGTACACGGAATTCGTTTCATCATCGCTCGAGATCGAGAAATCGGGTTGCCATGACCGGGTGGTGGGCATGATCGTTTTCACGAAATCGATTCCCGCCAGGAAACCGAAAAACAGGATGATGCTGAGCGCAAAGGAACACGTCATCAAAATGAGATTCTTTTTCGCGGACATCGCGTGGCTGATGCCCAGCGCCGTATCGATCCGCGCACCGTCGGCAAGCCCCGTGCGCCGGACCCCCGCCGCGCTCTCCGCATTTCCGGACGCCGCTGCCGCGGGCGTCACCCTGGCGGCGCGTTTCGCCGGAGAACCGGCGGCGATGAGAACGCTCAGAACGCCTGCCGCGGCGCCCAGCGCGATCCCGATGAGATCGACGCGGAAAAGAGGGGGTCCGGTCAGTTCTCCCCGGATCCCGTATTTCAGCCAGAGGCACAGTCCCCAGGTCGAAAGGATCCCCAGAACGATGCCGATGGGGATAGAGCTTCTGCACCAGTTCAGGGCCTCCAGCCGCACATATGCGGTGATCTGGCGTTTGCTCATTCCGATGCAGCGCATCATGCCGAAGAACTGCGTCCGCTGCGCCACATTGCTGTTCATGCTGCTGGAGATCATGAAGACGCCCGCCAGCAGGACCAGCACGAACAGGACGGCGGCCAGCGGATAAAGCGTCTGCGCGTATTCATTGCTGCTGGCTCCCATGACCGCCAAAAGCGCCGTGTTTTCCCTGACCGACTCTGCCGGGATCCCATAGTCCTCCCGAAGCGACCGGATCCGTCCGGCAGCGCCCCTGTCCGCAGAGAAACGGATATAATAAACGGGGACCTCCTCTATGCCGTTCGCCTCACACAGCTCTGAAAAAGCGGTCCGGTTCATATATACCGTGATCCTGTCAAACATCTCGTTGAGATCCGGATCGTGGGTCCCGAAACCGGAAACGGTGTATTCCCTGCTGCCTGCCGGTGTGACCAGCACGATGCTGCCGCCGATCTTTACGCCCAGCGCGCTTTTTGCATTCGGGCTCACGATCACCTGGGTATCGCTCCGCGGCCAGGAGCCCTCCTCCAGGCCGTCCCAGATGTCCGTCAGCCACGCCTCGTCCGCACCGTACAGGACGGCCTTCTGCGAACCGATGAAATAGGGCCCGTCCGCCTCGCTGTTGACCGACTCGCAGCGCGCCGCAGTCCTGACATCGGAACGGGAGCCGATCCGCGCGGCCAGCTCCTCCGAAATGTTCTCAACGGAAACATGCCAGTGCCCGTGACTTTGGATCATCCTCGTTTTTTCCATATCGACCAGCATCCCCACCATGCTGAACACCGTCGTCACGAGAAAAACGGCGATCACGATGCACAGAAGGGTCATGCGGTTCTGCCGCCTGCGCACCCTGGCGGTGACCGGGATAAGGCTCAGATAGCTTTTCATGCGCGGCACCTCCCGAAATCGGTCAGCACGCCGTCAGAAACCTCCAGGACCCGGTCCGCGGTCTGCGCGATGCCGCGGTTGTGTGTGATCATGAGAATGGTCTGCTCGTATGTCTTCGACGCCTCTTTCAGCAGGGCGATCACCTCCCGGCTGTTCTGCGTGTCCAGATTGCCGGTGGGCTCGTCCGCCAGGATCAGCGCGGGACGGGTGATCAGCGCCCGCCCGATGGCCGCTCTCTGCTGCTGACCGCCGGAAAGCTGGCTCGGCAGATGGTTCCGGCGCTCCTGCAGGTTCAGCACCGTCAGCAGCTCCTCCAGATATTTCCGGTCCGGCTTCTGATAGTCCAGCAGCACCGGAAATATGATGTTCTGCTCCACGGTGAGCTCCGGCACCAGATTGAAGGCCTGAAAGACGAACCCGATGTTCCTCCGGCGAAATACGGTGAGCTTCCCGTCGTCCATGGAGAAAATGTCCTTGCCGTCGATCAGCACCTTCCCGGACGTAGGCGTGTCCAGCGCACCGATCATGTTCAGCAGCGTGCTCTTCCCGGAACCGGATTCTCCGACGATCGCCACGAACTCCCCTTTCGGCACGGAAAAGCTGACGTCCTTCAGCGCGTTCACGGCGGCCTCTCCGCTGCCGTAGGTCTTGCAGATGTTCTTTACTTCCAAAAGATCCATTGCGCATATGCTCCTTTCCAAACTGATCTTTTCCACAGGCGGGACTGCTTCTCTCCCGCCCGCTTCCGAAAGGATAGCACAGGAACCCTACTGCCGCATTACAGCCGTCCTACAATTTTGTAGGAATCCGAAATAGCGCCGCCGTCAGCGCTTTTCCGGAAAATGCATCGTGAAGGCCGTGCCCTCGCCCAATCTGCTGTCCGCCTCCACCGTACCGCCGTGGGCCTCTATGATCGCCTTCGCCAGCGGCAGACCCAGCCCGATCCCCTGTTTGTCCTCAGAAAAACGGCTGCGGTAAAACCGCTTGAAAATGTGGTGCAGATCCTCCGGATGGATGCCGCTGCCGTCGTCCTGTACCGTGATCCGCACGGCATTCGGCAGCTCCTTCCACTCCAGACGGACCGTATCCCCCTCTTCGGTATGATCCAGCGCATTTTTCACCAGATTGCCTATGGCCTCGATCAGCCAGTCCCGGTCACAGGAAAGAAAGCATTCCTCCGGACCGCTTAAGATCATTTTCTTCTGTTCCTGCCCGGTCCGGTATGCGAAATGCAGTTCAATATCCCGCATCATCTCCGCCACGTTTTCCCTGTCCTTTTCCAGGACGACGGCGCCGACCTCCAGCTTCGCCATCGTGAGCAGGTTCTGCACCAGCGTTTCCATGCGGTCAAGCTCCTGTTCCGACAGCGCGGCGAACTCCTTGACGGAAGAAAGCTCCTCCGCCTCGTCCTGGATCAGCCCGTTGTAAATGTTCAGCGCCGCCAGCGGCGTCTTCAGCTGATGGGAGATATCCGAGATCGTGTTTTTCAAAAACTCCTTTTCCCGCAGCTCCCTGTCCGCGTGCGCGTTCAGGACCGCCGCCAGCGAATTCACGGCGTGGAACAGCCGGTAAAGCTCCCCTTCCTCATCGCATTCGATGCGGGCGGTCACGTCCCCGGCCAGATATGCGTCGATCCGGGACACCGCTTGTTCCATGAGCCTGTCCTGTCTGCCGAAATACCGGAGACAGACCAGCCATACCGCTCCCGCCGTCAGCAGAAAAAGCGGCGGCAGCAGCGGAGAGAACGCCCCGCCAAGCAGCCGGACAGCCCCTTCCGCGAGAAGCAGGGATACGGCCAGGATCCCCGACACAGCCAATAGAAAGCGTTTGTTGTCTCTGTTCACAAATGTTCTCATAAAACGCCTCAATCCGTCCCGTTCCATTTATACCCCATGCGCCGGACCGTCAGAAGCATCCTCGGTTCGCTGGGATTGTCCTCCACCTTCATCCGAAGCCGCCGCACATAGACGGTGAGCGCGCTGCTGTCGATATAATTGCCCTCGCAGTCCCACAACCTGTCCAGGATCCGCTCCTTTGTCAGCACCACTCCAGGATTGCGCATAAACAGGCACAGCAGCTTATATTCCGCGGCGGTCAGCTCCAGCGGCTCCCCGTTTTTAAACGCCTGTCCCTGCGTCAGAAGCACCCGGATCCCGTTGGAGGAAAGCTCCGTATCCGCCGTGCCGAACTGCTCCGCCCGCCGCAGCAGGGCATTGATCCTCGACAGGAGCACGCCCAGCTTGAACGGCTTCGTGATATAGTCGTCGCCCCCGATGTCCAGCCCCATGATGATATCGATCTCTTCATCGGATGCGGTGAGAAAAATGATCGGCACCCTGGAGGTCTGCCGCACCTTCCTGCAGAACGCGAAGCCAGAGCCGTCCGGCAGCGACACGTCCAGCACCAGCAGGTCATACCTGCCTTCCGTCCACAGCGCGTCCGCCTCAACCAGCGTCCTGGCGGCGTTCAGCTCAAAGCCCTGCTTTTGGAACGCGAAGGTCAGGCCGTTGACCAGACTCAGATCGTCTTCCAGTAAAAAAATACGCTTCATGATTTCCTCCATGCCGTGAGCGTATGCGAACCGGCTCGCGCGCTAAATTTGGCACTGCGCTCCTGCCGTTTTTGTTCCCGTTTCCCGTCGGACGAAGGACACGGCCCCGGCATGCGGCCCGTCCGTTCCCATCGCCTGTCATCTTTTCAGGGCGCGCCCTGTCACACCAGACCGCGGCCCTCCCCGTCAGCTTTCCTAGTCCGGCTGCTGCCCGTCGTGCGCCAGCCATTTGCAGTCCGTCACATCCATGCCGGTGAAGACCGCACGGAAGGAGGAGTCCTCCGGACTGCAGGCATACACGCCGAAAGAGATCTCCCCGACGGCATCCCACATGTGACAGACGCGCATCTGGGAAAAACGGACGCCGTCCTCCGAGCATTCGATGCAGAAATCGTCCTCCCTGCGGCTCAGGCGATACCACATGTGCCTGACAGACGCCGGTATCTCAGTGGTCGCCCAGTCGGAAAAGCCGTGATTGGTCACGACGCTGCCCAAGTGCTGATACGTCTCGTTCTCGTATTCGATGGAACCCTTCAGCCAGTTCTCGCTGTCGAGATACAGCACCACGCCGCACTGATCGAACCGGTGCCTGCTTTCGAATTCCGTCCGAACGACGAAGGAAAAATACCGCTCCGACGTCTTCATCTGCAGGACCGGCGCGTTGTCATTCCGAAAATGATAATAGGTGCGCTGCCACAGATCGGTGTGCGGCTTCGTCACGATCTCGATCCGATCCGCCGAGAGCGTACAGGACTGCGGTTCCCGCGTCCATTCCAGTTTTGCAATATCAAACATGATCTGCCTCCTTTTTCACGAATATCTCCATTATCCGACTTTTCCGGGCAAATTGCAATCCGTATGCGGCATTTTCAGGAAACGGCCCCGGCACAGCCGCTTGTGTTTTCCGAAAAAACAGGTATAATAGGGTTGTTGGGACAAAAATGCCTTTCCCCCGAAAAAGGAAAAATGAGAAGAACATCGGAAAAGGAGCGCATGGGAAATGCCATTGGTAAGCATTATCGTTCCTGTCTATAATGCGGAAAAGACGCTCGAAAGATGCATAAACAGCATTTTGAATCAGGAATACAGAGATTTTGAACTGATCCTGCTGGACGACGGCAGCACGGACACCTCCGGCGCGATCTGCGACGCCTGCGCCGAAAGGGATGACCGCATCCGGGTGTTGCACAAGGAAAATACCGGCGTATCCGATACCCGCAACCGCGGGATCGCCATGGCGAAGGGCGCATATCTGCAGTTCGCGGACGCGGACGACTGGATCACGCCGGAGGCGACGAGGTTTTTTGTCCAGGCCGCCGCGGACAACGGCTGCGATCTGGTCATCGCCGATTTTTACCGGGTGATCGGGGAACGGGTCTCCCAGAAGGGCAGCATTGAAGAGGAAGGGATCCTGCAGCGCACGGACTTCGCCGTGAAAATGATGCAGAAACCGGCCGATTTTTATTACGGCGTTCTGTGGAACAAGCTCTATAAGCGCTCCATCATCAAAAAACACCGGCTCCGCATGGACAACGCCGTCAGCTGGTGCGAGGATTTCATGTTCAATCTGGAATACGTCCGGCACGCCCGGACGATTTATGCCATGAAGATCCCCGTCTACTATTACGTGAAGACCAAGGGCTCTCTGGTGTCCCAGGGCCTGAGCATGAAAAAAACGATCCAGATGAAACGCACCGTTTTCGCCTGCTACAACGACTTTTACAAGGACGTTTTCGACGATACGGATTATGAAAAAAGAAAGGGACAGGTGTATCGGTTCCTGTTCGACGCCGCCAGCGACGGCAGCGTTTCCCCCCTGAACATCCCGGGGACCTACCGTCTGGGACATGAGCGGACCCGGGTGAGCGAAGGCGTTCAGGAGGGTGAAGGTGTTTTCTTTGACAGCTACCGCGAACGGAAGCTGTTGGAAAGACTGCTCGACATCGTGGCCCTGCGCAACGACTTAAAGACCGTCGACGTGAAGCTCCTGTATTTCCTGAGCCAGCCGCACGAGAACTGTACCTATAAGGAAATGGCGGAAATCCTGAACACCTCCAAAAGAGTCCTTTCCTCCTCGATCCAGCGGCTGCTGGCGAAGGAAATGATCTCCGTATCGGAAAAAGACCACTCCAAAGCCAAGGGCGGGCCAAAGGAAAAGCCGAAGGAGGACAAGCCGAAAACGAACGAAAAGGAATATGCGGTGACGCAGGAAGCGGAAAACGTGATGTCCGAGCTGCTGTTCATGCTGTGCGACCTGGAACAGATCCAGTACGAGAACTTCTCTCAGGAGGAACGGGTGCTGTTTGAAAAGCTGAACGAGAAGAGACGGCACAATATCCAGGCGGCGCTGCGGGGGTGAGGAACATATTTCCCGCCGTCCCAACAGGAGAAACCGACATGCCAAAAGTCATTCTGATCTGCGGCAAGCTATGCTGCGGAAAAAGCACATACGCCGAACGTCTGCGCCTGGAGCAGCGCGCTCTCCTGCTGTCCGTGGACGAGATCATGCTCGCCGTATTCGGTCCCTACGCCGGAGAAAAGCACGACGAATATACAGAAAAAATCCAGGCTTACCTGCTGGAAAAGTCCGTTGAGATCATACGGACCGGCTGCAGTGTGATCCTGGACTGGGGCTTTTGGACGAAGGCCAAACGGACTGCCGCGAAAACCTTCTTCCAAAACCGGGGTATCGCATGCGAACTGCATTACATCGCCGTCAGCGATCCCGTCTGGCAGGCGCGGATCGCCCAGAGGAACCGGCAGGTGCTGGACAGGCAGACCGACGCCTATTTTATCGATGAGTGCCTGATGGCAAAATTTCAAAACCTGTTTGAGCCCCCGGCCGAGGACGAGATCGATGTCCGGGTGGGGTGAGGGCGGTCTCAGCATAAAACGCCAGATTTATTTCCCGCACACAAAGAACTCAAAAAGTCAGTCTGCGAGCAGCCATTCCAGCAAGTTTTCAGACCTGATCCCTTCGTATGAGCGATCCAGCCCAGGTTCAAGCGACAACACGATCTTTTCATAGTTGTCGCGTATTTTTTGCAGGGGCGCCAGTTCACGCTTTCTCACATCCTCGCTGTTCATGGATTCCGTCACCTGAATATATTTCTTCTCATCGGCGGCCGCTGCAATGAAGTCCACCTCCATGTTATCGATCTTACCGATCGCGACATCGTATCCTCTGCGCAGCAGCTCAATATAAACGACATTTTCGATCGCATGGCCGCTGTCGCGATCTCGGAATCCCAGCAAATAATTTCTCAGCGCTATATCAACAATATAGTACTTGCCGAGTGTGCGGAGATACTCCTTCCCTTTGATATCGAACCGCTTGATCTCATAGAAGAAATAGCTTTCAAGCAGTGCGTTGACATATGCCTGAACAGTATGTGCGCTCGGGGAACCGTTCCGCCTGCCGTCCTCAAGAAGCCCTTCCTTCACTAAGGTATTGCCTATGGACGCAATGGAAACATTCGAACCGATATTGTCTGCAAGGAACATTATGATCTTACGAAGCAGGATCGGATCGGTGAGCCGTTTTTGCCCCCGGCGCTTTTCCCGCTCCAAAATATCGCGAACAACGACGGTGGAATAAATGCCGTCAAGAAGGGCAAGCGCCTTTTCCTGGTCGAGACCGACGTCGGCAATACCCGGCATCCCGCCAAAACGCATAAACGCCTCAAATACCTCCCGCAGTTCATAGTGTTCGCCGTTTTTATCAAACACCTGTTTCCGGACACCGCCAAGAGCGCTCCTGGTCTCCCTCACCTCAAAATCATGAAAATAAAGAAACTCTCGGAAAGAAAGCGGCAGCATTTTGATCTCCACACATCTGCCGGAAAGATAGGTGGAATATTCGGAGGAAAGCAGATACGCATTGGAACCGGTCACATAGATATCACAGTCCAAATCCACGCGCAAAGCGTTGACCGCATCCTCCCAGGCATCGATCCTCTGTATTTCGTCAAAAAATAAATACATCCTCTTTTCCGGCACGATCTGCTTCTTTACATAAGCGTAGACATCGTCAGAGGTCATCTTTCGAAAATCATTCGATTCAAAGTTCATCTCAACAATCTGCTCCGGCTGAACACCTGTCTCAGCCAAATGAGCGACCATCAGCTTCAGGAGACTGGATTTCCCGCAGCGCCTTATCCCGGTAATAACTTTTACAGGTTCCGTATCCTGAAACCCGATCAGTTTATTGAGGTATTGATCCCTTTTTTTCAATTCGTACGATTTTATCACTGCATTTCCCTCCTGTTGCCTATACAATAGCATAAACATTTGAAAATTTCAAGTATTTGCATTTGAGTGCATAAACTTTGTATTTTTCAGTAAATATGAAATAATAAGAGTATTTTCTCGCAGAGCATCGACTTTTCCCTTAATATATGATATAATTTAAGGGAAATATTCGGAGGTGAAGAGAATGAGAGAGTTTAACTACTCGGCGATAAAAAATCAAAAGTGGGATTCGGAAATTCTCAGCTTGATCGCTGCGATTTATAAAGAAGCCGGAAAGCAGGAGCTGTATCTGAAGCAGCGGCCGGAAGAACTAAAGAAGCTGGTCGAGATCGCAAAGGTACAAAGCACTGAAGCCTCCAACGCGATCGAAGGGATCGTGACGACCAATACGCGCATCCGGCAGTTGGTCGAGGAAAAAACGACACCAAAGACCCGTGACGAACAGGAGATCGCCGGATACCGCGATGTCCTTAATCTGATCCATGAGAGTTTCGACGTAATCCCGATCACGCAGAATTACATTCTTCAGCTTCATAAAATCCTGTACAGCCATATGAACAACCCCATGGCAGGCAGAACAAAAAACGTGCAGAATGATATCAGTGCAGCTCATCCGGACGGTCATACGGAAATCCTGTTTACGCCGCCGCCACCCTACGAGACGCCGGAAGCGCTGGACAGAATCTGCGAGGAATACAACCGTGTTATCGGAAACATGGAAGCAGAACCGCTTATCGCGATTCCTGTTTTCATTCACGACTTTCTCTGCATTCACCCCTTCAACGACGGGAACGGCAGAATGAGCCGACTGCTGACGACTCTGCTTTTATACAGAAGCGGCTTCTATGTCGGCAAATATATTTCGCTGGAAGCAAAGATCGCGAAGAATAAAGATTTATATTATAACGCGCTCGGTCAGGCGCAGATCGGCTGGCACGAAGGCACGGAGGATGCGGTTCCGTTCATCAAATATCTGCTCGGAACGATCCTTGCCGCCTATAAGGACTTTGAGGATCGATTTGCCCTGGTAGAAACAAAACTTCCCGCGCTTGAAACGGTAAGACGCGCTGCCATGAATAAGATCGGACGTTTCACAAAACAGGACATTCGAGAACTGTGCCCCTCTCTCAGCGTTAGTTCCATAGAGGGTGCGCTGCGAAAACTTGTGGCTTCCGGCGAACTGAAACGAGAGGGATTGGGGAAGAATACTTGCTATTATAAGGTAAATTGATTCCCACAGCCATTCTGGTATTCCCTTAAAATCAATGAATAATTAAGGGAATAAGCATATCGATAAGGTTAAGCGTCTGTCAGAAATGATAGGTGCTTTTCTTTTGCCATTTCCTGAAAGGATGGTGATTTATTGTGGAATTACCCTCATCGGAATACTCCCGGCAATCCAAAATTCCTGAAACTCCACGTACTTACGCAGCTTGTCCTTTTGTGCGTCCAAGCTGTAGCTGTCCACATGCATGGAGGTGGAGACACGGGTATAAATATAACATTTTTGGGGGGTTCACTTTGCTCCTCCGGTCCAAGCATTTATCTTCCAATACCCGTATCTGTTACCGCCTACACGAATAATACGTCCACTGTTGCGAAGTTTCTTCATTTCACGTTCAAGTGTCCTTTTAGGTACTTCTAATGTCTCGGTCATCTCCTGCACTGTAATAGAAGAATTTGAGCGAATCGAGGCAAGGATTCTTTCCACCAATCCGCCATCTATTCCGCCACTTTGGCGGTTTGGAGTTTTAGGCGGATCTATGATGACACTTTCGAGTGCCGGAAAATATACTCTGATACCAGTTCCCAGTATCTCGTATCTGGGAAGCTAGTTAATGATATTTTAAGCTGGATTGACAATGCTTACGAACATATACTGCATGGGTTTAATCCACCTCAGAGTCTGACTATCATAGAAATAATTCAAATTCGAGATTTATTCGAAATGACACGACATTATGCAAACAGAATTGGACGCATTAGACTAAATAGACGATACCAAATGAAGATACGTCAAATTGAGGAAAAGATAGGCACTATATTCGATGGAAGTCTTTCTACGAGTTTAACCAGTCAATAATATTCAGGCAGCACACTATTATTAGTCCATTCTTTAGCTTTTAGTTAGATGCAAAGTCTTTTTCTGGTTCCATTGAGGAAACAGGAGGCCCTAACAAGGTGGATAAAACCTCTTGCTGACGGTCTGCAAACTCTCCCAAAGAAACTAATATAAGATCTGTCGTTCTATTTTATAGGGCATAGATTTTCAGCGCAGGCCACATACTTTAATACTTCCTAAATCTGCATTCTCTTTCCTTCCTGATGGAAATCCCGTAAACCCCGGCCTTTCACGAAAATTGCGGGTATCATCATAATAAACGCTGAGAATTCCTGTCAACAAGAATTGAAGACTAAAATGCCCTTCATTAACATGATCAAAGAAAATATAATCGGCCTTATCGCAGTTACTATTAACTTCTGGTCTACGCTTAAAAATACTCCACCCATTAATGTTTGTAATTAGTCCTATCGTTTCATCAAATGTATCTTGAGATTCATCGTATGCCTCTATAAGCTTATTAAAAATCCACTTCTCAGTTGAGGGGCATTTCTTTTCAATAGAATGCATACCCACTAATGCCAAATATGGACCACGTATTTTTTCCATATTCTCATTGGTGTTCCTACAAAGTTTTGCAGCATGTTTCAACGCAATTGCTTCATTCAAAAAATCATCGTCATGGAATTGTTTTTTGACTGAGACAATACTGATGACACCCTCTGGAGGGACGATAACATTGTCTCCAAAGCGCTGAAATATTGGATAATGACTACTATCATATACAATGATATCCAGTTGAGTTGAATGCTCATCTGATTGACCAGACCGTGATCTGTTATTGTGTCCGGTTTTTACCCCTGGGCGCAAAATAAACCCGGTAAGGACTTCTAAGTCCTTCGGTAAAAACCGCTTTAAAAACTCTTTAATGAGACTTTCAACATACCGGCCATCCTCGCCATTATGCGAGGCACTATTTCGGTTTTTACCTGGCAACAAGATCTGGAACTGTCTGTAAACATCCAGCAATGCTTTGCTCTCATTCCCGAAATAGTCCTGGACTCTTGTTCCGTCCATATTCTGCCTCCTGATTTTCGTTTTAACCTTGGATAAAACGAATATACCGTGAATTGTTTAATAATTCCATTCAAATAAAAAAGAACGACTTTCATATCTCAACACTATCATTTTTCTTCAGGTGATTCTGCATTACAAAAATGTGCTTCCATTGTATATCTATATGGGCGATAGACATCATGAGAAAAATCATAGCACTCTCCATACAAAGTTTCTAAAAAACGTTCATTAATTTTCTGTATATGAATAGAATGAACATATGTGCCCTGAGTATTTGTAATAATATAGTCGATGCCACAAGTTTCAGATAATACATCAATAAATTCTTTCACACATAGAGGCAACATTGTCTCTTTCCCTCGTGAAGAAATAATGTAATTTCCAAGAGCAGTTGTATCTTCAATATAAAATGACAAATAAATCTTTTTTTCGGGATACTTCTCCCTAATATTGCCTCTATAAACATCGATATTCTTTGCATGCTTGTGAAAAACATTCAACAAAGATTTTATATAATTCTCTATTGAAAAAACAACGTCCACTAATTCGCTAACCTTAACGGCTTCTGTTCTTTCTTGATTCTTTGATTTATAAGTCTCAAGAATATGTTTATCAGCTTGTATTTCTTTTAACTTTTGCTTGCTCCCTTTACGAGACGTCAATGATGAATCAAATTCAAAGCACTCTATTCCCATTACAAAATCATCACACTCATATAGAATATCTGGTCTTTCCGATTTTACAAAAGGACACGAGTGTTGATGTTGTTGCGGAAATTCCATGGATTTTTCTAACGACTTTCTGGCATCCATAGTGATTTTCTCCCAAACATAATCATCTTCATCTGTATAAAGAAATGGCTGCAAAGTTGCTATTGCAAATATAAATTTTTCTGCTTCATCTCTTTGATGCAACATATTCTCCTCACTCCATCGGCTTAATCGTCGACTCTATAAGCGCAATCTCCCCATCCGTCAGCCCATACTTCGCATATAATTCCGCATCCGTCCACGATTTAGTAAAATCCTGAATTGGCACAAAAATATAAGATGCTTTTGTGACCATAATGGAAGAACAGGCTTGCAGAATTAGAAAACGAACAAACTTTGTTTTCAAATATTTGTATAAATTCTCTGCTTGCAGTTCGCTATCATACGCATTGATTATGACATACGTTTCAGTACAAACCTCCTGCGGCTTCAAAATTTCCAATATAGAAAGAACTCTGTACTGACCATTTTTGTCCGGTTGCCCAGCATGTTCATAGAAAACTCTGGACGAGATAACTTTCCACTTGTCAATATACTGCTGACCGGCAGTTATTCTGCTCGCCTCAACTGGTCCTTTCCCTTTATTCCATCTTAATGTAAGTTTGCCGGTTTCATCAGGCTCTTCATACGTCCTTAATCCAAACGGTTTCATTGAACTCACATAATTCTGTAAAAGTTCTTCATTCTCTCTCAACACCTTATGCAGAATATCAATAGCTTTGTTAGAGCGAACAACTATAGGAAACTCATTTAGATAACGTTCTTCTTTTGTGATAACTCCTGCATCTACATTGGAAAATTCGCATGGGCCATCATATCTTGAATCTATGAGGAAAAAGCAAATTCCGCCGGAAATATCAGCCGTCGGGAAAATTTGTTTTGACTCTGAGAAATCACACATTTTGCGCACCTGTGTATTGCCCATCATCATTTCTCTGAATTTATCCAAGCCCCTACCGCCAGCGAACCATCTTGACGGCACAATCATAGAAACATACGATGGTTCTACTGCAAGCGCCTGTTCCACAAATTCCTGATAAATTGGCACCGCAGACGCATTGTTGCCTCCGTCCATCCTCTGATACGGTGGGTTACCCACAACAGCATCAAATTTCAAACGCTCACCCTCTTTCTTCCATGTCTCCGGATTTGTCAGTTTCCGCGCTAGGCGCTGCTTATCCTCCATGCGGTCAAGCAGCTTCGTCAGATAAATGGCATTAACCTCCGAACTGGTATAGCCCGCCAGCGTACGCTTCGTAATAGCTACAGCCATCGTGGTCTGGCACAGCACAAAGAGATGGTCGCTAAGTGCCCGCCGCCACCAGATTTGCGCTTCCTCCAGCGTCATCTGCTCCTCGTCCTTCGGTAGCATCATGCGGTAAATGCTGTACGCCACATACAGCGGATAGAGACCGGATTTAGAGTTCATCTCCAAAATACGAACCTTATCGTTCAGAAACAGTTCGCTGGTTACCTCACCTTGTTCGATAAGACGCGGTTCCTCCAACAGACCATCCTGCACAGGGTAGCCCTCTTTATAGAAGTTGTAGCCACCGATGGTATCGCCCATGTGCATATTCACCACACGCCACGGAGTCAGCACGGTCTCTTTCGCAGGATTTTTGAAATAGGTGAATATCTCGGCAATCTTCATCACACGGCGGGTTGGCATCAGTTCGTCCGCAGCCTTTGCCATGCAGCGGATGCGCGTACCCGCGGCCTCAATCACGTCTTCGTCATAAAAGACCTGCAACTTCAGGAACAGGTCCTTGTCCACTTCTTTGGGCATAAACTCCTGCCATGAGGCAGTATCAACTTTGTCCACAAATTCTGCAAGACGAATGGATTCGTCAAATTCCGTTGCGGTGCCAAAAATCAGGAGCGGCAAACGGATAGAAACGTTGCGCAGAAGGTCAAAGAGGGCCTGCTGCTGTTTCTTCTGCTCTCTTTCCTTGTCCAAAGCGGCCTGTTCCTCCGGGGTTCGTTCCTGCTTAGACTTGCGCTTAGCGTCCTGTGCTTTCTTGTATTCCTCTGGGGATAGTCCCTGACGGTTTACATCAACGGCAGTTTGCTTCTTCTCTTTCTTCTGCGGAGTCAGGCGCTTTTTCAGAATATCGACAAGGCTTAGCTTCTCTTTATCCATCACGATACCGGCATCGGCCTTGTAAATGCTATCATCATCAAAGCCGCTCTTGATGGCAGCTTCAACCGTGATTTTCTTCAGCTGACGCATCATCTTCGATACGTCATAAGGCTCCATACCTGTCTCAGCCTCCGCCAGGACCGGACAGAAGTTCAAAAACTCACCTAGCGCTATGCGGCCCATATCGTCCGTGCCCACGGCAGATTTTTTCAATTTGTGAACTTCCGCCAGCACTTTCAGTGCCCGATCAGGAGCGAAGTCAAAGGCATAACAGACCATTTTCTGCTTGCCATCAATGCTCCCGGCGGACTGGACGCGGAAAATCGTCTGCATATATCCCGCCGCGCCTGTGCTGGAGGAACCGGACAGGAGCATCACACCCGTCCACTCTTTGACGGTGACGCCGGTGGTTAGCTTACCGCAGGAAAGGGTGATAGTGCGGTCATGATTCTGAATAGCCTCCCGCACCTCCGCTAGGGCGTCGTCGTAGGGCTTTTCCACATCCCCCTCACCGGCCACGTTGACCACCTCATAGTCTTGAAAACTAGGGTGCTTTTTCAGCATGGAACTGAATGCCCGGGCCTCTTTCACACCTGGAAGAATCCAAAATGTATGTCGGAACATATCCCGATATTCCTGTGTGGCGAAAGGGTAATTGCTATCCTTACTCTCTGTAGAGATAATATCGAGAAACGCCCATACGTCCTCCGCATGGACAAAATCTCCCACTTTCACGCTGGAAGGAAGCGACTGGAAATCCCGCTTGGGGTCACCTGTCCAAGTTCGGAAAAACTCTCGGAAATTGAAAGCGATGTTTTCGTCCTCATAGCGATAAGAACCGGCCAGTTTATTCCGAAGATCAAAGGTACAGATACGTAGCTCCGGCAAATCAGAATAAGGATTATGGTCACCGGGATGCTGTTTCTCCCACCGAAGCTTTGCTTGCTGCTCCATGACGTAATCCCACTGGAATACGTTGTTGTCGCTATACTGATTCCAAAGATTATAAGGCGTACCTGAAAGCTGGAGTACCTTTTTGGGCTTTTTGCCTTCCTTCGGCTGCTCTAATAGATTCTGTACAGCAGAGCCAAGCTCCGTCTGCGTCCCTTCATGGGCCTCGTCGTAAATGATGATATCCCAATCCATAGCAAACACAGCCTTGTTCTTCTGGTATTTTCCATTTACAAGTTCGGAGCCGCGCAGGTCCTGCATAGATGTAAAATATACAAAAGGCCTCCCGCCCTGGGCAAGATTTTGCAAATGGCGGTCATTCTGTGCATCAATGCTTGCGTCTTCGTCAGTGAACCGGTCGCCAAACTTGATATTCTCCTTGGTGACAAACTCGCGGTCATCGTCAAACATCAGCTTGAAATCCGACCGCCAGCCATCCACAACGGCGGGACGATGGGTAACGACAAGCACCTTTTGAAAATTCATCTTTTTTACCAGGGCATATGCCGTCACAGTCTTTCCGAAGCGCATCTTGCAGTCCCAAAGCATACGGTCTCCGTACGAAAACACCGTTTTTGTTTTCTCTACGCACCGACTCTGCTCTTCGCGCAGCTTGATACCATCCGCTTTCGCATCATAGAACGCGGCGGGTTCTCGAAGTACGGAAACCATCATCTGACCGGTCATCTCTGCTGCAGTCAAGGTGTTTCGTCCACCTTTGACCGCACCAATGGCAGCGATGGCCGTAGGCAAATCGACCTTATACCATTCACTGTCCTTGTCCGTATCATAAAATTTATGTACATCAAAACCGGAACGATCAAGTACTTCATGCACATCACTATCACTGAATAAACGGCTCTCCACCGTCCCGTCAGCCAACCGGACCTGAACACGCGCCAACTCCGTGTGGAGCAAATTATAACGGACGAGCGCCGTTTTCGTGTACTGGTCAATGCGCAGTTTCGCCTGCTTGTTAAGCTCATCACAATTCGGTGGAAGCTGTTTATAGCTGGAGGCGCTGTCAAAACGATGTTCTCCGATTTTCAGATAGCCCCTGTGGGCTTCGTCGGGAATCTCGAAAATGTATATCAAATTGTACTGCATGGTTCCCGCATATACATCGTGACTCATGCTTTGCCCCCTTTCATCATGGATAAAAAAGTCCGACTGCGTTTTGAGCGCCAGTCCATGATTCTACAATAATCGCCTGTATGCCTGTATATATCCCCTCTGGCGCATCCAGGACATTGATCAGAACAGCTGTCTATGCAAAAGTCATCATCTCCCAAATAGTCAAACAGGGTGAGCTGCCGGTTTTCCTCCGGCTTACAACTACCCGGCACCACACATTTCAATCCGTCCATCTGCCAAATATTCCATGAAATGATGCGGGATATTTTCCGCAGGAGCGGGATGCCCGGCATCAGCCCAAACCGCTCATAATAATACTCTATATAAGAATAGAGCAGATTTTCCCGCGCCAGCAAAAGGTTATCTCCCTGGTACTCAAAACCATAGACGCTCTCAAACGCTCTCTGCGTCCATGTCAACCATTCCTCAGCAGTATCTGTATTCTCCCGAACAACGCGCATTTTACGGTCAAGAAGCCCTATTCGTTGTCTAAGCGGGATTCTCTCGCCCGTCACCGTATCATAACGACTAACAAGATAGGGGGCCTCTCCGCAAGTGATTTCCAAACGCTGGGCGTCAATATATTTTTCCCAACCCTTTTTACATCTTTCAAATGAAATTGGCCCGGATATAACTGTCCAGCTTTCACCGTTCTCAGTATTAAAAACATCCTCACGCCCAAACCACTGCTGGTCAATCAGATTGTTCTGTTTATTACAAACCCACGAGGGAGTAAACACCTCCGCTTTGTCTCGCGTTCTGACGAGACGGGCGGATTGCGATTTTGTGATGCGCGGTTGAATCAAATCCGCATATTTTCCGGTGACAAGTTCTGGCGTGATTTCACATAGTTCTCCGAACTCCGACCCATAGGAAACGTAATCCGTAGTCGCCCATAGGATATTTTTTCTCGTTGTCCGGTCATAGAGTAAAATATTCAGCAACTCTTTATCCAGAGAGCGGATAGATTCCTCCAATATATCAATACCTTGGGCCAGCTCTGATATTTTTAGAGAATTCTGGGATTGAGAAATCATAGTTCCGCCTCCCGTTTTGGCACATAGTCCATAATATCGCCGTAGTTGCACTTCAGCGTAGCACATATCTTGTCAAGGACGGGCAGCATGACCGGCTCGTCGCGACGCATCTTTGTCATTGTGTTAGGCGCAATACCGGATATTTTTCGCAGTTCCGCCACCGTCACATGACGTTCGGCCAACAGCGTCCAAAGTTTTCTATATGTAACCGACATGCCGCACCTCCTGTCCGCTCGACACAAAATACCATTATCATTATATTGCATTTCGGGGCATTTCGCAAGAACTTGCGAAGGTTTTCAAGGATAGCTTTCTAATGACACTTCTCAAGGCTATTTTACGATAATAAATATATGATTATTAAAATTAATCCAAGTTTACACCCCATGGAATCTTATCTTTTCCATTCTTGGTGGGTTTATCCCTCCATGATGTAAACAGAAACTTATCAAAACCATAAAATTCAGTTATCCGTGATGTAGTCATAAACATAGTAGTCATCGAATACAATCTACTGTTTCAAACAAATCGCGACACTACGTATATAAATTTCCTTAAAATGAGGAAAACGGATTCATGATATCTCTCCACTGATTTTTCCTTACATACCTGCCCGTCAGCCTTTCGATAACAGCCTATATAAAATGATTAAAACATACATAAAAATATCTTCAGAACCTACTATATTTGCTCATTAAACTCTCTATTTTCTCCCCATCAAGAAAAATAAGATTATTTTTTAAAGGATATTCTTGTATACCTTCAATTATTTTCTCAACTGCATTCAATGTAAATTTCCCTGAAATAGCAATAATAACTTTTGACATTCTTACTTTATTCCGTGAATACACATCATAGAATGGCATTGAAAAAGCATCTTTTGCCTGCGTAATTAATTCATTTATATCCCCATTCGCACCTCCTGATACATCTCCATATTTTACCTGCACTCCATAATACTCATACTCGTCGAATTCTGTTCTTCTAGCAAAAGTAATATCTTTTCCAAATTCTTTGTTACCATGATTATACTTTACATTCACAAATCCTAACTTTCTAAAAAGCGGCAATAATATTTTAATTGTAAACTCACTTTCTTTTTCGCAATCATCAATTTGCTGAAATGGCGAACCTAATGCAATATCTGTAGCACCCTCTATTTCTCCATATAATTGCTCTATATCCATTAATAAATCATCTATAGAATCTGCAATTATATTTGTACAATATTTTAGATAAATATAAGCACCGTCATCATCATAATAATCTAGCAAAATATCTCCTATTTCCCTAGATCGTTCTTCAATAATACCTTTTTTTGTTTCCATGAACAACTTTAATCCGACAACGCCATCCCAATGTTTCCTTGTAATCAATTCTTCATACCAAACATGAAATTCTTTCTCACCTATACGCTTAAAATGTGCTGGAATTTTAATTACTACTGCCGCATCAGATTGTGATTCACAGATTTCAATATCAAAATTATATGGGATACTGGCTATATCCGTTCTTTTTAATACAGCAACTGGAACAGCTGCACTTTCTCCATCCTCTGAATATTCTTCTCCTTCAATTACAAACGAGGCTAATCCAGCCACTTCATCATAAAACTCGACTTGAGACATACTTCCTCCTAATTTCTATTCTCCTTAGAAAACAAACTAATATTTGATATCCCTAGTAATTCACTATAATACTAGGAAAAATGATAGCGCTATTTTATTTCTCTTTTGCTTTTTGCAATACCACTTTACACAAATCATTATCCTCTACCTCAAGTCCTGTTTTAAATGTTACTTTCTTCATTCGTATTGCATAATTAAAATCAATAATAAGATTACTTTCTTCAATCGGCTTCTTTGCATCTTTGATTCCAATTGGCATTAATAAATATCCAGAATCTTCTCTTGTAAGATATTGAAATAAATCTCTATTCTTTGAACCATTCAATTCGTCCATCCATTGATACCTACTAAAAGACGTAAGGAGTAATGCTTCTGGTTGCACTCCAGACGACACTGCTCGATTAATTGATTCTTCTATGTTCGGTCCGATATGGACAAAATATCCCTTGCCATAATTTCTTTCTTTATCAGTATAGACCCAACTATCTTGTGGAAATGGAGGTGTAACGTAATCAACTTTTATAAAATCATCCGCACAATTATCCTTAGCAGTCTTTTTCCAATCTGTAAATATAGATTTCGCAGCTACATAATCACGATATAATAACCCCAATACTGGAACATATCCGGGATAAAACAAATATAACATACCTCTCCATTCAGCAGCATTCCATTTATCTAAATCAATTGGAGTTGAAAAAAACATTGTCTTTTGCTCTTTTTTAGGAAGAGGTCTTAAATTTCCAAGAGGCGGTTTTTGCGTCTTAGAAACACCTCGTAAACGCCAATATAGTTTTTCGAATCCTTCTTTTTTCCCAACATTATAATAGGTAAAGGACTTTAATGGAGTTAATATGTACTGTTCTTCCTCCTCCTCGAAAAAAACCGGGATAAACTTAGTATTAATTGTAGACGCATCATAAATATGCTGATATACTATGTTAACTTCCCAAGATATACCTTTTCCTTTATTGTCCGAATAACATTTTTCGTAATATGACTTACTGTTTGCAATTAAAACGAAATCAGAATTGTTAATCTGATTTTCCATCCAACGTGGCCATCCCTCTACTGGGGCCTCCTCATACAAATCAATGTTTGCATCAATTCCCTCATTCCGTAAATGATTTGTAAATTCTAAAATTTTGTTTTCATATTCTACATTTTGATGGCTATATGAAACAAATACTTTTGGATGTTCTGACATAATATACCGCTCCTTTTCTATATCGTAATTAAATCATTTTATAATATTTCAACGCATTCTCTATGCTTCCACTTTCTCCGTTGTCGGATGCATCCTCGGCTATTTCAATTCTTCCACCGTATTAGGGGCATCGTACATCGGCCAGCTCAAATCTCTTTTTTACCTCTGCGACATATGCAGTATGTATTTTGAAACCGTATTTAGCTTCTATGTACTCCTTTATCATTTTGTAGGTCACTCGCCCTTTTAGTTTATAACTTTCCGCTTTTTTAACGATATATCAAGTAGTGCTTTCCCCGCGCCCTCGCCAAATTCAACTTTTATATTGATATGTCCATCTGGCCTTTTGCAGGAAAGCAGTACCACGGTCTCCACATTCCCCGTCCACGGGAACATATCCACCATCGCACACCTTACCGCCTCATACCCGTTTGCCAAAAACACCTCCAGATCCCGCGCCAGGCTGGTGGGCTTGCAGGAAATATAGACCAGCCCCGGCACGCCGTAATCGATGATCTTTTTCAGGGCCTTGGGATGCACGCCGTCCCGGGGCGGATCCAGGATGATGAAATCCGGCTTCTCCTCGATGGTATCCAGCACCTTCAGCACGTCCCCCGCTAGAAATTCGCAGTTGTGAAGCCCGTTCAGGCGGGCGTTTTCCCGGGCGGCCTCCACGGCCGCCTCCACGATCTCCACGCCGATCACACGGTCCGCCACAGGCGCCATGAGCTGCGCGATGGTACCGGTGCCGCTGTAGAGATCGTAGATCACGCGCTTTTTCCTGGGCACGCCGTCCGCATCCGCCGTCTTTTCCGCCGACCCGTTCACGTACTCCCTGGCGGTCTGATAGAGCACCTCCGCCCCGTATGTATTGGTCTGGAAGAAAGAAAAGGTGGAGATCCGGAATTTCAGCCCCAGCAGTTCCTCGTAAAAGAAATCCTGTCCGTACAGCACCTCCGTCCGGTCGCTTTTCACCACGTCCGCCACAGAATCGTTCACGATATGGAGAATGCCCGCGAGCTTCCCGTCCAGGGGCAGGGAGAGCAGCCGCTCCTTCCACGGCTCCAGCGCCTCCTCCCGCTGACTTGTGGTCACCAGCGCCGCCAGGATCTCCCCGGTGCGGGCCGCCTTGCGCACCAGAAGATGCCGCAGATAGCCCTCATGGGTATAGCGGTGAAAAAACGGCGTGCCCAGCTCCTGAAAATAACGCAGCGTCTCCCCCAGGATCCGCCGGTAATCCGCGTCCACGATCCGGCAGTCCTCCACCGTCACCACGTCGTAAAAGCTCCCTTTTCTGTGCATGCCCAGCGCCAGCGGACCGTCCTTCACCTCGTCCCCGAAGGAAAACTCCATCTTATTGCGGTAGCCGTAAACAACGGGGCTGGGGTTGATGGGTTCGACAGCGCAGGGCCGCTCCTGCTTTTCCAGCACCGGCTCCAGCAGCCTGTGCACCTGCTCTTCCTTGATCCGCAGGCTCTCTTCATAGGGCATGGAGATGTAGCTGCAGCCGCCGCAGATCCCGAAATGCGCACAGCACGCCCCCTCCTCGCCCAGCTTCGTTTCCAGCGGGGAGGGCGTCAGCACCTCCTTCAGGCGGCCTTCGCCCCTGTTCCTCCGCACCTTCGTCACCGCCAGCAGAACGCGCTGTCCGGGCAGGGCGCCCTTCACCTCGCAGTATTCCGCCCCGGCGTCCGTCTCTTCTTCCAATGGCTCCAGCCGCACCAGCGCCCGGTTTGGAAATTTCACATATTCCACGGTCCCCGTCCTGATCTGTCCCTTTTTCATAAAGATCCGTTTCCTCATCCTTTCTGCAGCCGCAGACGTCATAAAAAAAGACGCTCCGAAGACCGGCGGAATGAAACACCTTCCGCCGGCGTCAGAACGTCCCGTTTCCGTGTCGGTCACTCCGGCCCTTTGCCGGAGCCTGCAGCCCCGAAGCTCACTCCGCCTTTTCCGTCTCCCCGGCAGGAGCCTCTTCCTTTTCTGCTTCGTTTTCTTCCTTTGTCTCTTCCTTCGTCTCCTCGGGCGCCTCTTCCTCCAGATCGTCGTCCTCGAAATCGTCGTCGAAGTCATCCTCGAAATCGTCCAGATAATCCGGCGTCAGATAACGGTACACCGCATAGGCGATGGCAGCGATCATCACGACGGCCCCGACGATGGCCAGGATCCAGATCACGCAGTTTTTCTTCTCTTCTTTTTTCTTCATCAGTTCCAGCAGTTCATCAATCTTAGCCATATTGACCTTCCTTTCGTTTGCGGGGTTAAGGATGCAAAAATGCTTCTTTTTTATCATACCACCGATCGCGTTTTTTTACTATAAAAAAATGAAAGTTCTGAAAAAGGAAAAACGCGTTCCCGCCGGGCCGCGCATCCCGGATCAGATCTCCTCCATGTGCCGGACGCCCTTCAGCGAGCCCAGCCGGTCCAGGACTCTTTCATGGTCCACCTTATACGGCCCCTTCATCTCCACCAGCACGACGATCCCGCCGTTGTGCTCGTCCTTCTGCAGCACGGGCTGCATGTCGATCACGTGCAGGCGGTCCTCCTGACACTTCCGCAGGAAATCGTCGATCACGTCGCTGTTGTCAAAGTGGATGTACAGGCGGATATAGCCGAATTCCAGCCGCACCTTGTTGTCCAGCGGTTTGAAAAAGATCATGACCAGCACCAGGATCACGCCGATCGTCACCGCGCCCTCATAAAAGCCCGCGCCCGCCGCCAGGCCGATGCAGGCCGCGGCCCACAGCGCGGCCGCCGTGGTCAGCCCGCGCACCTGATTGTTCCGGGTCACCAGGATCGTCCCGGCGCCCAGGAAGCCGATGCCGCTGATGACCTGCGCCCCCAGTCTGGCCGGATCGCCGCTCTGAAAAGTGGTGAACAGAAACTGGTTCGTCATCATGACCAGACAGGCCCCCAGACAGACCAGCACATACGTCCGAAATCCGGCGGGATGATTTTTACTCTCACGCTCCAGTCCGATGAGGCAGCCCACCCCGGCAGACAGAAGGATCCGGAGCACGATAGAAAACCAGTTCAGCTCCTGCAGATTCATACCTTCTCCCTCTTTTCGTTATATTTTTTTCAGCTTGGCGAACGCGGCATACATGATCTTCTGCCCCGCCCCGTCAAACTGAATGGTCACTTTGTAATCCCTCGGATCGTCCGCGATGGCCGTCACGGTACCGTCGCCGAACTTGATATGGCGCACTCGGTCCCCCACACCGTATTCCAGACTGCCCTTGACGCCCGTGCCCTTCTGCAGGCCGCTGACGCCCGACAGGCTGCCGATGCCCTGGGCGATAAAAGGCTTGTGCTCCGCTGCAGTGCGTTTGGGCCTCACCGACGCCTTTGGCTTTCCCAGGCCGCCGTAACCGGACGCCGTCTGTCCGAAGCCGCTGTTCCACCGGTTCCGACCGCCCTCCTGACTGCCGCTCCAGCCGCTTTGACCGCTGTCCCAGCCGTCCTGACTGCCGCTCCGGCCGCTTTGGCCGCCGTCCCAGCCGTCCTGACTGCCGCTCCAGCCGCTTTGACCGCTGTCCCAGCCGTCCTGACCGCCGCTCCGGCCGCTGTCCCATTTCCTGCGTCCGGCGCTCTTTTCCGCGCCGGGGCCGTCCGCATATCGGCCGTTTCGCGTCTCCGAGGCCGTTCCCCAGCCGGAAAAGTCCCCAAATCCTTTCCCGTCATCGCCGCCGAACGCCCCGCCGTCTTCCCCGAAGGAAAACCGTTTCGTCCCCGGCACGCGCTGATCCAGCAGGTGATCCGGGATTTCCCGCACAAACCGGCTCACCGTGTTGTACTGCGTCTCCCCGTGCACCATGCGGGATCTCGCATAGGTGATCGTCAGATCCTCCTTCGCCCGGGTGATGCCCACGTAGGCCAGACGCCGTTCCTCCTCCACGGCGGTAGGATCGTCATCCGTGATGCTCATATAGCTGGGGAAAAGCCCGTCCTCCAGCCCCGCCAGATAGACGAAGGGGAACTCCAGTCCCTTGGCGGAATGCAGCGTCATCAGAAGCACCCGGTTCCTGTCCTCCTCTACGCTGTCGATATCGGCCACCAGCGCCACCTCCGCCAGGAAGCCGGTCAGCGTGGCGTCCTCCACGGAGGCCTCATAGCCCACGACCTTGCTGACGAACTCGTCCAGGTTGTCGATCCGGTCCTGAAAATCCTCCTCATCAGAGTCCTCCAGCTCCTTCACATAGCCTGTGGTGTCCAGGATGTCCTTCACCAGCTCCTGCAGACTGTAAAATTCCAGCTTGGCCCGGAACGCCTGGATCATCGTCACGAAAGCGTCCAGCTTCGTGACGGCCTTGCCGATCCCCGGGATCTGATCCGCGCAGCGCAGGGCGTCATAAAAGCTGAGCCCCTGATCCTCCGCATAGGCCTGTACCTTGTTGAGGGTGGCGGCCCCGATACCCCGTTTGGGCACGTTGATGATGCGGCGGACCTGCAGATCGTCCAGCCCGTTGTCTATGGTCTTTAAGTAAGCCAGAATGTCCTTGATCTCTTTTCGGGAATAGAAATTCACGCCGCCCACCACATCATAGGGAATGCCCTCCATGATGAAGCACTCCTCCAGCAGGCGCGCCTGGGCATTGGTACGGTAAAGCACAGCGCAGTCCCTATATTCCGCTTCGTGCTGGCGGACGCGCCGCGCCACATCTCCGGCGATGAACTCCGCTTCCTCATGCGCCGTATCGAAGGGGCGGAAATGAATTGGGCTTCCGGTCCCCTTGTCCGTCCAGAGCGACTTCTCCCTGCGCTCCTCGTTATTCCTGATCACGGCGTTGGCCGCGTCCAGGATCGTCTGGGTGGAGCGGTAATTCTGCTCCAGGCGGACCACCGTGCATTCGGGAAAATATTTTTCAAAATCCAGGATATTGCTGATATTGGCGCCCCGGAACTTGTATATGGACTGATCGTCGTCGCCCACCACGCACAGATTCCGGTGCTTCTGGGCCAACAGCCGCACCAGCTCGAACTGCGCCGTATTCGTGTCCTGATACTCGTCCACCATAATATAAAGGAAACGCTCCTGATACCCCTCCAGCACGTCCGGGCACTTTCGGAACAACTCCACGGTCTTGCCGAGCAGATCGTCAAAATCCAGCGCGTTGTTCTTTTTCAGGGCGGTCTGATATTCCCTGTAGACCTGCGCGGTCTTCTGCTTCCCGAAATCGCCCCTGACGTTCCGCTCATACTCCTCCGGGCCGATCAGCTCGTTCTTGGCAGAAGAGATCGCCGCCAGCAGACTCCTCTCCTTATAGAGCTTGGTGTCCACCTGCAGCCGCCTGCACACATCCTTGATGAGGTTTTTGCTGTCGTCCGTGTCATAGATGGAAAAATTCGTCTCATATCCGAGACGGTCTATGTATCTGCGCAGGATCCGCACACAGCAGGAATGAAAGGTGGACACCCATACCGCCTCGGAACCGTGTCCCACGATATCGTCCACCCGCTCCCGCATCTCTCCGGCGGCCTTGTTGGTGAAGGTGATCGCCAGAATATTCCAGGGGCGCACGCCCTCATGCTCGATCATCCAGGCAATCCGGTGGGTCAGCACCCTCGTCTTGCCGCTGCCCGCCCCCGCCAGGATCAGGACCGGTCCCTTCGTCTTGAAAACGGCCTCCCGCTGCCGGTTGTTCAGTGTATCGTATATGCTCATATGCCTCTTTCTCCCTGGGCGCAGCCGACGCCCGGGTCCGTTCTCATCTACCGTTCATTTTACCAGATTCCGCCTTCGAAAACAACTGGAAAACAGGCCATATGGAATTTTTGTTGGCCGCTGTCTGCGCCCGCACAGTCCGATTCCCGCCTCCCGCATCCGCACGCCGAAACGGCCGCCGCGCACGGAGGCGGGGCGGCCGTTTCGGCGTGCGGATGCGGAAGACGGGAGCCGCGCTGCCGGGCACAGATCACTCCAACGCTTTCTCGGCGAACTGCGTGGTCACCAGCTTCTCATAGGGCACCCGCTCGGAAAGCTCCCCGGCCTCCTCCAGGATATCCTGCAAAAGCGTAAACGCCTCCTCCCGGAAGATCAGATCCTTCTTCCAGGTATCCTGCTCATAATAGCGCTCCACGATGGCGGTCAGCGCCGCCTCGTCGGTCTCGGCAAACTGCGGCTGAATAACGGCCGCGATCTCCTCCGGCGTGTGCTCCGCCACATACTCCATACCCTTCTGCAGCGCATCGGTGAACCCCTGAACGGTCTCCGGATGCTCCGCCATGTAGCTCTGTTTGGCGGAAAAGGCGGTATAGGGCACATAGCCGGAATCCTCGCCCAGAGAAGCCACCACATAGCCGTCGCCCTTCTGCTCAAGGGAAGTGGCATGCGGCTCGAACTCCACCGTATAATCGCCCTGCCCGCCGGAAAACGCCGCGGCCGTGGAGCCGAAGTCGATGCTCTGATCGATGTTCAGATCCTTCTCCGGATCGATCCCGTTCTTTTTCAGGATATACTCAAACACCATCTCCGGCATGCCGCCCGCGCGGCCGCCCAGCACATTGTGCCCTTTGAGCATATCCCAGCTGAAATCCTCCACCGGCTCTCTGGAGACCAGGAAATTCCCGGCGCGCTGGGTGAGCTGTGCGAAATTCACCACAGGATCGTCCGCGCCGCCCAGATAGGTGTAGATCGTGGATTCGGAGCCCATAA
Organism: uncultured Eisenbergiella sp.; assembly: GCA_947631815.1. Classification (GTDB taxonomy): domain Bacteria; phylum Bacillota; class Clostridia; order Lachnospirales; family Lachnospiraceae; genus Gallintestinimicrobium. The sequence continues at coordinate 43,899 of CANRMT010000008.1, forward strand.
AGCCGATATCCGCCTCCCCGGAAAGCACCGCGGTCATGGTCTTATCGGCGCCGAAGCCCGTCACGAGAGTCAGGTCGATCCCTTCCTCTTTAAAATATCCTTCCTCGATCGCCACATACATGGGCGCATAAAAAATGGAATGCGCCACCTCATTCAGCGTCACCTTCACACCGGTCCCGCTTTCCTCCTCCGCATCCTGTCCCTTCCCGCAGGCGGCGAGCCCGAACGTCAGCGCCGCCAGCAGGAGGAAGGGAAGAAATTTCTTTTTCATAACAGCCTCCTGCGAAATACGATCTGCTATATCATATGCAGGCGGCCGGAACAGAGCACAAAAAAACCGGCCGTATCCGACCGGTTTTTTCTGCTTCCCTTAATCATTTACTAGTTCGAATTCATTTAAAAGCCAGAAACTGCGTTTCTATCTAATTTAAAGAACAGGCACATAGGTTTATGATAAGACAGCTCCAAGATCCCGCAGATCTTATAATTTGGTTACGTTAACAGCCTGGGGGCCCTTCTCGCCCTGGATGACGTCGTACTCAACAGACGCGCCTTCTTCCAGAGACTTGAAGCCTTCCATGTTCAGCCCGGAATAATGCACGAATACATCATGACCGGACTCATCGGAAATGAATCCATAGCCCTTCTGGTTGTTAAACCACTTAACCGTACCCTTGTTCATGTAGATACCTCCTAAAAAGTTATTACCAGTAACATAATCAAGCATAGCACATCCGCCCCGAAATGTAAAGCAAAAATTCACAAATATCCGCGAATTTGACAGAACCGCGCTATGCATTCTGGCCCACAGGCCGACGGATCCGGCACGGACGGCAGCGGATCTCCGCCCCCGGCACGCTCACGCGCCCACCTTCTGGTCTCCGTTCCCGTCGATCCTGTCGAATACCAGCGCGTAACCGTCGTTCCCGTAGTTGAGAGAACGGTTCACCCTGCTGATCGTCGCGGTGGATGCTCCCGTCTTCTCCGCGATATCCAGATACGTCCTGCCCTCCCGGAGCATGGCCGCCACCTCGAAGCGCTGAGACAGGGACAGCAGTTCGTTCACGGTGCACAGATCCTCAAAAAATGCGTAGCACTCTTCCTTGTTCTGCAGCTTCAGCACCGCCTCAAACAGATGGTCCACGGCTTCCGTCTTGATCTTCTTATTCATACCAGCATACCCCCTTTGCCATGGTATCCTTTATCAAACATAATGAGATTTTAACATATTAAAGTTCGAAAGTAAAGGGGAATTCGACGGATTTTCCGGCCCGCCGCGGCAGATTTTCCATCGCGCCTCGGCCTTCCCCCTGGATCGTCCTGATGCCCCCGGCACACCTCGACTGTTCATTCCGATTCGCCCGCGGCCCTCCGGCGCCCTCCTCATCAGCCCCAGACGGACAGAAGCCGCTCATATTCCTCCTGCGTCAGCTCCAGCACGCTGCCGTGGCGCTTGACGCTCTGCCCCATGTCGTAGTCCTCCGCCACGGTGAAGACGCCGCCCTTTAAATCTCTGCAGATCAGCGGCAGATAGCCCAGCCCCGCAGCGAAACGGTCCACCAGCAGGCACCAGCCCCGCCCGTCCGGCAGGGGAAAGGCGGCCGGACCCTCCACGCCGGGAATGCCGCTCAGGGAATCGCTGGAAATGTCCGTGAAATCTCCCAGCAGATCCGTACCGCAGTCCATCCGGATGTTCTTGACCGTTTCATCCTTGGAAAAACGGTAAAAAACGCCGTCCTCCTCCACGATCGTCGTATCTATGACATGATTCCCGCGCTCGATATAAAGGCGGGGTTCGGTAAAGTGCCGGAAATCCGCCGTGCAGGAAGCATAAATGCGCTGCTTCGCCTCCGGTTCCCCTTCCCGCTTCACGCAGGATGCCCAAAAGACCAGATAGACGCCCCGCTTCGGATCGAAGACCGCCTCCGGGGCCCAGACGCAGCCCGCGTCCGCCATCGGCACCTCATAGAACCAGGGTTCGGACCAGTGCACCAGATCCGCCGACTCCCAGATCACCATATTCCTGCTGCCCGCATGCTGGGCAGCCTCCCAGCCTTTTCCCGCGGCGATGCGCAGATCCGTTGCCAGGAGATAGAACCTTCCGTCCAGCCGGGACCGCAGGATGAAGGGATCCCGCACCCCCTTTTCTCCGATCTTGGAGCAGAGCACCGGGCGTCCCGCATTCAGATCGTGCCAGTGCATCCCGTCTTCGCTCACCGAAAAACGGACCTGTTCTCCGTCCCCGGCATCCCCCGTAAAATGTGCGAACAGATATCTTTTCTCCGCCGCCTTCTCCAACCGCTGTTTTGCATGCTTCATCCGCTTTTCCTCCGGTTTTTCCGCGTTTTTCTCAATACGCACATTTTACGCCGACCGCTCCCCACAGGCAACCGTTTTACTAAAAAAATATTGATTATCTCAAAAAACCTTGATTTTACGGGCAGTTTCGCAGGGTAACAAGCCGGATTTACTACTCATTTACTACGTTTGAGGAAAGAGCCTTGATATGCGCCCCACTTCCCGCGAGATAAAAGCCCAAAGACACGGCACATCAGCATAGACCAAATACACGACAACTGAATATCGACCGCAAAGGCGGCGTTTCTCAATCCCTTATCGGGAGAACAGGAACGCCGCTTTTTTTATGCCCTCTGTTACGCAATAGGGGCGAAAAAAGCCTTGATTTATGCGGCTTTGCGGGCGCAAAAACCGAGGGGCAAGGGATTTATACCTTATCCCCCAAAACCGCGTTTCTACTGCGTAACAAATCCACGGCAAAGGAGTGATGAAACAATGGCAGTTTTCCGGGTGGA
>CANRMT010000009.1 GCA_947631815.1 uncultured Eisenbergiella sp.
ACGGACGGACTGGAGATCGCGTCTTATGCGGCGGCGCCGGGAGAGCAAAAGGACATGATCCTGAACGGCGTGAACGTGACACAGCAGTACCGGGACACCGAAGAGAACTTTGAGGCACTGCAGGAGCGGCTCGCACAGATCCGGACGGAACAGGAGGAGATACAGCGCCGCGTGGAGCGCCTGGGAGAAGCGGCGGAGGAAGCGACAGAGGAGGAACGGCAGGAAAAGCTCCGGGCGTACCGTGACGTCCTTCAGGAGCAGACGGAAAAAGAAAACGCCCTCATAGAGGCGGAAAAACAGCTCGCGGCGGAAAGGGCAAGGCTGCGTCAGCTGGTCATCACGCTCGGCAAAGGGTACGATCTGGTCGCTAAAAGAAGGGAGGAGCTGGAGTCCCTTCCCGCGGAGCTGACGCCGGAGCAGCTGGACAAACGCGGTATTTATATGGAAGAAGATCCGAAAACGCGGGAGCGTCTGCAGGAGTTCGCCGACCTGACGGAATACCGGGGCGCTCTGCAGAATGAGGATGGCGCATCCTGGGCCTGGCTGGATGATACACAGATCACGGAGACCGTTCCGGGCGGTGAGTGGGATCGGTCGGAAAAGAAGATCACGGCCATGACGATCCGGCTGGGCAGCCGGGCGGAGGACGGCAGTCTGACCGTATGTTCCGTGACCGCGCTGGGAGACGGGTATCTGGTGCTCACCGATCGGAGCCGGGATAAGGGGCTGGAGGAAGGCGCCGATCCGGTCACGGAGGAGTATTACGGTTTCCTGAACTGGTTTTCCGAGGAGGACGGGGAGTACGTGATCGCCTCTGACGATCCGTCCGTCACCATGCAGGAACTGTTTGACAGTCAGCTGAGCAGCCGGTACGGCGCGGCCATCCCGCATGCGCGGATCGCGTCGCTCCCAGCGGAGACAGAGGAGACTTCGGAATAACGGGCCGGGAAAGCGGGCGCTGGACCGTGCCGCCGCGGGAAAACACATGGCGGCGGCCGTGCGCCTGCGGCGGGATAAGACCGACAGGACAGAGCCATAGCGGCTCATAGAGCGGGCGCGGCAGACCGTGCCGCTCCATAAAAAAACGACGAAAAACAGCGGAAGCCGCAGAACGGTTTTCTGCTGTTTTTCGTCTTGCGCACCGTTTCTTTTTTCGCTATAATAGGCAAGGAAGAAAAAAATTAACTAGTTAACTGAAAGGAACGGCGAGGAATAAGTGGAAAATGAAAAAGTGAAAAACGAGAACAAAATGGGCGTCATGCCGGTGAACCGGCTGCTGCTGACCATGTCGCTGCCGATGATGGCGTCCATGCTGGTACAGGCGCTGTACAATATCGTGGACAGCATTTTCGTGTCCCGCATCAATGAGAACGCGCTGACGGCGGTTTCGCTGGCGTTCCCGATCCAGTCGCTTCTGATCGCCTTCAGCGGCGGCACGGGCGTGGGCGTCAACGCGCTGCTGTCCCGGGCCCTGGGAGAAAAGGATTACAATACGGCCAACAAAGCCGCCATGAACGGATTGTTTCTCGCCGCCGCGACCTATGTCGTGGCGATGGTCGCGGGACTTTTCGCGGCGCGTCCCTTTTATCTGGGACAGACCCAGGACGAGCAGATCGTGGGATACGGCGTGCAGTATCTGAGCATTGTCTGCATTTTTTCCGTCGGGATGCTGTTTCAGATGATGCTGGAGCGGCTGCTGCAGTCCACCGGACTGACGGTCTATTCCATGATCAGCCAGATCGCCGGAGCGGTCACCAACGTGATCTTTGACCCGATCATGATCTTCGGCCTGTTCGGCTTTCCCAAAATGGGCGTCGCGGGCGCGGCGGCGGCCACGATCTTCGGCCAGTGCCTGGCGGGCGGATTGGCGCTGTATTTCAATCTGAAATTCAATAAGGAGATCCGTCTGGGGCTGCGGGGTTTCCGGCCGGAACTGCGCATCATCAAAAGAATTTACGCGGTGGGTATTCCGTCCATCATCATGCAGGCCATCGGCTCCGTCATGACTTACGGCATGAACCGGATCCTCATCGGCTTTACTTCCACTGCCACGGCGGTGTTCGGCGTCTATTTCAAGGTGCAGAGCTTCGTGTTCATGCCGGTCTTCGGACTGAACAACGGCATGGTGCCCATCATCGCCTACAATTACGGGGCGGGGAAGCGGAACCGGGTCGTCAAGACGATCCGGCTCAGCGTGTTCTACGCGCTCGCGATCATGGCGGTGGGGCTGGCGATCTTCCAGATCTTCCCGCAGTATCTGCTGGCCCTGTTCGACGCATCGGAAAACATGCTTCGGATCGGCATACCGGCGCTGCGCACCATCAGTCTGAGCTTTCTGTTCGCAGCCTTCGGCATCGTATCCAGCAGCATGTTCCAGGCGCTGGGCAACGGGGTGTACAGCATGTTCGTTTCCCTGACCAGACAGCTCATCGTGCTGCTGCCCGCGGCCTGGCTTCTGTCGCTGTCAGGGCGGGTGGAGCTGGTCTGGCTGGCGTTCCCCATCGCGGAATGCTTTTCGTTCGCGCTGAGCGTGATCTTTACGGTGCTGATCACGAAAAAGGTGATCAACCGCATCGGGACTGCCGCCTGAGAGCGGGCGGATAAAAGGAGGGCGAGATGATCCCCGGCTTTCTGGAGGAAATGCTGACGGCCCAGTACGGGCCGGAGCTTACGGAAAAAATCAAGGACGGCTATACGAAGCGCCGCCCCGTGACGCTGCGGGTGAACACGCTGAAAACGGACCCGGAGCGGGCAAAGGCGCAGCTTTCCCAGGAGGGGATCGCCTTCCGGCGGGTGGGCTGGAGCCGGGAAGCGCTGATCCTGGACGGCGTGCGGGAGCCGGACGTCCGCAGGCTGGAGCTTTACCGGAACGGAGAGATCTATCTCCAGAGCCTTTCCTCCATGCTCCCGCCGCTGCTGCTGCGGCCCGGCGCGAAGGAATGCGTGCTGGACATGGCGGCGGCCCCCGGCGGAAAAACGACCCAGATGGCGGCGCTCTCCGGCGGACTGGCGCAGATCACGGCCTGCGAGAAAAATAAGATCCGGGCGGACAGACTGCGCTACAACCTGGAAAAGCAGGGCGCATCCCGGGTGACGGTGATGCAGGAGGACGCGAGAAAGCTGGACCCGTTTTTTTCCTTTGACAAGATTCTGCTGGATGCGCCCTGCAGCGGCAGCGGTACGCTGTACTTTTCGGAGGGAGGAAACGGCTCCTTCACCAAAGAGCTCCTCGACCGCTCGATGCGGACCCAGGAGGCGCTCCTGCGCAAGGCGCTGCAGCTTCTGAAGCCCGGCTGTGAAATGGTCTATTCCACCTGCTCCATCCTGGAGGCGGAAAACGAGCGGATCCTGCGTCGGGTGCTCCCCGGCGCCCGGGCGGAGGTCGTGCCCATCGAGCACCCCATGCCGGAAGAGATCCCGCTCCTGCCGGTGAAGATAAAAGGCACCTGCTGTATCTGCCCGACGGACCTGTACGAAGGCTTCTTCGCGGCCCGCATCCGAAAACGGGCCTGATCCTGGGTTTTCCTCAGCCGCCCCGCGTGGAACGCCCGGACGGAAAGCGCCGCCTGCGGGCATTCCATTTTCCCGGACCGTTAGAAAAACGCCGGTGCTTAATGAGGCGAGCCCGTCGGGCGAAGCCGAGTTTAGCACCGCTGCGTTTTTCTCGAGCGCGAGCGTGTCCGGAAAAGGAATGCCCGCAGGCGGCGCTTTCCGTCCGGGCGTTCCACGCGGGGCGGCCCGCCAAAAATCCGCGGAATGCTTGACATTTTCGCACGACGGGCGTATAATCGGACAAAACTTTGAAAGGAATGCGGCAATGACAGCTCAGATCTCTGTTCTCAGCGGGAATATGACCTCTATGCGCGGCGAAACCATGATGCATCGTGATTCGTCGGGCCTGCATTGTCGTACCCAGATTTCAGGATCGTCTGTCAGAGGATGACGGGATATTGGGATGAGGACGGTGCAAGTCGGAAAGATCCGGTTTGCACCGTTTTTTTATTTCCCGCAGAAGGACGCTCGGGCGCGCCTTCTGCCGCCCGCCGGAGACAGGACCGGAGAAAGGAGCGTGCAGATCATGCAGAAAACATTTGTCATCATTTTGGGCCCCCACGCCGTCGGCAAGATGACCGTGGGGCAGGAGCTCGCCCGGATCACCGGGCTGAGGCTGTTTCACAATCACATGTCCATCGAGCTGGCGCGCAAGCTGTTGGCGCCCGGTGAGGGAGAAGAATTCCGTGCGCTGAACCGCGCGATCCGTCAGGCGGTCTTTGACCTGTTCGCCGAAGGGAACCTTCCTGGACTCATTTTCACCTATATGTGCGAATTTGACGCGCAGGAGGAGTTCGATTATCTGACGGGCCTGATCGGCCTGTTTGAGGCAAACGGCGCGAAATGCTGCGTCGCGGAGCTCTGCGCGGATTTTGATGTCCGGCTGCTTCGGAACAAAAGCGAAAACCGGCTGCGCCATAAGGAGTCCAAGCGAGACCTGGAATGGAGCGAGGCCGAGATGCGCGCGACGAGCGCGAAATACCGTCTCAATTCTTATGAGGGAGAAAGGCTGCCGTTTGAGAACTATATGAAGCTCGACAACACGGAGCTGTCCCCGGAGGAGGCCGCGAAGAGGATCAAAGAGCGCTTCGCGATCGGGGAATGAGACGGCGGAAAGCGTAAATCGGGCGGAAACTCGGGAAGAAAAGCATTTGCTTCTCCGGGGTTATGTGCTATACTATACTTGTTTATTTTGTTTCGGGACAGACCGGAGCCTGCTGTTTACAGAGAAGAAACAGGGAAAGGGGATAAGCTCCATGAACAAGGGCAAATACTATATTACGACGGCGATCGCCTATACATCGGCCAAGCCGCATATCGGCAATACGTATGAAGCGGTGCTGGCGGACAGCATCGCGCGTTTCAAGAGAAAAGACGGATACGACGTGTATTTCCAGACGGGGACGGACGAGCACGGACAGAAGATCGAACTCAAGGCGGCGGAGGCCGGTGTCTCTCCGAAGGAATATGTGGACCGGGTGGCCGGGGAGATCCGGCGGATCTGGGACCTGATGGACACTTCTTATGATAAGTTCATCCGCACGACGGATCCGGACCATGAGAAGCAGGTGCAGAAGATCTTCAGGAAGCTGTACGCGCAGGGCGATATCTACAAAGGTTCCTACGAGGGGTTGTACTGTACGCCCTGTGAATCCTTCTGGACGGAATCGCAGCTGAAGGACGGCAAGTGTCCGGACTGCGGCAGAGAGGTGAAGCCCGCCAGCGAAGAGGCGTATTTTTTCCGGATGAGCAAATACGCGAAGCGCCTGATCGAGCATATCAACACGCATCCGGAATTTATTCAGCCCGTCTCGCGTAAGAATGAAATGATGAACAATTTCCTTCTGCCCGGGCTGCAGGATCTGTGCGTTTCCCGGACCTCCTTCAAGTGGGGCATTCCGGTGGATTTCGACGATAAGCATGTGGTCTATGTGTGGCTGGACGCGCTGACCAACTATATCACCGGCATCGGCTACGATGCGGACGGGAACAGCTCGGAGCAGTACCGGAAGCTGTGGCCGGCCGATCTGCATCTCATCGGCAAGGACATCATCCGTTTCCACACGATCTACTGGCCCATTTTCCTGATGGCGCTGGGAGAGCCGCTGCCGAAGCAGGTGTTCGGTCATCCCTGGCTTCTGCAGGGCGACGGCAAGATGAGCAAGTCCAAGGGGAACGTGCTCTATGCGGACGATCTGGTGGACTTCTTCGGCGTGGACGCGGTGCGGTATTTCGTGCTGCACGAGATGCCCTTCGACAATGACGGCGTGATCAGCTGGGAGCTTTTGGTGGAGCGTCTGAATTCCGATCTGGCCAATACGCTGGGCAACCTGGTGAACCGCACTGTTTCCATGAGCAACAAATACTTCGGCGGCGTTGTGGCGGATAAAGGCGCGGCGGAAGCGGTGGACGAAGACCTGAAGGCCGTAGCGGCGGATACCTACGCCAGGGCGGCGAAGAGGATGGAGACGCTGCGCGTGGCGGACGCCATCTCGGAGATCTTCGCGCTGTTCAAGCGCTGCAACAAATATATCGACGAGACGGAGCCCTGGGTGCTGGCCAAGTCGCCGGAAAAGGCGGACCGGCTGTCCACCGTGCTCTACAACCTGGTGGAGAGCATCGCCATCGGCGCATCCCTGCTGGAGCCCTTTATGCCCAGGACCGCGCAGGCCATCGCCGCACAGCTCCATACAGAGCTGCGAAGCTTTGAGGACTGTCAGCGCTTTGGACTGTATCCCTCCGGTAGCAGGGTCACGGAGAAGCCGCAGATCCTGTTCGCCCGTCTGGACGTGAAGGAAGTCGTGGAAAAGGCGGACGCCATGTTCGCGGCACGGCGCGCGGCGGAGCAGAAGGAGCCGGAAAAGGCGGGACAGGGCCGCACAGAGGACGCCGGAGAAAAGGCGCAGGATACGAAGGCAGGGAAAGGCGGGCAGGAAAAAGCGGCCGCCAAAGGAGCGCCTTCGGAGGCGGCATCCGCGCAGGGAGAGGCCGGGGATGCCGGGCAGAAGCCGGAGATCACATATGATATGTTTGCACAGATGCAGTTTCAGGTGGGCGAGATCCTTCACTGTGAGGAGGTCCCCAAATCCCGCAAGCTTCTGTGCTCTCAGGTGAAGGTGGGAAGCCGGGTCATGCAGATCGTATCCGGCATCAAGCAGTATTACAGCCCGGAGGAAATGGTGGGCAAAAAGGTCATGGTGCTGGTGAACCTAAAGCCCGCGAAGATGGCCGGAGTGCTTTCCGAGGGGATGCTGCTGTGCGCGGAGGACGCGGACGGAAATCTGGCGCTGGTCGTGCCGGAAAAGCCCATGCCCTCGGGCGCAGAGATCTGCTGAACGCGGGATCGATCAAACAGGAGGAGATGACGGATCATTATGAGACGAGGCGCAGTGACGGTGTGTGCCGCGGTGCTGGCCCTGGTTCTGGGGTGTGCCGGTACGCCGTTTGAAATGTGCGGACAGAGCGCTGTCCTGACGGTACGGGCGCAGGACGATACGTCGGAAAAAGAGAAGGAGGAGATACCGGAGGAGGTTTCCGAGCTCCTGGATTTTATAAAGGAAAAATGGGACGCCGGGGAATTTGACAGCAGGGAGGACATTGAGGCGGCCATCGAAGAAGGAGAGGAAAAGTTCGGCGTCGAGCTGGATGAAGGGAAACGGGAACAGCTGGCGCAGGCGCTGGAAAAGCTGGATGAGCTGGGGCTGGACCACGACGCCGCGCTGAGTCTGGCCAAGAACCTGTACCGGGACTACGGCGATGAGATCGTGGACGATCTGCAGTCCCTGTATGATCAGTATGGGGATGAGCTGGTGGAGAATGCGGAAACCATTCTGAAGGAGCAGCTTGCGGGACCGCTGGGAGACGCCGTCAAGGAACAGCTCGCGGAGCCTCTGAAGGAGGCGGTGAAGGAGCAGGTGGTGGAACCGGCGAAGAAGGCGGCGAAAACCGCGGTGAAGAACACGGCGAAGCGGTTCTGGAGCGATCTGAAGGACAGCGTCAGCTCCTTTATCCACAATATTTTTTCCTGAAAGATCCGTTTCGCGCCGGTTCGGCCGAACGGGGAAAATATACAGAAAAGAGGGTGTAACGAATGAGAATTTTCAATCTGGACAGTCCGTTCATGCAGTTTCTGACGAAGGTCGCCAATCTGATGATCCTGAACATGCTCACGCTGGTGTGCTGTATCCCGATCGTCACGGCGGGGGCGGCGGTAACGGCACTGTATTATGTCACGCTGAAAATGGCGAAGGGCGATGAACCTTATATTTTCAAGAGCTATTTCAAGTCCTTTAAAGAAAATTTCAGGCAGGCGACGGTGATCTGGATCATCATGCTGGCGGTGATCGCACTCTTTGCGGCGGACTGGAACATCATCCTTCACGGGATGGAGGGAACGGGCGCGCAGGTCATGCGGATCGTCATGTTCGTGATCAGCGTTTTCCTGGTGCTGACGGCGCTGTATGTCTTCCCGGTGCTGTCCAGATTTGAAAATACGGTGAAGCAGACGATCAAGAATTCCTTCCTGATGAGCATTCTCAATCTGCCCAAGAGCATCCTGATCGTGATCATCCATCTGCTCCCGGTGGTGCTCATCATGATCTCGGTATCCCTGGTCCCGGTGGTCTTTCTGCTGGGAATGAGCGTGGTGGCTTATCTGTGCAGCATGCTCTACGTGAAGATCTTCCGGCGTTTTGAGCCGGAGGACCTGAATCAGGAGCAGTCCGACGAGCTGCAGCCGCTTTCCTTCATCGTGGAGGAGGAGCGCGAGAAGCAGGAAGCGCTGGAGCGTGAAGCGGCAGCGCAGGTGGCTCTGGAGAGCGCGGCGGCAGGAAATGAGGCGGAGGCTTCTCAGACGGACGGCGCAGCAGAAAGTGATGGGGCGGAGGCGTCTCAGCCAGACGGCACAGCAGTCTGAAATGAGACGGAGATACTCTAGTCAGACGGTACAGCAGTCGGAAATGAGATGAAGACATCCCGGCCGGACGGCAAAACGGACGCCGAAGCCTGAAAACGGGCCGAAAAAGGTGCGTTTCGAAACGGTTTGGAACGCCCCTTGGACAAAGTGCATAGTTTGAAAAACCGATATTTGTCTAAAATGACAAGACAATTTTGAGGACTGGATATTTTTAAGCAATTTACCCAAGCACCCCCGAAAAGTTTGTGGAATACTGGCATAGCCAAAAACGGACACGTCAGGTATACTATCTTTAGATTCAGTTGAGCTTATCTCAACATAAAAAAGCAAAGGGAGGCAAAAACCAATGGCAAGTTTATCTTTAAAGAACATTTGTAAGGTTTATCCCAACGGTTTTGAAGCTGTTAAGAACTTCAACCTTGAGATCGCCGACAAAGAGTTCATCATTTTCGTAGGCCCTTCAGGATGCGGTAAGTCCACCACCCTGCGTATGATCGCCGGCCTGGAAGACATTTCTTCCGGCGAGCTGAAGATCGGCGACAGAGTCGTGAACGATGTTGAGCCGAAGGACAGAGATATCGCAATGGTATTCCAGAACTACGCTCTGTATCCTCATATGACCGTCTATGATAACATGGCTTTCGGTCTTAAATTAAGAAAAGTTCCGAAGGATGAGATCGACAAGATGGTGAAAGAGGCCGCGAAGATCCTCGACCTGACCCAGCTGCTGGATCGTAAGCCGAAGGCTCTGTCCGGTGGTCAGAGACAGCGTGTTGCCATGGGCCGTGCCATCGTTCGTAATCCTAAGGTGTTCCTGATGGATGAGCCGCTGTCCAACCTGGATGCTAAGCTGCGTGTGCAGATGCGTATCGAGATCGCGAAGCTGCATCAGAGACTGGGCACCACGATCATCTACGTTACGCATGACCAGACCGAGGCTATGACCCTGGGCACCAGGATCGTCGTTATGAAGGACGGCGTTGTGCAGCAGGTTGATACCCCTCAGAATCTGTATGAGAAGCCCGGCAACCTGTTCGTGGCAGGATTCATGGGATCTCCTCAGATGAACTTCCTGGATGCTGTTGTCAAGGTCAACGGCAGCAATGTCTCCCTGGAGCTTGCGGGCCAGAGCATTCCGCTTCCGGCTGCCAAGGCGCAGAAGCTGATGGGCTACAACGGCAAGACCGTTACCATGGGTATCCGTCCTGAGGACGTTTACGATGATGACGATGCTCTTTCCAAGGCGAAGGTTACCTTCTCCTCCACCATCAGAGTATACGAGCTGCTGGGCGCTGAAGTGTTCCTGTACTTCGATCTGGGCGAGTTCCCGATCACCGCGAGAGTGGATCCCCGTACGACCGCGAGACCTGGCGACAACGTCAAGTTCACCTTCGATATCGAGAAGATCCATGTATTCGACAAAGAGACCGAGCAGACCATTACCAACTGATCTCTGTACATGCAGGGGAGATGCGAAAGCATCTCCCCTTTTTACGTCCGCCGATAGGGGAGACTGCCCCGCGTTTTACCAAAAAAGACGATAATCCTGACAGAATTTGCCTGATTTTCGGTTGCATTGCGTCCGCCTTTTTTTGTATAATGAGGACATGGGAAGGTTGTCCCGGAGGGGACGACGGCATTTAAAAACGTATAAGGAGGAATTTGTAAAATGGATCTGAAATTAAGGCCCGCGAGTGAGTGCAGGTTTGATGCGGTTTCCCTTGGCGAAGTGATGCTGCGCCTGGATCCGGGCGAGGGCAGGATCCGTACGGCGAGGAGCTTCCGTGCATGGGAAGGCGGCGGGGAATACAACGTGATCCGCGGCCTGCGCAAGTGCTTCAAGCTCAATACCGCCGTGATCACGGCCTTTGCGGATAATGAAGTCGGCATGCTGATGGAGGATTTCATCATGCAGGGCGGCGTGGATACCTCCCTGATCAAATGGATGAAGACCGACGGCATCGGCAGGACCTGCAGGAACGGCCTGAACTTCACGGAGAGAGGCTTCGGCATCCGCGGCGCGGTGGGCTGCTCCGACCGGGCCAATACGGCGATCTCCAAGGCCACCCCGGAGGATTTTGATTTTGAATATATCTTCGGCACACTGGGCGTGAGATGGCTGCACACCGGCGGTATTTATGCGGCGCTTTCCGAGCAGTCCTGCGAGACCGTCCTGGCGGCGATCAAGACCGCGAAGAAGTACGGCACCATCGTTTCCTATGACCTGAACTACCGTCCTTCCATGTGGAGCGCCATCGGCGGCATCGAGAAGGCGCAGGAAGTGAACAAAGAGATCGCGAAATACGTGGACGTCATGATCGGGAACGAAGAGGACTTCACGGCCTGCCTGGGCTTCGCCATCGAGGGCAACGATGAGAACCTCAAGCAGCTCAACATCGAAGGCTATAAGAAGATGATCAACGAGGCGGTCAAGACCTATCCGAACTTCAAGGCGGTGGCCACGACGCTGCGCGAGGTGAAGACCGCTACCGTCAATGACTGGAGCGCGCTCTGCTGGGCCGGCGGCGAGATCTACAAGGCGAAGGATTACAAGGGCCTGGAGATCATGGACCGCGTGGGCGGCGGCGATTCCTTCGCGTCCGGGTTGATCTACGGACTGATGACCACGGGCGACGCCGAGATCGCCGTGAACTACGGCGCGGCGCACGGCGCGCTGGCGATGACCACGCCCGGCGATACCACGATGGCCAGCAAGAAGGAAGTGGAAGCCATCATGGGCGGCGCAGGTGCCAGGGTCCAGAGATAAAACTGCGGAATATCGTACAGAACTGTACCGCGTCATGCGGCGAAGCGGGACCGGCTGTCTTCTGGCAGCCGGTCCTTTTGGCCTCTGTATGCGAAAAACCGCAGGCCCCGTCCGTGAAAAAAATCTTGCATATTGACAGGGCATGTTTTATTATAAATATAGTTGCATCATATTTTGCGGAATATTCAGGAATGCGAGGGCGATCAAATGATTTCAAATCAGATCATTCAGACGAGTATTGACGAATTGCGGGCCATCACGAAGGTGGATATTTATGTTTACGATCAGGACGGGGGCAGGATAGCCGCCACCTCGGACGACATGACGCTCTCCAGAGATATCATCGTGAGCTTCGCCGTTTCCCCTGCGGACAGTCAGGTGGTCAGCGGCTACCATTTCCTCAAGATCCTGGATGACGGCGAGGTCGCGTATGTGCTGGCGGCGCACAGTCAGAACGACGACGCCTATATGGTCGCGAAGATCGCGGTGAGCCAGATCCAGAACCTGATCATCGCCTACAAAGAGCGTTTTGACAGGAACAATTTCTTCCAGAACCTGATCCTGGACAATCTGCTCCTGGTGGACATCTACAACCGGGCGCAGAAGCTGCATATCGAAGTGGAGAGCCCCCGCATCGTCTATCTCATCGAGACGAAGCTGGAAAAGGACAACAGCGCCATGGAGATGCTCAAGGGCCTTTTCTCCAACCAGAACGGCGATTTCATCACGGCTGTGGATGAGAAGAACATCATCCTGATCAAATCGGTGGAGCGGGATGAATCCCCGGCCGCCCTGGAGCAGACGGCGCGCATGATCGTGGATATGATGAGCAGCGAGGCGATGATGAATGTGCACGTTTCCTACGGGACCGTGGTCCGCGAGCTGCGCGAGGTGTCCAAGTCCTATAAGGAGGCCACCATGGCCATGGACGTGGGCCGCATTTTCTACGCGGAGAGGAGCGTGATCGCCTACTCCACGCTGGGCATCGGCCGTCTGATTTATCAGCTTCCCGTCAACCTCTGCCGGATCTTCATCGAGGAGATCTTCGACGGGAATCAGGTATATGACATCGATGACGAGACGCTGACGACGATCAATAAGTTTTTCGAGAACAATCTGAACGTTTCCGAGACGAGCCGTCAGCTTTTCATCCACCGCAATACGCTGGTGTACCGGATCGAGAAGCTGCAGAAGGCCACCGGGCTGGATATCCGTACCTTCGACGATGCGCTGACCTTTAAGATCGCCATGATGGTGGTTAATTATATGAAGTATCTGGATTCCATCGATTATTGAGCCGGACGTGCAGAAGATACGGGGGAGCGGAAGCTCCCCCTTCTTTTTCGGACGGGGATTTTTGTTCATACCCGGAGGCTGCCCCGAATAGAATGAGAAATATAGGAGGGACAGGCATGACGGGCTACTATAAAAAGATCGCATATCTGGATTATCTGGAAAACGGCGTGAAGGTGAGGAACGCCGGTTTCCTGCGGCTGGAGGAAAATGCCGGAACGCTTCGGCTGGAGCTGCAGGTGAAAAAAGCGCCGGAGGATATTTCGGGAACGTATGAGCTGAGAGCGGATACGGGCGGACTGGTGACACGCGTCCGCCTGGAGCACGGGGCGGGGGCCTGCTGTGCGGTCTGGCGGCCGGATGCGCCCCTACAGGAAGGAATGCGCCGGACAGAAGCCGGAGGCGTCTATATCCGGCTCCCCGGACGGCGGCTGATACAGGCCGTGTGGGGCGCGCCGCTGGGGCTGGCGGTGGAGGACGGACGCGAAGAGGGGATAGAGCCTGCGGCGGCGGTGTTGTTGCCGGAGGAGCCAGTTGCGACGGCAGTGTCAATATCGCCGGATGAATCAGAGCAGGAGCCTGCGGCGGCGGTGTTGCCGGAGGAGCCGGAAGGACCGGAGGAGGTGTCTGCAGCAGTATCAGCGTCGTCAGAGAAGCCCGCGGCGGTGTCAGCATCATCAACCGAATCGAAGGAAGGGCCCGCAAAGGTGTCAACGCCGTCAGGGGCATTGGAGGAGCCGGGACAGGAGTCAGCGGCGGTGATGTCAGAGGCATTGGAGGAGCCGGGGCGAGAAACCGCGGCGGTGGCAGTGACGTCAGAGGCGCCGGAGAGCGCCGGGGATAAATGGGCCCGGCTCTGTCAGAAATATCCGGTGATCCATCCTTTTGGAGACGGACGGGGATATCTGTCCGTCGCGCCGGACGATCTCGCGGTGCTGCGGCAGGAATTTCGGAAGATGGCGCATAACAGCTTCCTGCTGCACGGGTTTTACAATTACAGGCACCTGATCCTCGGGCGGCTTCCGGATGGCGGCGGATGGCGCTATTATCTGGGCGTTCCGGGAAATTTTTACGACAGGGAGAAAATGGTCGCCGAGATGTTCGGCTTTGAAGCCTTTGAGGGAGAAAAGGAACGGGCGAGGCCGGGCGATTTCGGTTATTACATGAAGAAAGTGGAGATCAGCAGCGATGTCGAGGATCAGAACGGATGAGGAAAAGGCCGCCGCGAGAACGGCGTCGAAAGAAGCCCTGAAAAAGAAATGGATGCTGGAGCAGGAGGAAAAGCGCGGCGTTCATGAAAAATATATGCGGGAAGCGCTGCGGCAGGCGAAGCGCGCGGCGGCCCTGGGGGAAACGCCCATCGGCTGCATCATCGTGCATGAAGGAAGGATCGTCGGCCGCGGCTATAACCGGCGCAACACGGATAAAAGCACGCTGTCCCATGCGGAGATCAGCGCGATCCGAAGGGCCTGCCGGGCGCTGGGCGACTGGCGGCTGGAGGACTGCGCGCTGTACGTGACGCTGGAGCCCTGCCAGATGTGCGCCGGGGCCATCGTGCAGGCCAGGATCCCGGAGGTTTTTATCGGCTGCATGAACGCAAAGGCCGGGTGCGCCGGATCCGTTTACAATCTCCTGGAGGAGCCTGCGTTCAACCATCAGGCGAGGGTATGCCGCGGGGTGTTGGAGGACGAATGCAGCCGGATGATGAAGGATTTTTTTCGGGATCTGCGTCTGCGGCTGAAAACGCCTGCAGAAGGTACCGCGGCCGGAATCTCTATGGAAGAGGCCGCGGCCAAAAGCTCTACAGAAGGGTGCGTGATCCAAAAACCGGCAGAAGATGCCGCGGCCGAAAAATCCGTGGAATGATTGACAAAACCGGGAAATCCGGGTATACTTATAGCTACCGTGCAGCCGGGAGAGCAGCGGCCTCCTGTACCTGCAATCCGCTATAGCAGGGGTGATGGCGCGTTGAGGGCTTTGGCCTGTATTGCTGCCCTTTATAAGCGGCGTTGAAGTTTGGGTCTTACGCAATGGATGTCTGTGAACCGTGTCAGGTTGGGAACAAAGCAGCACTAAGCAGAATTTTCCGTGTGCCGTGAGGGTGCCTGGCGGAGCTGGCTGTAGAGGTAACGAATGGGGGTTTCGGGTTCGAGGCGTGCCGCACGGTTTTGATTTTTGAGCATAGGAAGGTTGACAGCGGCGGGCTGTTTTGCCGGGACGGCGTGATGATGTATCATGCCGTTTTTCTGTGTCCATGGATCTAAAGAAGTATCATTTATAATTATGTGATTCCAGGCACAGAAATATTTAATAATTTTGTGAAATGGTTTGATTTGTTCACAAGTTCTGAGTATAATAATAGTGTGATTTCAAAACCTCAAAACTCCAATAATAGTGTGAAGGGATGTTTTTATGGAACGGTTGATATTGAATAAACTGCTTAAATGGAAGAATTCACCCTATCGCAAGCCGCTGATTTTGAAGGGTGTGCGTCAGGTGGGAAAGACCTGGATCCTGAAGGAGTTCGGCAGGCGCTATTATGAAAATACCGCTTATTTCAATTTTGACGAAAGTGAAGAATATAAACAGTTCTTTGAAACTACCAAGGATGTGGATCGGATTCTGCAGAATCTGATGCTGGCCAGCGGCTATAAAATTTTGCCTGAAAAGACGCTCATCATTTTTGACGAGGTGCAGGACTGCCCCAAGGTCATCAATGCCATGAAGTATTTCTGCGAGAATGCTCCGCAGTATCACATTGCCTGTGCCGGTTCGCTGCTTGGCATTGCCCTGGCTAAGCCATCTTCTTTCCCTGTAGGAAAGGTCAACTTCATGCAGATCGACCCCATGACGTTTACTGAGTTTCTTCTCGCAAACGGTGATGAGAACCTTGTGAAATATTTGGAGAGCGTGGATGTACTTGATCCGATTCCCGATGCTTTTTTCAATCCGTTATATGAGAAGCTAAAGATGTACTATGTTACCGGAGGCATGCCGGAATCGGTAAGGATGTGGACGGAGGCCCGTGACGTATCTGCCATGCAGGATGCTCTGTCCGATATCATCGGTGCTTACGAACGTGACTTCGCTAAACATCCCAACCTTACTGAGTTTCCAAAGATCTCTATGATTTGGAAGTCTGTTCCCTCCCAGTTGGCAAGAGAGAACAAGAAATTTATCTATAAGGTTGTCAAAGAGGGCGCAAGAGCTCGTGAATATGAGGATGCTCTGCAATGGCTGGTAGACGCCCGCCTGGTGCATAAGATCTACCGCAGCAGCGCTCCCGGTCTTCCTGCGGCCGCTTATGATGATCTGTCTGCGTTCAAACTCTATTTGGTGGACGTAGGTTTGCTTCGTCGTCTGGCGCAGTTGGCTCCTACGGCTTTTGGCGAAGGCAACCGCCTGTTCACCGAGTTCAAGGGAGCCTTAACTGAAAACTATGTATTGCAAACTTTGATTACGCAGTTTGAGGTGCCGCCTCGTTATTGGTCGCAGAATAATCCTCCATATGAAGTGGATTTTCTGATTCAGCGGGATAATGATATTTTCCCCGTTGAAGTAAAATCCGAAGCGAATTTAGCAAGCAAGAGCCTCAGAAAATTCAAAGAATTGTTCCCGGATAAAGTGAAGCTCCGTGTTCGGTTTTCGCTTGATAATCTGAAGCTGGACGATGATGTGCTGAACATTCCGCTGTTTATGGCTGACCAGGCAGATCGGCTGCTTGGTTTGGCGCTGGAAGAACAGAAAGGATAGATTGCGCAGCCGCTTACTCTTATTCCTATCCAAATCGAATGAATTATTGATGCGACTGAAATGAAAACAGACCGATGACCGCCTGAACCGTACGATCGGGCGGGACTCCGGTTCCGGAGCCGTCCGGGAGGAGATTTGTCATGGAGAACGGATGGAGCAGTTTCCTGGAGGACTGTGCCCTTTGTCCGAGGAACTGTCATGTGGATCGCTTGAAAGGGAAAACAGGTTATTGCGGCCAGGGTGCGTCGGTCACGGCCGCGCGGGCGGCGCTGCATTTCTGGGAGGAACCCTGCATCTCCGGGCGGGCGGGGTCCGGCGCCGTGTTTTTTTCCGGCTGTTCCGTGCGCTGTATCTTCTGCCAGAACCGGGAGATCGCCGCGGGCAGGGCCGGCAGGACCGTGACGCAGGAGCGGCTGGCGGAGATCTTTCTGGAGCTGCAGGAAAAAGGGGCCAACAACATCAATCTGGTGACGCCGACGCATTTCGTGCCGCAGATCACGGACGCGCTGGAGCGCGCGAAGGACAGGGGCCTCGCGGCCCCGGTGGTATACAATACCTCCTCTTATGAAAAGGTGAGCACGCTGCGGATGCTGGACGGGCTGGTGGACATTTATCTGCCGGATCTGAAATATGTTTCTTCCCGGCTGTCCGCGGCGCTGTCCGATGCGCCGGATTATTTTGACATAGCGAAGGACGCGATAGAAGAAATGGTGCGCCAGGCGGGAGAGCCGGTTTTCATTTCCCGCAAAGGAGAACTTCTGGATGCGGCGCAGATGAATGACGCCTGTATGCGGGAGGAGGACGCGGATTTCCTGATGCGAAAGGGTGTGATCGTCCGCCATCTGGCGCTGCCCGGCCAGGCGGAGGATTCCCGGCGGGTGCTGCGGTATCTGCACGAAACCTATGGGAACCGGATCTATATCAGCCTGATGAACCAGTATACGCCCATGCCGGACATGCCGCTCCGAAGTGCGGGTGCGCCGGACCGGAAAGAACAGGGAGCCTTGTCCCAAAGGGATGCGGATGCGCCGGGCAGGGAAGAACAGGGAACGCTGAAGCGAAGAGGCGCGGAGGTGTCGGATCGAAAAGGCGCGGACGCGCCGGACCGGGCCCTTCCGGAGGCGCTGAGCCGGAGGCTTTCGGAAGAGGAGTATGAGGCGCTGACGGATTATGCGGTGGAGCTGGGGATCGAGAACGGCTTCCTGCAGGAGGGGGATACCGCGCAGGAGAGCTTTATCCCGGCTTTTGACGGCGAGGGGCTTTGAGACGCGACGCGGGGGAAACCAGCGGAGGCCGTGCTTTTGATAAAGAAAAACGCCGCAGGCCGCCGGACTGTTCCGGGGAAATTTTGAAGAGAATGCGCAGCATTTTTATATAAACCGGAAAGATTTTGCTGTATAATACGGAAATCCCTTGAAGGACGCGCGGAATATTTGGTATAATGAGACCGGAGAAGTTTCCGTATGGCGGCGTTTTTGACGCGGCATATATTAAGGGTCCAGGACCTGGAAAATGGAGGATGAGCAGCATGAACGATGTATTACAGAGAATCTATGAGATCGGCATTGTCCCCGTCATCGCCATCGATGATGCGAATAAAGCGGTCCCGCTGGCGAAGGCGCTGGTGAGAGGCGGACTGCCGGCCGCTGAGGTCACGTTCCGCACTGCGGCGGCGGAGGAAGCGATCCGCCGGATCATCGCGGAGGTCCCCGAGATGCTGGTGGGCGCGGGCACGGTGCTGACCAAGGATCAGGCCGACCGGGCCATCGACGCGGGCGTGAAGTTCATCGTCAGCCCCGGCTTCAATCCGGAGATCACGAAATATGTCATTGACAAAGGCATGCTGATGATGCCCGGCACGGCGACCCCCGGCGAGATGGAGCAGGCCATGGCCATGGGACTTTCCGTGGTAAAATTCTTCCCGGCGGAGCAGAACGGCGGCGTAGCCAAGCTGAAAGCGGTGGCGGGCCCTTATACGACCCTTCGCTGGATGCCCACCGGCGGCGTGAACGAGAAGAATCTGCTGGATTACCTTTCCTTTAACAAGATCATCGCCTGCGGCGGCACCTGGATGGTGAAGAAGGATCTGATCGAGGCGGAGAAGTGGGATGAGATCGAGAAGCTGACCAGACAGGCCGTGCAGAAGATGCTGGGCTTTAAGGTGATGCATGTGGGCATCAATAACGATACCCCGGAAGAGGGCAGAGCGGTGGCCGCGCTGTTCACCGAGATGTTCGGATTCGCGGGCGTGGAAGGCAACGGCAGCATTTTCATGGGCGAGAGAGAGATCGAGGTCATGAAGAAGAATTACTACGGCAAAAACGGTCATATCGCCATCGGGACCAATACGCTGCCCCGTGCTATCGCCTATCTGAAGAACCGCGGCTATAAGTTCATCGAGGATACCATCACCGATAAGGCGGCCTATATGGAGCAGGAGATCGGCGGTTTCGCGATCCATCTGGTGCAGAAATAATCGAAAAGCAATCTGAGCTCTGCGGCGGAGAGCTGAGTGAACGCTCGTCGTGTCCGTCCGGCATCCCGCCGCAGGAATAGAGAGAGCGGGGAAAGGAGTCTATATCATGCAGAAAAATGTTTTGAATACAGATCTGAGCGGCAAGGTTGCCGTTGTGACGGGAGCGGGCGGCGTGCTGTGCAGCGCGTTCGCGAAGACGCTGGCGAGGGCCGGCGCGAAGGTCGCCCTGCTGGATCTGAACGAAGGGGCGGCGAAGGGCTTTGCCGATGAGATCACCGCGGAGGGCGGCATCGCGAAGGCGTATAAGTGCAACGTGCTGGAAAAGGACGCCTGCTATGCGGTGGCCGACGCCGTGGCGGCGGAGCTGGGGCCCTGCGATATCCTGGTGAACGGCGCAGGCGGCAATAACGCCAGGGCGCAGACGGATAAAGAGTATTTTGAGGTCGGGGACATCGATGCGGATACCAAGAGCTTTTTCGACCTTGATGCGAACGGCGTCAGCTTCGTATTCAATCTGAACTTCCTGGGGACGCTGATCCCCACCCAGGCTTTTGCCAGACAGATGGTGGGCCGGGAGGGCTGCAATATCATCAACATCAGCTCCATGAACGCTTATACGCCGCTGACCAAGATCCCAGCGTACTCCGGCGCGAAGGCGGCCGTTTCCAACTTCACCCAGTGGCTGGCCGTGCATTTTTCCAAGGTGGGCATCCGTGTCAACGCGCTCGCGCCCGGATTTTTCTCCACCAAGCAGAACGCGAAGCTTCTTTGGAATGACGACGGGACGCCTACGGCCCGCACCGGCAAGATCCTGGCGGCTACGCCCATGGGGCGCTTCGGTGAGAGCTGTGAGCTGGACGGCGCGCTGCTGTTCCTTCTGAACAATGAAGCGGCCAGCTTTATCACCGGCGTCGTGATCCCTATCGACGGAGGCTTTTCCGCTTATTCAGGCGTATAAGGGAGCCGGACGGTGCATTCCGGTTTGTGACCGGTGCGGAACGGTCTGGATCATGCGCATCAGGAAGGGATAAAGAAGGAGAATGCTGAAATTTGTGACATTTAACATCCGCTGCGATTTCGGACAGGACGGGGAGAACTGCTTCTGTTACCGGAAACCGCTGATCCTGAACAAGCTGGAGAAGGAAAAACCGGATATCATTTGTTTTCAGGAGGTTCTGCCCCATGTGGCAGAGTGGCTCAAAGAGGAACTGAAGGAATATTATGTGGTGGGCTGCGGCAGGAGCGAGACGCTGCGGGACGAACAGCTGACGGTGGCATATCGGCCGAAACGGCTGAACCTGATCTCCATGGAGACGTTCTGGCTGTCCCCGACGCCCTATGTGCCCGCGAGCCGGTACGAGCAGCAGTCTATCTGCCCGAGGGCCTGTACGGAGGTCCTGATGGAGGATCTGGAGGCGCAGCGCGTTTTCCGCGTGATGAATTTCCATCTGGATCATGAGGGCGCGCAGGCCAGGGAAAGGGGACTTGCGCAGATATTGGAAAAGGTGGATTCCGCCGTGCTGTTTCCCGATGCGCCGGTGATCCTGGCGGGAGATTTCAACGCGCGGCCGCAGGCCCCGGAGCTGGAGGCCCTGCGGGAGCGGCCCGAATACCGGGACCTCACCCGCGATATCGGGGTCACGTATCACGATTACGGGAATTGGCGGCATGCCGTGCAGATCGATCATATCTTTGCGACGGACGGCTTCTCGTGTGAACACCTGGGAAAGTGGGAGGATCGGGACGGCGGGGTATGGCTGTCCGACCACTATCCGGTCTGTGCCTGTCTGGAATGGAAATAGTCAAAGAAAAGGGGTTCCAAAGACCAGCGCTTTGGAACCTCTGTTATGTGTTGCTCGGGGGAGGGAACAAAAAATGAATCTCATGAACGTCCTGACGACGCTGGCAGTGCTGGCAGTCCTGGCCGGTGCGGTCATTCTGCAGTTTTATCTGTCCGGACGGGAAAATAAATATATCGGCCTGATCCTTCCGGCGCTGACCTTTGCGGGTTCCTTTGCCGTGCCGCTGAATCTGGCCGCGCCCGCGGAGGGGATCACAGTCGGCTTCCTGGGGAAGGCGCTGGCAGTGTTCCTGATGGCAAACATCCTGACATTTGTGCTCATGGCGGTCTGGTTCATCCGCAGGGAAAGACTGCGCCGCAGGAACGAATGGGAGCGGATCAGCCTGACCGACAGGGAATAAAGCCGCGCAAAGCCGGGCCTTTCGGAAGGCTGAGGCAGTCTGCTCCGTTATGACGCCTGAGCCCTCCGAAGCGCCCGGCTGATCCGCTGTGACGGCGGCAGTCAGCGGACGGTATTGCGCAGGAACCCGATCCCGCCGATCCCGCATTCCACCACGTCTCCGGGCTTCAGGAATCTGGGCGGATCGAAGCCCATGCCTACGCCGGAGGGCGTGCCGGTGGCGATGATGGTGCCGGGCAGCAGCGTCATGCCGGAGGACAGCTCCTCGATGATCTCCGCGATGCCCGTGATGAGCAGGCCCGTGTTGGAATCCTGCCGCAGTTCCCCGTTGACGCGGGAGAAGATGGGCAGCTCCGGAGGAAAGGAAATCTCGTCCGCCGTGACGATGCAGGGCCCCATGGGCGTGAAGCCGTCCAGGCTCTTGCCGAAATACCACTGTTTGTGGGAGGTCTGGAGCGCTCTGGCGGAGACGTCGTTCAAAACCGTATATCCGAAAATATAGTCGGGAACGTCCGCCGCGGAAACGCTGCGGGCTGTTTTTTTGAGGATCACGGCCAGCTCCGCCTCGTAATCCAGCCGTTCTGCCAGGCCGGGATGGCTTTCGATGAAGCCTTCCGGGCCTACGGCCTCTGTCACCCGTTTGGAAAAATAAATGGGGACGGGCTTTTCCTTCGCGAAGGCGTCGCTGTCATACCGGGCCGCCTCTTCGGCATGGGCGCGGTAATTGATGCCCAGGCAGATGACGTCCTGCCGGGGGCGGGGAATCGGGGCCAGAATCGTGACGTCGGAGAGGGAGATCCCGTTCCCGGACAGCGCTGTCCGGGCGGTTTCGCACAGGGTCTCCCACGGCGATTCGATGACGTCCTGCATGTCCGTCCAGGGAAGCGGATGTACGTTCTCCCTGTCCTCGCCGATGACGCCGGTCTGCTCTTTTCCCTGTGCCAGATAAGTGATGAGTTTCATGAGAGGATCTCCATTTTTACGACATACTCTGCGGTCCCTTCCACCTGTTTTTTCTCTTCGGTGAGGGAAAAGCCGTGACGCCGGTAAAAGGCGATGGCCCGCGCGTTTTTCTCCAGTACCCACAGATGATCGCAGTGCATTTCCCGGCAGGCGAAGCCGATCAGCCTGGCGCCGATGCCCTCGTCCTGGAAAAAGGTCTCCACATACAGCTCCGCGATCTCCGTGCCCTCTATGTGGATCATCCCCTTCACGAAATCGTCCTCGTAGACCCAGATGGATTCCAGCGAAGCGGGATCGTCAATGTATGCTTTGGCGATGGGATACACCTGAATATCGCAGAAGGAACCGATATCGTCGTGATAAATGCTGCGGTAATTCATCCGTTTGTTGAACACGAGGATCTCCGCGATCCGGGATGCGTCGCGGACCGCTGCTTTCCTGATGACTGCCATGATGACTCCTGTCTCTGACTGTGCAGTGCAGATGTTTTTTCATAACTGTGCCGACGGCAGGCGCTGCGAGCGCGCCGGTGATGAGCGGGCTGCGGCTGCGCCGACGGGCGGAACGGGGTCAGCCCTGCAGCCCGCGGGTCTGCCGATCCATGTCCTCGACCACGATGTCGTAGATCTCGCCCAGCGTCGAGCAGTATTCCAGGATCTTCCAGGGCTCGTTGGTGTGGAAATGGATCTTGATCAGATCCTCGTCGCCCACCGCCAGAAGGCAGTCGCCCTTGAAATGCTCCGTGATGTAATCGCTGATATCGTCCTCATCGAGATCGTGTCCTTCGATCAGAAGCTGCGTGTCATAACGAAATTCCATGGTCTTGTCTCCTTTTCCTTTTTGTTCATTGTATGTTTTTCGGCCCCGTATGTCAATAAGATATAAAGCCGGGCGATAAAAGGGATGCTTTGGAGGCTGTGCCCGGGGACGGCAATTCCTGCGCTGCACACAAAGAAAAAGCCCTGAAAACCAGGGCCTTGTGAGAGCGACAGACGGGGCTCGAACCCGCGACCTCCACCTTGGCAAGGTGGCGTACTACCAACTGTACTACTGTCGCACATATTCGATTGGGTTTCCCGAAGGAAGAGCGACAGACGGGGCTCGAACCCGCGACCTCCACCTTGGCAAGGTGGCGTACTACCAACTGTACTACTGTCGCATCACATCCGCCGACATCTAACCGGCGACGAAAATTATCATACCATAGTTATTTCCAAAAAGCAAGATTTTTTCCAAAAGTTTTTCCCCGGTCCGCAAAAAGATTTTTTGAAAAGGAAAGCGCCCATCTGTTCCAGAGAACGGCCGCGGCCGGATACCCTTTGGGCCTGGCTCCCTGATTTTGGCGGTGAAACAGCTTTACACGGCATGTCGGTTCATAGTAAAATAAGGAAAGAGCGCAGGAGGTTATGCGAATTGGAGAGAGCGTACAAGATCGAATTTGACAGCGCGCAGGGCGGAGAGCTGTTCATGACCTGCTGCGGCTGTTCGCAGACGGAGCCGCTGCACAGCTTCGGCCCGGCGATGAAACCGCATTTCCTGATCCACTATGTGCTGCAGGGCAGGGGGCTTTTCCGCATGGACGGCCGCGAATATCCGCTGGAGGCTGGGAACGGTTTTCTGATCGAGCCGGGGCGGCTGAGCTTTTACCGGGCGGATGAGAAGGAGCCCTGGACGTATATCTGGGTCGGCTTTTCGGGCAGCAGGGCGGCGGAATATGTGAACGCCATGGGGATTTCGGCGGAACGGCCCGTCTTCGTCTCGGAACGGTCGGACGAGCTGTACGGCATCGTGCGGGACATGATGGATCACAATACGTTCGGCATGCGGAACGAACTGCGGCGGAACGGCCTTTTACAGGTGTTTCTTTCGGTGGTGGCGCAGTCCGCGCCCGTCGCGCAGCAGGACGAGGCCGACCGGGCGAATCAGTATGTGCGCAGGGCGGTGGAGTTCATCCAGCACAATTACTGCAACCCCATCAAGGTGACGGACGTGGCGAATTTCGTCTGCATCAACCGCAGTTATCTGTATACCCTGTTCGAGAATTCGCTGGGTATGTCGCCCCAGCAGTTCCTCGCCGCATATCGGATCACGAAGGCGGCGGAGATGCTCATGCTGCCGGATCTGCCGGTGGAGAGCATCGCGCTTTCCTGCGGTTACCAGGATCCGCTGGTCTTTTCCAAGGCGTTCAAGCAGGCCCGGGGCGTGTCGCCCTCCGTGTACAGGCGGCAGATGCGGCAGGATGAGAACCGGGTCAGCCGGGAAAACCTGCGCCAGGTGGAGGAGTTCATCGCCAAGGTGGGCAGACTGGTGCCGGGCGGGGAGCCGTGAGGCGGCGATTGTGTCCGGCGGATTTAACATTTTGACTGTCAGATGCAACATCGGCATCTTTCGGGCTGCCGGGTTTTATGAAACAATATGAAAAAGCGGGACGTGCGTGGCGGGCGTTTGACGGCGGGGTCTTCCGCAGGCATGGACCGGCACGGATCAAAAAAGAGACGGAGGGATATGGCATGAAACAGCAGCTTTTGGAGAAGTTCGCGGAATTGTTCAAAACGGCGGAAGGGGCGAAGGTATATTTCGCGCCGGGCCGCGTGAATCTGATCGGAGAACACACGGATTATAACGGCGGTCACGTTTTTCCCTGTGCGCTGACCATCGGCACCTACGGCGTGGCGCGGAAGCGCGCGGACAGGGAACTGCATATGTATTCCATGAATTTTGAGCACCTGGGGATCATCGACAGCAGTCTGGACGATCTGACGCCGGACAAAAAGGCGGACTGGACGAATTATCCCAAGGGCGTGATCTGGGCCTTCGGCCAGAAGGGGATGGAGGTGCCCTGCGGCATGGATCTGATGCTGTACGGCAACATTCCGAATGGTTCCGGCCTTTCCTCCTCCGCTTCCGTGGAGGTGCTGACCGGGTCCATCCTGCGGGATATGTTCGGCTTTGACGTTTCCAACCAGGACCTGGCGCTGATCGGCCAGTATGCGGAGAACCGGTACAACGGCGTCAACTGCGGCATCATGGACCAGTTCGCCATCGCCATGGGCAGGGCGGATTATGCGATCTTCCTGGACACGGCCACGATGGAATATGAATATGCCCCCATCCATCTGGAGGGCGCGAAGCTGGTGATCTCCTGCAGCAACAAGAAGCGGGGGCTGGGCGATTCCAAATACAATGAGCGGCGCAGCGAGTGCGAGACGGCGCTGGCGGAGCTGCAGAAGGTTGTGGATATCCGGACGCTGGGCGATCTGGATGAGGCACAGTTCGAGCAGTATAAGGACGCGATCGCGGATGAGACCCGTGTCCGCCGCGCGCGTCACGCGGTGTATGAGAATCAGCGCACGGTCCGCGCAGTGGCAGCCCTGAAGGCCGACGATATCGAAGAATTCGGCAGACTGATGAACGCCTCTCACGTTTCCCTGCGGGACGACTATGAGGTAACCGGCCTGGAGCTGGATACGCTGGTGGAAGCGGCGTGGAAGATCGACGGCGTGATCGGGTCCCGTATGACGGGCGC
Organism: uncultured Eisenbergiella sp.; assembly: GCA_947631815.1. GTDB lineage: Bacteria > Bacillota > Clostridia > Lachnospirales > Lachnospiraceae > Gallintestinimicrobium. The sequence continues at coordinate 25,447 of CANRMT010000009.1, forward strand.
GGGCTTCGGCGGCTGCACGGTGAGCATCGTGAAGGATGAGGCCATCGAGGCGTTCAAGGCGCAGGTGGGCAGCGTTTACCGTGAAACGGTGGGTTATGACGCGGATTTCTATGTGGTGGAGATCGGCGACGGGCCGGTGATTCTATAAGGAGGGGATTCCATATGATTCAGGAACTGATCCGTGAACTCGTGCGGTACGGGCTTGCCACGGGGCTGGTGGACCCGGTGGACGAGATCTACACGGTGAACCGGCTGTTGGAGCTGTTTGAACTGGATGAATACGAGTGCGGCTTTGCTGTGACCGGGACGGACTGCGCGGAGGGGCAGGCGGGTGCGCAGGAGGAATGCGCGGAGCCTGAGGAAAAGAGGGCAACAGGGGAAACGGAAGAGGAACTGGTTTCGAAGCTGCCGGACATCCTCAAGGGGATGCTGGACTATGCCGTGGAGCAGGGCATCATGAAGGAGGACGGCATCGTCTACCGGGACCTGTTCGATACGAAGATCATGAGCTGCCTGGTGGGGCGGCCCAGCGAGATCATCCCGAAATTCTGGAAGAAATATCAGGAATCTCCCGAAGCGGCCACGGAATTTTTTTACAAATTCAGCAGGGACACGGACTACATCCGCCGGTATCGGGTCAGCCGAGACGAAAAATGGGTGGCGCCCACCCAATACGGCGATCTGGACATCACCATCAATCTTTCCAAGCCGGAAAAGGACCCCAAGGCCATCGCCGCGGCCAGGCTGGCAAAGCAGAGCGGCTATCCCAAGTGTCAGCTCTGCATGGAGAACGAGGGCTATGCGGGGCGGGTGAACCATCCGGCCAGGCAGAATCATCGCATCATTCCCATCACCATCAACGGCGGCAGATGGGGGTTCCAGTATTCGCCCTATGTGTATTACAACGAGCACTGCATCGTGTTCAACGCCAAACATACGCCCATGAGGATCGAGCACGATACCTTTGTGAAGCTGTTCGATTTCGTGAAGCAGTTCCCCCATTACATCCTGGGCTCCAACGCGGATCTGCCCATCGTGGGCGGTTCCATCCTGAGTCACGACCATTTTCAGGGCGGTCATTACGAATTCCCGATGGCAAAGGCGCCGGTGGAGCGGACCTTTACGGTGCGGGGATTTGAGGATGTAAAGGCGGGGATCGTGAAGTGGCCCATGTCCGTCATCCGCATCTGGAGCGCGGACGCCGACCGGGTGATCGCGCTGGCCGATGTGATCCTGGCGGCCTGGAGAGGCTACAGCGACGAGGCGTGCTTCCTGTTCGCGGAGACGGACGGGGAGGCGCACAACACCATCACGCCCATCGCGAGAAAGCGCGGGGATTTCTATGAGCTGGATCTGGTGTTGCGCAACAATATCACCACGCAGGAGCATCCGCTGGGCGTGTTCCATCCCCATGCGAAGCTGCATCACATCAAAAAAGAGAACATCGGGCTGATCGAGGTCATGGGTCTGGCGGTGCTGCCCGCCCGGTTGAAGGGAGAGATGGCGGCGCTGGAGAAAGCGATCCTGGCCGGTGAGGATCTGCGCGCGGATGCGGTGCTGGCGACCCATGCGGACTGGGTGGAGGAGTTCCTGCCCAAATACGGCGAGGTGAACGCCGACAACATCCACGGCATCATCCAGAAGGAGATCGGGCTCGTGTTCATGCAGGTGCTGGAGGACGCGGGCGTTTACAAGCGCGATGAAAAGGGACAGGCGGGCTTCGACCGTTTCGTGGAACGTCTGAACCGGGAGTGACTGTGCGATCATGAAGTTTTTGCTGGCGGCGCTGAACGCGAAATATATCCATTCGAATCCGGCCCTCTACAGCCTGAAGGCCTATGCGCTGCGGCGCGATCCGGCGGCGGCAGGGGATGTGGAGCTGGCCGAGTATACGATCAATCAGCCGCTGGCCGATATCCTGGCGGATCTGTATCGGAGAGGGCCGGACGTGCTGGCCTTCTCCTGTTATATATGGAACTGGACGCAGATCCGGGAGCTGACGGAGAGCCTGCACAAGCTTCTGCCCGCACTGCCGATCTGGCTGGGAGGCCCGGAGGTCTCCTGGCAGGCCGAAGCGGTGCTGCGCGGGGCTAAGCACATCACCGGCGTCATGGTGGGAGAAGGCGAGGAAACGTTCGCGGAGCTGCTGGCGCATTACAGAGGGCCCGACGCGGGAAAGACGCCGAAGCTGCCGAATGCGGCCGCGGAATGTATGCCGAACGGCGGGAATCCTGCGGCGGACCGCACGCCGCGCGGTCAGGAGCCCGGCGCGGGCCTGCAGGAGATCGCGGGGCTGGTGTTCCGGGAGGAAAAGACCGGAGAGATCCTCCGTACGCCGCCGCGGGAAGCGCTGGATATGGACGAGCTTCCTTTTCTGTATGAAGATCTGTCCGCTTTTGGCAACCGGATCCTGTACTACGAATCCAGCCGGGGCTGTCCGTTCCGGTGCGGCTACTGCCTTTCCTCGCTGGACCGTCAGGTGCGGTTCCGGAGCATGGAGCTGGTCAAAAAGGAGCTGCAGTTTTTTCTGGACCGGCGAGTGCCGCAGGTGAAGTTCCTGGATCGGACCTTTAACTGCAGCCATGCGCGCACGAAAGCGGTGTGGGAATGGCTCCTGGAGCATGACAACGGCATCACGAATTTTCATTTTGAGATCGAGGCGGAGCTGCTGGATGAGGCGGAGCTTTCTCTTCTGGCCCGGATGCGGCCGGGACTGGTACAGCTGGAGATCGGCGTCCAGTCCACCAATCCGCGCACGCTGGAGGCCGTGCGGCGGTCCGCGGACTGCGGCAGGCTGGCGGAGGCGGTGCGCAGGATCGTTTCCGGCCGCAATGTGCACGTGCATCTGGATCTGATCGCGGGCCTGCCCTATGAGGATCTCACCAGTTTTCAAAAGTCCTTCGACGATGTGTACCGGATGCGGCCCCATCAGCTTCAGCTGGGATTTTTGAAGGTGCTGAAGGGCTCCTATATGGAAGAGATGGCGGATGCCTTCGGCATCATTTCGTGGGAGACGCCGCCCTATGAGGTGCTGTCCACTCGATGGCTGTCCTTTTCGGACGTGACGCGCCTGAAGCGGGTAGAGGACATGGTGGAGCTGTATTATAACAGCGGCCAGTTCACGCACATGCTGGCGGCGCTGGAGGAACGGTTTGAAAGCCCCTTCGGCCTGTTTGCCGCGCTGGCGGATTTTTATGAGGAAAAGGGATTTTTTGTGAACAGCCCGTCCCGGCTGTACCGGTATCAGGTCCTGCTGGATTTTGCGGCGGCCGTGGATGCGGGACGCGGCGGGCTGTACCGGGATCTGGCCGTGTACGATCTGTATCTGCGGGAAAACCTGAAAAGCAGGCCGGATTTCGCGGAGGATCTGTCCCCGCGGCGTGATGCGATCCTGCTTTTTTATAAAAAGGAAGAGGAAACCGGGCGGTATCTGCCGGAGTATGCCGGATACAGCGCCAGGCAGCTGCAGCGCATGACGCACCTGGAGATCTTCGGGGAAAGGGCGGTGCTGTTTGACTACCGGCGGCGGGATCCCGTCACCGGCAGCGCATGGACGGCGGAGGTGGAGCTGGAGAGGCCCGGAACGGCGGAGAGGTCCGAAACGGGTGCCGATATCTGAAACGACGGAGGGAAGGCCGAAATGGAGGCGCATACAAAAGCGATCCTGGATCTGCTGGATGAGCATTACGGGACGGAATACGTCTGTTATCTGAATCATGAAAACGCATGGCAGCTGCTGATCGCCACCATTCTGAGCGCACAGTGCACGGACGCCAGGGTCAATATCGTGACGAAGGATCTGTTTGTCAAATATCCGTCGGTGGAAGCCTTTGCGGACGCCGATCTGAAGGAGCTGGAACAGGATATCCGCGCGACGGGTTTTTATCATAATAAAGCGAAAAATATCATAGCCTGCTGTAAGGATCTGGTGGAAAAATTCGGCGGTCAGGTGCCGTCCTCCCTGGAGGATCTGACGTCTCTGGCAGGCGTGGGCAGAAAGACCGCCAACGTGATCCGCGGAAATATTTATCACGAGCCCAGCGTGGTGGTGGACACCCATGTGAAGCGGATCTCCAAAAAGCTGGGGCTGACCGGAGAGGACGATCCGGTGAAGGTGGAAATGGAGCTGATGCGGGTCCTGCCGAAGGATCACTGGATCCTGTATAACATTCAGATCATCACGCTGGGGCGGCAGATCTGCAAGGCGCCGACGCCAAGATGCGAGGAGTGTTTTCTGTCCGCGCACTGCCCGGACTATCAGGCCAGACACGGCGGAGCGGGCTGAGGCTTCGGCGGGCCGATGGACCGGCGGGACATGGGGCGTCGCCGCGGGACGGGCCGACGGCAGCGCCGTTCGCCCGGTATTCGCGGTCCGGCGCCGCAGGCGTCCGCAGGATGGAGGAACAGGATGCAGCCGGTACAGGATTATCTGTGTGTGGATCTGGAAACCACGGGCCTGAATCCCAAACTGGACAAGATCATAGAGATCGGTGCGCTCCGGGTGAAAAACGGCCGGATCGAGGACAGCTTTCATACGATGGTGCATCCAGGCCGAACGCTTTCGCCCAGGGCGGAGGAACTGACGCAGCTTACGGCGGAGGACCTGCGGGACGCGCCGCTGATCGGCGAGGTGATCCCGGGTTTTCTGGAGTTCGCGGGCGGACTTCCCCTGCTGGGTCATTTCGTGCTGTTTGATTATTCTTTTCTGAAGCGGGCGGCGGTCAACGCGCGCCTCTCCTTTGAACGGGAGGGGATCGACACGCTGAAGATCGCCCGGCAGTACCTGTCCGGGCTTCCCGGACGGCAGCTTTCCGCGCTCTGTGCGCATTACGGCATCGAGCTCCGAGCCCACCGGGCGCTGGGGGATGCCGCCGCCACGCATCTTCTGTATCAGCGGCTGTGCGGGGAGTTTTTCGATCCGGAGGACTGCGCGGTGTTCCTGCCGCAGCCGCTCATCTACAAAGTGAAGCGGGAGGGACCGGCCACCAGGGCGCAGAAGGAACGGCTGCGGACCCTTTTCGCGCGCTATTCCGTCGAGCCGGACTGCGAGATCGAGCTTTTGACGAAAAATGAGGCCAGCCGTCTGATCGACCGGATTCGCGCGGCGTATGGGAGCTTGCAAAAGAAGGATCAATGATTTATAATGAAGGGAAATTGCGAAGCAATTTCCCGCCGCTTCTCGTTCCGCGAAGCGGAATGAGAGGCTTCCCGAAAGGCGAAGCAATTTCCCGCCGCTTCTCGTTCCGCGAAGCGGAATGAAAGGTTTCCCGAACAGCGAAGCAATTTCCCGCCGCTTCTCGTTCCGCGAAGCGGAATGAGAAGCTTCCCGAAAGGCGAAGCAATTTCCCGAACGAGGTGAAAAAGCATGAATTTTCATAGCAAAAAAACACAGAAGATCGTATCTTCGATCATTATCGTGATTTTGGTGTTGGCCATGGTCGTTCCCACCCTGATCTCATTTTTGTAAGGGCGGGCACAGGCCGAGAAAGGAACGGGGTATGAGAAAGTTTCAGCGCCTGCTGCTTTGTCTTGCGGCCGCATTTTTCCTGATCGCGGCGAAACGGGACGCATTCGCCGCGGGGCCGAACACGATCCCGAACGGTGTGACGGCGGACGGGATGGCGCTGTCCGGCATGACGCAGGATCAGGCGGCCGAGGCGATCCGGTCCTATGCGGGTCAGTTAAAGAGCCTGCCGGTGACGCTGCTGGATCAGAACGGGGGCAGCGTGACGGTGACGGCCGGCCAGCTGGGCCTCGAATGGGAAAACACGCGGATCGTACAGGACGCGGCCCAGATCGGCAGACAGGGCAACATCGTGAAACGGTATAAGGAGCTGCAGGATCTGGCGCACAAGGGCCGGGATTTTCACATCGAGCTGGGATTCGACCGCAATGCCATCGCCGGAGTGGTGAAGGAGCAGTGCAGCCGGTTTAACGTGGAAGCGGTGGATGCCCAGCTGTCGCGCAATAACGGCGTGTTTGAAGTGGTAGAGGGCAGAAGCGGCTATATGGTGGACGTGGACGCCTCCGTCAGCGCCATCTATGAGTATCTGACCGGCCAGTGGGACCGCCAGGCGTGCAGCGTGAACCTGGTGGGCGCGGTGGACGAACCGGAGGGCCGGGCGGAGGACCTGATGCAGGTGAAGGATCTGCTGGGCACTTTCACCACCAGTTACGCCTCTTCCGGGTCCGACCGGAGCAAAAACGTGGCGAACGGCTGCAGTCTGATCAACGGGACCACGCTGTATCCGGGGCAGACCTTTTCCACCTATGACGCGGTGAAGCCTTTTACGGAGGAGAACGGATATTATATGGCGGGCTCCTACCTGAACGGCCAGGTGGTGGACAGCATCGGCGGCGGCATCTGCCAGGTGTCCACGACGCTTTACAACGCGGTGCTTCTGGCGGAGCTGGAGGTGACGGAGCGGCATAACCATTCTATGATCGTCACCTATGTGGATCCGTCCGCGGACGCCGCCATCGCGGAATCCTCCGGCAAGGATTTTCAGTTTGTGAACAACACGGATCATCCGATCTACATAGAAGGCTATACGAAGGATAAGCATATCACCTTTAATCTGTACGGCGTGGAGACCAGGGACCCCGCCCGCACTGTTTCTTATGAGAGCGAGGTGCTGGAGCGGATCGAGCCGGATTCGGAGGTCATCGTGGCGGACGCCTCCCAGCCCGTCGGTTTCCTGCACACCAGCGCGGAGCACATCGGCTATAAGGCGCAGCTGTGGAAGATCGTGAAGGAAAACGGCGTGGAGGTCAGCCGGGAAAAGGTGAACAGCAGCAATTATCAGGTGAGTCCCCGCACCATCACGGTGGGAACGGCCACCAGCGACGCGAACATCAGCAGCATCATAGCGGCGGCCATCGCCAGCAACAGTTCGCAGGTGGTGAAGGAAACGCTGGCGAACATTCAGGCCACGCAGGATCAGCTGGCCGAGATCGCGGCCGCGCAGGCCGCGGCTGCACAGGCGGCGCAGGATGCCGCGGCGGGGAACTGAAGGGGATAACGGCCCGGAAAAGGATGGCGGTATGGGCCCGGTCTATGAGCTGGAGGGCTGCGGCGGGTTCGCCGCATGCGCGGAGGAAAATCAAAGAGCGGTCAGCCAGGCGGCTTTTTCCGGCAGGGCGAGGCCCGGAGATGGGATCGTGATGACCAAATGGGCGGGGCTGGAGGGCAGCGTCCTGCTGGCGGAACGGTTCCGGGAACGTCTGCTGGAGCGTTATCCGGCGGAACTGATCGACACGGCGCGGGCGTTTCGGCGTTATCTGTCCGTGACCCGGGAGGCCGCGGCCGCCGCGGCGTTCGACATCGGCGCGATTTGCGCGGTGGGAGAGGGCGGCGTTTTCAGGGCCCTCTGGGAGCTGGCGGAGCGCGCCGGGACCGGACTGTCCGTTTCCCTGAAAAAAATACCCATCCGGCAGGAAACGGTGGAGATCTGCAATCTGCTGGATGTCAATCCCTACGAGCTGACGGGAAACGGGAGCCTTCTCTGCCTGACGCCGGACGGGGAACGGCTGGCGGAGGCTTTTGGGGGGCTGGGCATTCCGGCAGCGGTCATTGGCCGCGCGGAGAGCGGTCATGACAGGGCGGTCCGAAACGGCGGAGAAAAGCGCTTTTTATCTCCCAGGACACAGGACGCCATATACCGGGTCTGGCGGACGGCCGGGAAGGAAGCGGTTCATACATAAAATGCAAGGAGATGGATGTCGGCACGTCCTGCCGGATCGGAAACTGTGCCGCGCAGGCGGCAGAATGAGAGGAAAAAATGAGAGAAGAACTGTTGAGAGTCATCGAGAAGAACAGCCGCATCGACCTGAAGGAGCTGGCGGTCATTCTGGGCGTGGAGGAGATCGACGTGGTCAATGAAATGGCCGCGATGGAGAGCGAGGGGATCATCTGCGGCTATCATACGCTGATCGACTGGGAAAAGACCAGCATCGAGAAGGTGTCCGCGCTGATCGAGGTGCGGGTGACGCCCCAGAGGGGACAGGGGTTTGACAATATCGCGGAGCGCATTTACAAGTATCCCGAGGTGCACGCCGTATATCTGATCTCCGGCGGCTATGATCTGCTGATCGCGCTGGAGGGCAAGTCGCTGAAGGAAGTGTCCTATTTCGTGTCCGACAAGCTGGCCCCGCTGGACAGCGTGCTGAGCACGGCGACTCATTTTATCCTGAAAAAATATAAGGACCACGGCACGATCCTGGCCAGAAAATACGAAGATAACAGGGAGAAGGTGTCGCCATGAGAAATCCGCTGTCTGACAGGATCGTCGGGATCAAGCCTTCCGGCATCCGCAAATTTTTTGACATCGTGAGCGAAATGAAGGACGCCATTTCCCTGGGGGTGGGCGAGCCGGATTTCGACACGCCCTGGCATATCCGGGACGAGGGCATTTATTCCCTGGAAAAGGGGCGTACCTTTTATACCTCCAACGCCGGACTGAAGGAGCTGAAGATCGAGATCAGCCATTATCTGGAGCGGCGCTTTCACCTTTCCTATGATTACGATAAGGAGGTGATGGTGACGGTGGGCGGTTCCGAGGCCATCGATATCGCCCTGCGCGCCATGATCAATCCGGGGGACGAGGTCATCATTCCGCAGCCCTCTTACGTTTCCTATGAACCCTGCGCGATCCTGGCCAACGCGGTGCCCGTGATCATCGATCTGAAGGCGGAAAACGAGTTCCGGCTCACGGCGCAGGAGCTGGAGGACGCCATCACCGATAAGACCAAGATCGTGGTGCTCCCTTTCCCCAACAACCCGACAGGCGCCATCATGGAGCAAAAGGATCTGGAGGCGGTGGCGGAGGTGATCATCCGGCACGACCTGTTCGTGATCTCCGATGAGATCTATGCGGAGCTCACCTATAAGGGGCGTCATGTGTCCATCGCCGAGATCCCCGGCATGTGGGAGCGCACGGTGCTGATCAACGGTTTTTCCAAAACCTATGCCATGACGGGCTGGCGGCTGGGCTATGCCTGTGCACCGGCGGCCATCATCGCCCAGATGCTGAAGATCCATCAGTTTGCCATCATGTGTGCGCCCACCACCAGCCAGTACGCGGCGGTGGAGGCGCTGAAGAACGGCAACGGCGATGTGGCGATGATGCGGGAGCAGTACAATCAGCGCCGCCGTTATCTGGTGAACGCCTTCCGCGAGATGGGTCTGCCCTGTTTTGAGCCCTACGGCGCGTTTTATATCTTCCCCTGCATCAAAGAATTCGGCATGACCAGCGACGAATTCGCCACCCGTTTCCTGGAGGAGGAAAAGGTGGCGGTGGTGCCGGGAACGGCCTTCGGCGACTGCGGCGAAGGCTTCCTGCGGATCTCCTATGCGTATTCGCTGGAGAATCTGAAGATCGCCATCGGGCGGCTGGCGGATTTCGTCGAGAAGCTGCGGGCGGAGAAAAGATAGCAGGACGGGAAACCGGAATAAACACCGGAGAATATGACCGCGCCCGGCCGAGATTTCGGCCGGGCGGCTGTTTTGGGAGAATCGCATATGTTTCATATCGTACTGCATCAGCCGGAGATCCCGCAGAACACGGGGAACATCGGCCGCACCTGCGCGGCCGTGGGCGCGTCGCTGCATCTCATCGAGCCGCTGGGCTTTTCCCTGAGCGAAAAGCAGTTAAAGCGGGCGGGCATGGACTACTGGGCCAGGCTGGACGTGCACCGCTATATCAATTTCGGGGATTTCTGTGAGAAACATCCGGGCGCGAAGATCTGGATGGCGACGACGAAGGCGAAGAGGATCTATACGGACGTGCGGTTCGGCCCGGACGACTATATCATGTTCGGCAAGGAGAGCGCGGGCATTCCGGAAGAGATTCTGGTGGAGCATGAGGAAGGCTGCATACGGATCCCCATGCTGGATCAGATCCGTTCCCTGAATCTGTCCAACGCCGTCGCCGTCGTGCTCTATGAGGCACTGCGGCAGAACGGCTTCGCGGGACTGCAGGAACACGGCGAGCTGCACCGCCTTCACTGGAAGGAGTAGATTTGCCCCGCGGGCGCTGTCCTATTCTTCCTCGCTCTCGTCCACGGGGAGGGTGAAGATGAATTCGCTGCCCACGCCCTCGGTGCTGATGACGTTGATGTTCTCGTTGTGAGCCTGAATGATCTCCTTGGTGATGGAGAGCCCCAGGCCGGTTCCTTTTTTGTCCTTGCCGCGGGACAGGTCGGTCTTGTAAAAGCGGTCGAAGATGAGGCGCAGGCTGTCCTTGGGGATGCCGATGCCGCTGTCCTTGACGGAAACGAAGATCTTGCCGTGCTTTTCGGAGGTTTCGATCTTGATCGAAGAGTCCGGGTGAGAGAATTTGATGGCGTTGTCGAGCAGGTTGTAAAGCACCTGCTCGATCTTGCTTTTATCGGCGATGACGGAGAGCCGTTCGCCGGTGAGCACCAGTTCGATGCGGATGCGCTTGGAACGGCAGGTGCCCTCGAAGGAGGCGGCAGTAGAGCGGATGACCTGATTGATATCGAAAGCCGTTTTTTCCAGCACCATGCCCTTCATGTTCAGGTTGTTCAGCGTCAGCAGGCTGTTGGTGAGCTTGATCAGGCGGTCGGTCTCGTTCAGGACGATGCCGAGATATTTTTCATGCAGCTCGGGCGGGATGGTGCCGTCCTGCATGGCCTCCAGGTAGCCCTTGATGGAGGTCAGGGGAGAGCGGAAATCGTGGGAGACGTTGGCGATGAATTTTTTCTGGTTGTCCTCGCCTCTGGCGATCTCGCTGGCCATCAGGGAAAGGGAGGCCGCCAGGTAGCCCATTTCATCCTCGCTGTCCACCTGGAATTCGTAGTGCAGGTTCCCGGCGGCGTACTGCTCCGTGGCCGTGGTGATCCTGCGCAGCGGCACATAGACCATTTCCGTGAAGAAGATCAGGATGATCAGGGACAGCAGGAAAAAGATCATCAGCATGATGTAGGAAATGGACAAAAGGCTCTCGCTGGAATCCCGGATGGAGGACATGGCCGTGTGGATGACCACATAGCCGCGCACCCGGAAATTGGAGGCGATGGGCGCGAAAACGCTGAGCATTTCCTCCGTGAAGCAGTTGAAGAAATTGCCGGTAGTATAAAAGGAGCCCGCCGTGACGGTGGAATCGAAACCCTCCACCATGGACTCATGCTCCACATCCAGAGGCATTTCCGTGGTCATGATGATGCGGCCGGAGGGGTTGATGATCCAGATCTGGGCGTTCAGATAGGCGCTCAGGGCGTCCAGCTGCTCCTTGACCTCCTCCAGGGAGGCCCTGTTGTTGTAAAGGTCGGAGGCGCAGGTGTCGGCGATCAGCGTGGCTTCCTTGTAGAGAGAGTCCGCCCGGTCGCGCTTGAGGTGCTCCATGGTCATGCTGGACACGAAGGTCGCCACCACGAGGAACCCGAAAATGCCGAAGATGATATAGGCCAGTATGAATTTGAGATAGAGCGTTTTGTGCATGGGAGTCCCTTTCGCGGGCCGGTTCCTGTGTCCGCATCAGGCCGGGCCGGGTTCACGGCGCCCTGCGCCGTATGATCTGCGGCTTTTCGAAGCTCACCTGACCTCGAATTTGTATCCGATGCCCCAGATCGTGGCGATCTTCCAGTTGGCGTAGTCTTTGATCTTTTCCCGGAGGCGCTTGATATGGACGTCCACGGTGCGCGTGTCGCCGATGTATTCGTATCCCCAGATCTGGTCCAGCAGCTGTTCCCTGGAAAAAACGTGGTTGGGCGAGGAAGCCAGGAAGTAAAGCAGCTCCAGCTCCTTGGGCGGCATGTCCACCGTATTGCCCAGATAGATAACGGAATAATTGGTCTTGTTCACGGTCAGTCCCTCATATTCCACGCACTCGACAGAGGGCTTGGAGGGGACGGCGGGAGCGGGCTTGCAGCGGCGCAGGACCGCTTTGACCCGGGCCACCAGCTCCTTGGAATCGAAGGGCTTTTCCATATAGTCGTCAGCGCCCAGCTCCAGCCCCAGCACCTTGTCGAAGATCTCGCCCTTGGCCGACAGCATGATGATGGGCACGCTGGAACGGCTGCGCACCTCGCGGCAGACCTGATACCCGTCGATGCCGGGGAGCATCAGATCCAGAAGGATCAGATTGGGTTCAAAAGAGCTGACCGCGTTCAGGGCGGATTCCCCGTCGCCCACGATCATGGTGTCAAAGCATTCCTTCGTGAGATAGAGGGAGATCAGCTCGGCGATATTGGCGTCGTCGTCTACGATCAGGATTTTCTGTTTGTTTGCCATTTCCTATTCCTCCTTGAAAACTGCGATGGTCACGCCCGCGTCGCCTTCCCCGTATTCGCCCGGACGGAAGGACTTAACGTATCTGACGCGCCGCAGGTGCTTCTGGACCGCCTGGCGCAGGGCGCCGGTGCCCTTGCCGTGCACGATGCGGACGCTCTTTAAATGGGCCAGATAGGCGTCGTCCAGATATTTGTCGAGAGCGGCGAGGGCCTCGTCCACGGTCTTGCCCAGCAGGTTGATCTCCGGGGATACGGAGATGGATTTGGACATCCGCAGCTTGCCCGTGCCGGTGCGGTTCATGTTGGGAGCGGTGACGGTGGGTTCGTCAATGCGCACCAGGTCGCTGATATTGACCGAGGAGCGGAGGATGCCGCACTGGACGAAGAGATTGCCCTTCGCGTCCGGCAGGGAGCTTACCGTTCCCTTTAAGCCCATGGAAAGGATGCGCACCGTATCGCCCTTCTTCAGCTGCTCCGGTCTGAGGGCGGCTTTGGGGGCCTCCTCCTTTCCGATGGAAAGTCCGGCGTTTTTCTCGCCGATCCGGCCGCGCAGCTGTTCTCTGGTCTTTTCCAGATCCTTCATGGATGCGCCGGGACCGGCCTTCTGAAAGACGCGGATGGTCTCGTCGGCCACATCCTTGGCTTCCTGCAGGATATCGCGTGCCTTTTCGTTGGCCTCCCGCAGGATCCGGTCGCGGTTCTGATCGATCCGGTCGTTCTTTTCCTGCAGCTGTTTTTTGAGACGTTCAATCTCTTTTTTGTGCGCCTCGATCTCCTGCTGCTCGCGTTCGATGGTGACGCGGCGCTGCTCCAGATTGGAGATCACGTCCTCGAAGCTGATGTCCTGCTCCGTGATCTGCGCTCTGGCGGCTTCGATGATCTCATCGGAGAGCCCCAGCTTTTTGGAGATGGCGAAGGCGTTGCTCTTTCCGGGGATGCCCAGAAGGAGCCGGTAGGTGGGGCGCAGCGTCTCCACGTCGAATTCACAGCAGGCGTTTTCCACGAAATCGGTGGAAAGGGCGTAGATCTTCAGCTCGCTGTAGTGCGTGGTCGCCATGGTGCGGATGCCCCGGTCGTGCAGATAGTTCAGGATCGCGATGGCCAGCGCGGCGCCCTCGGTGGGGTCCGTGCCGGCGCCCAGCTCGTCAAAGAGACAGAGCGAATTTTCATCCGCATGCTTCAAAATGGAAACGATGCTGGTCATATGGGAGGAAAAAGTGCTCAGGCTCTGTTCGATGCTCTGCTCGTCCCCGATGTCCGCGAAAACCTCCGTGAAAACGGACAGCTGGGAACGGTCCCCGGCCGGGATGTGCAGGCCCGCCTGCCCCATCAGCACAAAAAGGCCGACGGTCTTCAGGCAGACGGTCTTGCCGCCGGTGTTGGGTCCGGTGATGATGAGCAGATCGAAATCCTCGCCCAGCGTCACGTCGATGGGAACCACCTTTTTCCTGTCCAGAAGCGGGTGCCTGCCCTGACGGATCCGGATGAAATGCTCATCGTTGAAGGAAGGGCGGCTGCAGTTTAGGTCCATCGCCAGTCCCGCCTTGGCGAACACGAAGTCGAGCTTCGTCATGATCCGCTGGTCCTCGGTCAGCTCCGCAGTGTGTTCTCCGGCCTGGGCGCTGAGGGACGCCAGGATGACGGCGATCTCCTTCTGTTCCTCGATCTCCAGCTCCCGCAGCTGGTTGTTCAGCTCCACCACGATGGCCGGTTCGATGAAATAGGTGGAACCGGTGGCGGACTGATCGTGGATCATGCCGGGCACCTGGTTCTTGTACTCGGATTTTACCGGGATGCAGTAGCGCCCGTCCCGGGTGGTGATCACGGCGTCCTGCAGATAGGTGCGGGAGGAACCGTTGACCATGTTGTTGAGCTGAGAGTGGATGCGCTCGCCGGTGAGGGAAATGCTGCGGCGGATCCGCTTCAGGTTGGGACTGGCATCATCCGCGATCTCCTCTTCCGAGGGGATGCAGCGGCGGATCTCCCTCGACAGGGAAGGCAGGGGTTCCAGACTGCTGAAATCCTCCGTCAGGGAATCCGCGGTCGCATCCTCCCGGTCAGAGCTGCCGTAGCTCTTCACGCGGGCCGCGTTTTCCAGAAGCCCGGCGATGCGCAGCAGCTCCTCGATGGAAAGCGCGCTGCCGATCTCCAGGGAACGCAGGCTCATGCCAAGGGGCTTATTATTGCCGAAATTCAGGGATCCCTTCTGGAACATCCGCGTCAGGGCGTCCGCCGTTTCGGTCTGCGCCCGTTCGATCTCTTCCAGATCGATCATGGGCACCAGAGCGCGGCAGAGCCCGCGTCCGGGATCGGAAGTAGCCTTCCCTTCCAGGAGGCGGATGATCTTATCATATTCCAATACGCGTAAAACCTTTGCGTTCATCGTTTCATGCTCCGTTCTGTCTGCTGCGCGGCCGCACCGGCCGCCGGAGGGGCGTTCTCACACTTCCCCTGTATATCATACCACATCATGCGGGAAACGGACAGCTTTTTTTGCCGCGTAGGGGTATGATCGGGCGGTTTGGGGACTAAAGGGCAGATGCGTAGGGGCCTGGCAGCCGCGGGGGCGGTATGCGAAGCGCGGTCCGGCGTCGGCGCGCATCATCCGCCCGCGTTTCATTTCGGCCCGAAACTGCCGGGAAATACGGGAAACTCGCTTCGCTCGGACACCCCGTATTTCCCGGCACGGGCCAAAACGAACCGCAGACGGATTCAACGATGCGCGCCGACAAGGGACCGCACATTCGCATGCCGCCCCCGCGACTGCCAGGCCCCCTGCGTTCCTCTCACCTCCTGATACCCGAATCGCCCAGGGGTTCGAGATCGGGGTTGTGTGATTTAAAACCGCGCTGTATAATATACGCGTAGGCAATGAGCAGTGCGGTCCTCCCCATCCATACGCCCGGGGACGTGCTTGCATGTCCCCGGGCGTATGGATGGGGAGGACCATAGGGCGAAGCCCGCGAGTGAGCCGGAGCGAAGCGGAGGCGAACGCGCGCACTGCGGGAAAACGGGCGAACGCACCCCGCAGAGCAGCGTTCGAGCCCTCTATCCACCCCTTCCCGAAACGTGCTTGCACGTCCCCGGGCGTATGGATGGGGAGGACCATAGGGCGAAGCCCGCGAGTGAGCCGGAGAGAAGCGGAGGCGAACGCGCGCACTGCGGGATAACGGACGAACGCGCGCCCTGCGGGCCAGCAGAGCTGCCCCAGCCCACATTGCCCGCACGAAAGGATTTACGTTATGGAAGAAAATCAATCTAATCAGGGCATAGACTTTATAAAGGAAAAAGTCAAGGAGCGCCCTTTAAACAAAAGAAAGCTCATAAAGCGCACGCTTCTGACTGCCAGCATGGCCGTGATATTCGGCCTGATCGCGTGCCTGACATTCCTGGTGCTGGAGCCCGTTTTCACGAACCTGCTCTATCCGGAGGAGGAACCGGAGCTCGTGCAGCTGCGGGAAGAGGACGTGGAGGACGAGATGCTTCCGGAGGATATGATCCTGTCGGAGGCGGCGGAAGGGGAACAGGCGTCTGCGGGAGCCGCGGCCGGAGCACAGGGTGCGGATCCCCGGGGAGGGATTTCCCAGGGAAGCGGTTCCCGGACAGGTGCGGCTGACAGAGGAGCGTCCGGCACAGCTGTCGGCGGGCAGCCCGGAACGGTAGCAGAAGGTCAGCCCGGCACGGGAACAGAGGGACAGCCCGGAGCGGGCGCGAACGGAGATCCGGGACCGGGGATCGGCGGGCAGCAGGCGCCCGGCGCGGGCGGTGTGTCCGGATCTGAAGCGGACCGCCAGTCCGGCATCGGAGGCGGCGGACAGTCCGGCACAGGGACAGGCGCGGGCAGTCAGCCCGGCGACGGAAGCGGCGGACAGTCCGGCACAGGGACAGGCGCGGGCAGTCAGCCTGGCGGCGGAAGCGGCGGGCAGTCCGGCACAGGAACAGGCATGGGCGGCCAGGCCGACGCAGGAGGCAACGGTCAGTCCGGTCAGGGGATCGGAGGCGCGGCGGAACCGGGGACAGCCGGGGAAGGGGAAGCCCTTTCTGAGACGGAGGCGTACGGAAGCGAAGCGGCGGAGGGCTCCGCGGCTTTGCCGGAAAAGGCGGAACTGGAGATGTCGGATTATCAGCGGCTCTATCGGCTGATGTACGCGCTGGTGCAGAGAAACAGCCAGTCCATGGTGACGGTGACCGGCGTCGTGACCGATATGGACTGGTTCGACAACATTTATGAAAATCAGGGGCAGGCGTCGGGACTGATCGTGGCGGACAACGGGATCGAGCTTTTGATCCTGACGGACAATACCGTGGTGGAGTCGGCGGAAAGCCTTTTGGTCACGTTCCACGACGACGTGCAGACCAGCGCTCAGATCAAGGGCCAGGATAAGCAGACGGGTCTGGCGATTCTCAGCGTTCTGCTGGAGGAGATCCCGGAGGAGACCCGGGAAACGCTGACCATGGCGGTGCTGGGCAGCTCGGCCACAGGGCTGCTCGCCATGCCGGTGATAGCGGTGGGACGTCCGCTGGGTTCCGCGTCCTCCATCGTTTACGGAATGGTGACCTCGTCGGATTCCAGGGACAGCTTCGTGGATTACAACGTGCGGCTTCTGACCACGGACATGATGGGAACGGATAATTCCAGCGGCGTGTTGATCAATCTTTCCGGACAGGTGATCGGCATCATCCGGCCCATGAGCCTGCGGGGAAACAAAGAGACATCGCTCATAACCGCCTACGGGATCACGGATCTGCGCCTGTTGATCGAAAAATTGTCAAACGGCGTTCCGATCCCTTACATGGGAGTGATGGGGAGCGATGTGCCAGTGGAGATCCATGCGGAGATGGGCGTGCCCATGGGCGCATATGTGACGAATATCGAAATGGACTCCCCCGCCATGAAGGCCGGGATCCAGAGCGGAGACGTGATCGTGGAGCTGAACGGGACGGAGATCCGTTCCTTTTCGGAATATCAGGAAGCCCTGTTTAACCTGGCGCCGGAAACGGGCGTCACCGTAAAGATGATGCGGCAGGGTGCGGAGGAATATCAGGAAATGACGGTGGACGTCATATTGGAGGAAGCGAAATGAAATTCATCAAGGATTATAAGGAAGGGGACCGGGTCTCTGACATTTATCTGTGCAAGCATAAACAGTCCGCGGTCACCAAAAACGGGAAGCCCTATGAGAACGTGATCCTGCAGGATAAAACGGGGACGGTGGACGCCAAGATCTGGGATCCCAACAGCGCCGGCATCGAGGATTTCGACGCGCTGGATTATATCGAGGTGTACGGGGATGTGACCAGCTTTCAGAATGCGCTCCAGGTGAACATCAAGCGGGCGCGCCTCTGCCGGGAGGGCGAATACGATCCGGCCAATTACCTGCCTGTGAGCAAAAAAGACATTTCCGCCATGTATAAGGAGCTGCTGCGTTATATCGGCGGCATTGAAAATACATACCTGAAAAAACTGCTGGAAGCCTTTTTTGTGGAGGACGAGGCCTTTATCGCGGCCTTCCAGAAATCCTCCGCGGCCAAAAGCGTGCATCACAGCTTCATGGGCGGACTGCTGGAGCACACGCTGAGCGTCGTGAAGCTCTGCGAGTATTACTGCAAAACCTATCCGATGCTGAAACGGGATCTGCTGCTGACGGCGGCCATGTGCCACGACATCGGTAAGACACGGGAGCTTTCCCTTTTTCCGCAGAACGATTATACCGACGACGGACAGCTTCTGGGGCACATCGTCATGGGGGCGGAGATGATCGGAGAAAAGGTCCGCACGATCCCGGGATTCCCGCCGGTGCTGGAATCTCAGCTGAAGCACTGCATCCTGGCGCACCATGGCGAATACGAGTATGGCTCTCCCAAGAAGCCTGCGCTGATGGAAGCGCTGGCGCTGAATCTGGCGGACAACACGGACGCCAAGCTGGAAACGTTCACGGAAATTTTGGAGAGCACGGCGGAGACCGGCTGGCTGGGCTTCAACCGGCTGTTTGAGTCCAACCTGCGGATGACGCGAATGGATTGAATATGAACATACAGAAAAATCGGATTTTTACCGTGACCATCACGGACATGAGCGCGGACGGGGAAGGGATCGGGCATCTGGAGGAGAGCGGGACCGGCGCGGAAGGGAAAGGGACCGGCGGTTTCTCCCTCACGGGAGAGGAGCGTGGGCCTGCTTCGGCGGAGACGGGAGACGTGTCCGCCCGGGCCGGGTCGGCATACGGTTCCGGCGGCTACGCCCTGTTCGTGAAGGACGCTCTGATCGGGGATGTGGTGCGGGCGCGGATCGTTCGCCCCAAAAAAGGATATGCGTTCGCGCGCCTGGAGGAGATCCTGACGCCCTCGCCGGACCGGGTAACGCCGGTCTGCCCCGTGGCGCGCCAGTGCGGCGGCTGCCAGCTCCAGGCGCTTTCTTATGAAAAACAACTGGAATTCAAGAACAATAAGGTGAAGAACTGCCTGATCCGCATCGGGGGCTTTTCGCCGGAAAAAGCGGCGGCAATGCTGGAGGAGCCCGTGGGAATGGAGGGGCCCTTTCATTACCGCAACAAGGCCCAGTTTCCCATCGGCACCGACAGGGAGGGACGGCTCATCGCCGGTTTTTACGCGGGACGGACGCACACGATCATTGAGGCGGAGGACTGCGCGCTGGGCGTCCGGGAAAACAGGGACATTCTGCGGATCGTGCTGGATTTCTGCGGGGAGAAAAAGATCCCGGCTTACGATGAGGCCTCCGGGAAGGGGCTGCTGCGCCATGTGCTGATCCGCAAGGGCTTTGCCACGGGCCAGATCCTGGTCTGCCTGGTGCTCAACGGGACCCGCCTGCCGGGGGAGAAGAAACTGGCGGAACGGCTTTTTGCGGAGATTCCCGGCATGACCAGCTTTTCCGTCAGCGTCAATACGGACAGGAACAACGTGATCCTGGGAAAAGAAGTCCGCACGGTGCGCGGCGCGGACCGCATCGAGGATACCATCGGCGACCTGACGTTTTCCATTTCCCCGCTCTCTTTTTACCAGGTGAACCCGGCTCAAACGGAGAAAATCTACCGCCAGGCGCTGGATTACGCCGGGCTGACCGGGACGGAGACCGTCTGGGACCTGTACTGCGGGATCGGGACCATTTCCCTGTTTCTCGCCAGAGGGGCGAAGTCCGTCTGCGGGGTGGAAGCGGTGCCCGCGGCCATCGAGGACGCCAGGCGCAACGCGGCGCGCAACGGCATCGCCAACGCCCGTTTTTTTGTGGGAAAGGCGGAAGAGGTGCTGCCTGAAAAATATGCGTCGGAGGGGATCCGCGCGGATGTGATCGTGGTGGACCCGCCCCGGAAGGGCTGTGACGAGGCCTGCCTGAACACCATGGTGCGGATGGAGCCGAAGCGGATCGTTTACGTGAGCTGCGACCCGGCCACGCTGGCGCGGGATCTGAAGTATCTGGCGGGAAACGGATACGAGCCGGTGAAGGCCAGGGTGTTCGATAATTTTGCGCAGGGGGTGCATTGCGAGACGGTGTGTCAGTTAGTTCTGAGAAAACCGGCTGTACATGTCAATATAGATGTGGATGAATTGGTGTAGGACAAAAGATGGATGGCACCCTAAGAACAGATTAGGGCATACGTTCTGGAGAGTAGCGGATTTAAGGTCAGCCATCTTTATATCGCACAAGTGAAGCGGAAATACGGCATTATCGAACGGGAGAATTACAATAAGCCGAAGTCAGAGAATTCCCGTCAGCCACAATGCCCGCCGGAGAAAAGGGCGGCGATCAGGGCGGCGCTGGAACACTTCGGGATGATATAACAAAAGCAGTTTGCCTTTTTCGTGGGTTTCTTTCTTTATTTTCACGAAATCTTGTGAAAGATGGAAGCCTCTTGTATAATAAATGTTAGTTTTAAATGAACTGAATAGGCGCATGGCCACAACGTATCAAAAATTTTCTTTGTCTAGGGAAACACTGATTAATTCAAACATTTCTTCGTGAAATGTGGTAAAATATAGGTATCAATTGAAAGGCGGG
>CANRMT010000010.1 GCA_947631815.1 uncultured Eisenbergiella sp.
CCTGAACTCATCACGGGATCATCCTGTTTTCATTCTCAGGGGCTAAAAAACGGTATTATCCGACAGCCCCTTTTTTGTGCGCTCATTTATCGTCCATCATCAGGATGCAGTAGCTGGCCGCCAGCAGCACGAGTGCCACCAGCGTCCCGACGATCCGATAACGAAAAAAAAGCATGAACAACATCCCTACAGCGGTCCAGAAAACGGCGAATGCGGCGATCCGGTACATATGGTCTGCTCCTCATGCTCTCTTGCTCTATCATATGATTTTTTTCAAAAAAAGATGACGGATCCCGGATATTTGGGGACTGCGCCCGGAGCTTAGGAATCCTTCTCCGGGAACGCGGCGTCCACCGCCTCCTCATCGCTCATCATTTCTTCTTTATTCTTCGGCGCGGTGAATTTGTCCACCAGATCCGGGATCATGTCCAGGATCTTGGATACGCCGTCCTGATTCTTGATGTTCACCAGCTTGGTCTGGCCGTTCTTGATCAGAAGGACCGCGCTGGGCGACATCTTCCCGCTCATACCGCCGCCGCCGCTGTTTTTGCTCCGGTCCTTGCCCGTGCCGCACATGGCCCCGGCGCCGATGCCCACGGAGACATCCACCAGCGGGATCACGATGGTATCGTCGATCTTCGTCGCTTCCCCGACAACGGTCTTGGTAGAAAAAACGGCCTCCGCTCCCTTCATGAGAGATTCCATGACGGAACTGATATTGTTGTCCTTATGATTTTCTGCCATCCTTCTTCTCCTCCTTATTGCGCAGACGCCTGATGAGCTGTCTGACCTCTTTCTTCCGTATGACCGCCAGCCCGCAGATCAGCAGCCTGCAGACGGTGATCCGCCCTTCTGTTGAAAAGGTCCCTTCTGTCCGTTTTTTCTCAAAATCGGGGAGGACCAGCACGCTGTCGTGCAAAAAGGGATACAGCATTCCCTGCCATGCCGCGATCTGGCCGTCCGCGGCGGGATTCCCCGTCCCTACGATGAAGTCCGCTCTCAGCCTGCGCGGCATTATGTGGCGTAGGATCCGGAACACCTGCGTAAAGACGGTGCTCAGCGCGATCCGGGTATCTTCCCGGTCCAGCAGATCGATATACCGTGAAACGGTGTCGGAAAGCGTTTCCAGCTTCTTCTCCGCGTCCTGAAGCCTGTCCTCCAGACGCTGAAAGAGGCTTCCAATCCTGTCCGCGATCCCCTCCGCGGTGTTTTCCGGCGCTTCCTCCTGTTCATTCGGCGCTTGGGAGGATGCGTCCTCCGTTGCTGTATCCGCTTCTGCGGCAGACGTTCCGTCTTTCTCTGATGCAGAAGCATCCGTTTCTGCAGCCGCCGTCCCGTCTGTCTCTGAAGCGGAGGCATTTGCTTTCACTGCCGACGTCCCGTCTTTCTCCGGTGCACAGGCATCCGTATCTGCGGCAGATCCTTTTTCAGCGGTCGGACCCTTCACGCTGTCATCTTTTCCATCTGTCAGGGATCCGGCGCCTCCCACTTCCGAAGGCACGCTTCCCGCGGGATCCGGCACATCAACCTCCGTTTCGTCCCCGGAGGCGCTGTCGGAGGCCTGCCCGTTTTCATCTTTTGCGCTTTTCTTCTTCGGCTTCCCGCCGCCCGGCCCAGACAGGATCCGTATCCCGGCGGCGCGGACGGACCATTCCAGGGTCTTGTCATACGAAATCCGCACCGTCAACAGCCGGAGCAGCCATGATACGCGCGCGCCGACCGAAAGCTTCTCCCGATATTCTCCCTGTACGCTGTATCGGAACGGAACAAATAAGACGAGAAGCAGTGCGGCGAGCAGGATGCCCAGAACGGCCAGAAGCAGAATGCCGATCACCTTCAGGATCATCAGAACAACTGTCATCCGGCGCCCCCTTTCGCGCCGTTCTTCCGAAGATACCCCTTGATATCCCCTTCCATACCGTCAAGCAGCGTCTCGCCCAGCATTTTCCCCACGAGCTGGAACGCCTCGCCCTTGCTGCCGGCGATGCCCACGATATAGAGATTCTTCCGGTCGAAATACTTCTGCTTCAGAAGAGCGCAGTGAAAGATATCGAGCTGGTCGCTGTTGTGAGACAGCGCGATCAGATAGACGGAAAACTGTCCGGCGCCCGTCCGGAGCTTCCGCTTGACCGTATTCACTTTTCGGACGGACTCCCCCACATACAGGTTCTGATAAAATTCCATAACAGCCAGCTCCGGCAGCGCCCGCCCCGACAGGATGCGGCCCAAACGGCCCGCTCTCTGTCGGGCGCGGCCGCAGGTCGTATTCTCATTGTCAGGAATAATATTTGCGGCTGCCCCACAGATTACTCTTCTTCAGTTCCAGATACTCGCGGTACGCCCGCTCCAGTATCTGCTTTTCGTTCGCAAATTTCAGAAGGTGGTAAGCCTCATGGTACTTATAAAATCCGGAATCGACAAAAAATTCTTCTCTCTGCGGTTTGCTGTAATAACTGTCCGCCATCATCAGGTACCAGTGCACTTCCTTCTCCACCGTGTCCTCAGGCACATTGAAGGAGTACTCGCTCTTCCCGATGTATTTGATGATGGAAGCCCTGGAGCCGCTTTCCTCCAGCACCTCCCGAAGCGCTGTCTGTTTATAATCCTCGCCCGCCTCCACGGTGCCCTTCGGCAGAACCCAGCCTTCATACTTATTCCGGTAGTTCTTGTAGAGCAGCAGGATCTTTCCACGGAAAATTACTACACCGCCGCAGCTCGTTGCCTCAATCACTGCAATTCCTCCTGTCCGGCGATATCCTGTTTCTGCAAACAAGTATATCCCAAAAGTCCCTGCAGGGCAAGTCCCATCTGAAAAAAAGTCCGCTTCCCGCCGCGCCCTGATCCGGCGTATGCTGCCCCACCGCCCTCCGGCCCGAAAAGGCGCCCTGCCGACCGTGCGCAGGAATTGGATTCAGACTCTTGAAAAACGCCGGCCCTTGGCGAGGTGAGCTTGCAAAGCGAAACCGAGCCTAGTGCCGCTGCGTTTTTCACGAAGCGAGAGCGTGTCTGAATCAATCCTGCGCACGGTCGGCGGGGCGCCTTTTCGGGCCGGAGGGCGGCGGGGCAGCATACGCCGGATCAGGGCCGGGCAAACCAGGCGTCGAAGACGCGCTTGGCCAGAGGGACCGCGTAATCGCCGCCGGAGCCCACGTTCTCCACGATCACGGTCACGGCGATCCCGGGATCCTCCGCGGGCGCAAAGCCCGTGAACCACGCGTGGGAATCCTCCCGGACCTGATTGAACTCCGCGCTGCCCGTTTTCCCGGCGGCGGTGTAGGACAGATCCTTCAGCTTTCGGCCCGTGCCGGACTGTACGACCTCCTTCATCAGACCGGTCATGATCCCCGCCTCCTCCTCCGTGAGAAGCCTCCGGAAGACGGAGGGCTTGTTTTCCTCCAGGACGCGCCCCTCGGCGCTCACGATCCGGTCCACCAGGACAGGCTGCATGAGTTCCCCGCCGTTGGCGATCGCGGAGGTGATCAGATTCAGCTGCATGGGCGTGATCTGCGTCCTTCCCTGGCCGATGGAGGTCTGGATGATGTCCTCCGCGCTGCTGTCCGCGGACAGCGCCACCTTCGCCTGCTGATAGGGAAGCTCCAGGGGCAGTTCGCCGTTGAACAGAAGGCCGTTGATGGTATCCTGGAACCGTTCCGGATCCATGGACATCCCGATATTGGCAAAGGAGGCGTTGCAGGATTTCGCGAAGGATGCGGTGAAGTCCACCCTTCCGTGTACGGAGCCGTGATAACAGCTGATCCGGTTCTCCCCGTTCACGTAGGTGCCGCCGCACTGGTAGACATAATTCCGCCAGGTGTCGGGATTCTGCCGCAGATAGGCCAGCGCGGTCACGATCTTGAAGGTGGAGCCGGGCGGATACAGCCCCTGCGTGACGCGGTTCACGAGCACGGCGTTCTCCGTATCCTCGTTCACCTTTTCCCAGATCTGCGCGATCTCATTCGGATCAAAATCCGGCTTGCTGACCATGGCGAGGATGCGGCCCGTTTTCACCTCCGTGGCGACGATCGCGCCCCGGTATGCGCCCAGCGCCTGATACGCGGCCTCCTGGATCCGGGAATCCAGCGAGGTATAGACATCGTTCCCCGGATTTTTCTCCCCGTTCTGCTCGTTTTCCAGCTTCTTCCGCTCCGAAATGGCGGAATTGGCCAGCATATAGTTTTCCAGCGCCTCGATCCCCGTTTTCCCCTTGCCTGTATAGCCGATCACGTGAGCGTACATTTCCCCGAACGGATAGCTGCGCGTCTCCTGCCCCTCTTCGTCCGCAGCGCTTTTGGCCAGGATCTGCCCGTCCGCGGAAAAGATCGTCCCTCTGCGGTTTTCCTGCATCACCACACGCTGCTGCGAATTGTAGCTGTTGTTGAAAAACGCCTCGTGATTGCTTGTCTCATACCGGATCAGATAGCCGAACATGCCCGCGAAAAGGACGAGAAAAAGGGCCGAAAACAGATAGATCTCACGGTTGCGCCTCCTGCGCTCCCGCTTTTTTGCCAGCGCCCGGTCGGATCCGCGCTCCCCGGCGTCCTTTTCCCTCTCATACATTTTCGCGTGCCGCTTTTCTTCTTCTCTGCTTCTCAAGTCTCAGCTCCTCTTCGTACCGCATTTCGTAGATGCCCTCTGTCACAAAGACGATCAGCACCGTGGTCATGAAGCTGCTCCCGCCGCTGCTGACCAGCGGAAGCGTCACGCCCGTCGACGGAATGAATTTGGTCCCGCCGCCGATGGTCAGAAAGATCTGGAAAAGGAACAGCATGCCGAACCCGACCGTCAGATTCCTGTAAAAGCCGTCCTTCAGGCCGCAGGCAAGGCGCATCCACAGCAGGAAAATGACGATCCCGGTCAGAACGATGCCGATGCCGAACAGCATGCCCAGCTCCTCCACCACCGCGGAAAAGACGAAATCCGTCTCCACGTAGGGGATATCGCCCGGCGTCCCCTTGCCGATCCCCAGCCCGAACATGCCGCCCCTGCTCATGGCGAACAGCGACTGGGTGATCTGATATCCCTGGTCGTCGATCACGCTCCAGGGATCGCGCCAGGCCTGCACCCGCACCTGCACATGGGAAAAGAGCCTCCATGCGGCCGCGGAGGCCCCGGCGCCGACGGCCGTCCCCAGGAAGAAATACCAAATACGGTGGGTCGCTGCTGTGATCATCAGCACATAGACCACGAAAAAGATCAGAGCGCTGCCCAGATCTCTGGACAGCACCAGGATCCCCACATGGGCCGCCGCGCCGATGCCGCAGAGAAACACCTGCAGAAGGCCGGTGTCCTGCGCCATCAGGGACGCGATAAAAAAGACATAGAAGATCTTCACGAACTCGGAGGGCTGAAACGTGATGCCCGCCACGGTCCAGGAGATCTTGGAGCCGTGCGTCACCTGCCCCAGGATGAGCACCGCCGCGATGGCCAGGATCCCGATCACGGCATAGACCCACCCGAGGCTGCGCATCCGCTTCCACTTCTGCATGATCCAGGGCAGGAAAAGCGCAAGCACAAACGATACCGCCGCGATGACGAGCTGGCGGACGGCCCGGGACAGATCCAGCCTGGTCAGCACGATCATGCCCGCGGTCAGCATCATACAGACGTGATTGAGCAGGATCCGGTTCATGCCCGGATAGAGCATGATGGAAAACACCGGCACGGCCGCCGTCAGGATCAGCAGGAACGCGTACAGGATCAGATATTCCATCCGCTGCGTCCGGATGACGATGGTCAGATAGGCGCAGAACTGTGTTAAAAAGAGAAATACGCTCTGCACCCCGGCGGTCATTTTCTGGTCCGAGACGCTTTCATAACGCAGGCCCCAGAATCCGCAGAGCAGGAAAAGAAAAAGGAACAGTGTGAGAAAATATTTGGAATAGATCACGATGAAGTGGGTCAAATCACTGTACTCCTTTTTTATAATGTCCTGTCGTGTATTCCTCCGGCGGCGTACCGCCCCGCGCGAAGCACTCGATGACCTGCCTGACGCGCCCGGCGCTCTCGTCCGTGAACTCCAGACGCAGCGCGCGAACCCCTTCCGCCAGAATGGCGTCCGTATACTGATGCAGGGAAAGCGGCACCGAATTGTAGACCGTATTCATGCAGTGCATGCAGTTTATGTAAACCGGAAACGTCTTCTGATACCGGTCGGTCAGCGAGCCGGAAAAGCCCCGCCGCCGGATCTCCTGCGGCATGCCGTCCGGACCGCGGCGGACGCGGCACTCCCCCGCCGTCCGCCGGACGCAGTTGGCGGAGATCATCATGGGGATCCTCCCGTATACCATGCGCTCCTGCAGGCGGGACGGCAGCGCGCGCAGCTCATGCCGGTTAAGCTCCAGCGGCGCGGTATAGCTGTCGATGGAAAAACGGCGCATCAGAAGCGTCAGCGTCTCCCGGTTGAACACATAAAAGGAATGGGAAAGGCTGATCCTTCTCCCCAGCCGTTCTGCCAGGCAGAGCCCGGACAGGCCGGAGACCAAGAAGCCGTCAACCAGAGCGCCCTCGGGCGTATCCAGCCATTCGCGCAGCCTCGCCTGCCAATCGGAGGAATGGGCGCGCAGGATGGCGGGAAGCGTCAGGAAAAAGGAAAATGTCCCGTCCGCGGCCTTCCGCTGTCGGACCGCCTCCAGAAAAGTGAGCGAGGACCCGTCGAGGACCGCGTCCGCCACCAGGCAGATCCGCTTCACCTCGGGCGCACGTATGGCTTCCAGCCCCTGTACGGCGTCGAGAACGGATACGAAAATGGGCGCATTTCCTTCGGTTTCCCCGGCATGCTCCGCATTCGCCCCCAGGGAAACGGCTGCAGTTTCCCGCCCCGCCTCTACCGGCATTCCGCTTTGTTCCGTCTTGTCCGCCATATCTGCCGCGGGATCCGCTCTGCATGCAGGGTCCTTCGGCGGGCAGGCGGTCATTTCCCGAAACAGCGCATCCAACGCATCCCGGCGGAGGCTGTTGAGCGCGGAAAGCGGGACGAAGCAGTCGCCGGACAGCCTGACGGTCACACTGTCCGCCGAGAACAGAGAACCGCCCGTTTTCGAAAGCTGCTTTACGACATCCGCTTCCTGAAGCGGCCGATTCTGTGCCGCTGTCACCTCCGCGCCCTCCAGACACACCCGTGTTCCGCCGCATTCCGCCTCCAGACGGATCGGCGCGCCGACGGACAGCACGGCTTTCAGATCGACCGGTCTGGTCATCTCTTTTTTCAGCCATCTCTCCCGGACCTGCTCCAGCAGCGCCGGATCGCAGCCGCTGTATCCCGGTGCGTCCAGGGTCACCATTTCTTTCCCGTTGTACCGGTCATAATATCCGCCGCAGGTTTCCGAACGCACGTACAGCCCCGCCAACAATGCCAGATCTTCCGATTCGATCTCCCATTTTCCGGACATGCGGCTTTCGGACATGGCCCGCCGGGCCATGCCTTCGGATGCGGCCTGCCGGACTGTGCCTTCGGACGCGGTCTGTCGGGATGTGCTTTCAGACGCAGTCCGTCGGGCCATCCCTTCGGACGCGGTCTGCGGGGTTGTGGGCATTCCCGCCGTCCTCTCCTGCGCCCCGCAGTACCGGTCGATATATTTGCGGTAGATGCCGGTGACACCCGCCACGTATTCCGGGCCCTTCATCCTTCCCTCGATCTTGAAGGAGTCGATCCCGGCATCGATCAGCATCGGCAGAAACGGCAGGGCGCACAGATCCTTCAGGCTCAGCGGATACTGCGCGCGGCCGTCTCCGGCCTTCTTCCCCTGACGCGCCGCCCCTTCGCAGCGGATCTCGTAGGGCAGACGGCAGGGCTGCGCACAGCGGCCCCTGTTGCCGCTTCTGCCTCCCAGCACGCTGGAGAAAAGGCACTGCCCGGAATAACAGTAACAGAGCGCCCCATGGATGAAGGTTTCGACCGCCAGGCCGCTCTCCTCCTTCAAGCGCCGTACCTCCTGCAGAGAAAGCTCTCTGGCGGGAACGATCCGGTCAACGCCAAGCGATCTCAAAAACAGGGCGGCCTGGCTCTCCGTGACCGTCATCTGTGTGCTGGCATGCAGCGCAATCCCCGGAAACGCCTTTGCACAGCGCGCCAGGACGCCCAGATCCTGCACGATCAGGCCGTCCAGCCCCGCCTCGCAGAACGGGGAAAGCCAGTCCTCCAGGCCCTCCAGCTCGCGCTCCTTCATCAGCGTGTTCACGGTCAGGTAAATCCTTCTGTCAAAAAAATGGGCATACCGGATGGCCTCCGTCAGCTCTTCATCTGTGAAATTGCCCGCGAAAGCCCTGGCGGAAAAACGCTGTCCGCCCAGATACACCGCATCAGCGCCCGCCGCCACCGCCGCCTTCAGACACGCCGTATCGCCTGCGGGAGCCAGAAGCTCCGGTTCCCTGATCCTGTTCGATGCCTTCGTCTGCCGATCCTCCTGACGCATTGCAGTCCTTTCCGTTCCTTTGCCTGAAAAAGGGCCGTCTCGCGGACAGCCCTTTCTTTCAATCTTTCTTTTGTACGTTGCGAAGCTGTGTCTCCAGCCGGATGATCTGCTTGGAGCTCTCCTGCAGCTCCTGCTGGGCGGAACGCAGCGACTTTTCCGTGTTCTCCAGCTTGATCTGCGCCGCCACCAGCTCATGCTTCATGTCGTACAGCTCCTTTTCCTTCGTCCGGATCTCTTCCTCCAGAAGATCGATCTGCTGTTTGGCCTTGAAGTAATCGTCCGCGATATTCAGTTCCAGGAGGATATGCTGCCTGTCCAGCTGCTGACGGCGGAAATTCTCCACCTTGGCATATTCTGCCAGCTTGTTGTTGATGTAAAAAGCTACCTTCTGCAGGTATTCCTCGCTCTCATAGCCGCTGAGCGTCAGAACGCTACCGCCGATCATGACCTTCGTATCTGTTTTAACAGCCATAACACTTCTCCCCGCCAGACGCAGACGTGTTTTTCTTATGCAATGCTCTCAGGATGCAGATATAAGCCTGCCTTATTTTATGATGTTATTATACCTTTCCAATCTAGGAAATGCAACCCTTTCTTTCCGCGGAAAGCGGCGCGGGATGCGTCATTCCGGCAGAGCGACGCCGAGATGCTGACAGGCCTTTTCCGTGACCACGCGCCCCCGGGGCGTGCGGTCGATGAAGCCGCTCATCAAAAGGTAAGGCTCGTATACGTCCTCGATGGTCCCGGCATCCTCTCCGATGGCCGCCGCCAGCGTGTCCAGTCCCACCGGACCGCCCCGGAATTTCTCGATCATGGTCAGGAGCATATTGCGGTCCACACGGTCCAGCCCCAGCCGGTCCACGTCCATCAGGTCCAGTGCCAGCTTCGCCACATGCTCAGTGATGACGCCGTCGTATCTGACCTGCGCGAAATCCCGGACCCGCTTCAGGATGCGGTTCGCCAGACGCGGCGTCCCCCGGCTCCGCCTGGCCATTTCCAGCGCGCCGCCCTCCTCGATCTCCACCTCCAGGACCCTGGCGGACTGCAGGATGATGACCCTCAGTTCTTCCACCGTATAAAATTCCAGCCGGTGGATCATGCCGAACCGATCCCGCAGCGGGGCGGTCAGCAGTCCCGCCCGGGTGGTGGCGCCCACCAAAGTGAACTTCGGCAGATCCAGCCGCAGGGAACGGGCGGAGGAGCCTTTGCCGATCATGATGTCGATGACAAAATCCTCCATGGCCGGATACAGCACCTCCTCCACCTGACGGTTCAGGCGGTGGATCTCATCAACGAACAGAATGTCGCCCTCCTGCAGATTGTTCAGAATGGCGGCCATCTCCCCGGGCTTTTCGATGGCGGGGCCGCTGGTGATCTTGATGTTGACGCCCATCTCATTGGCGATGATGCCCGCCAGTGTGGTCTTGCCGAGGCCGGGAGGCCCGTAGAACAGCACATGATCCAGCGCGTCATGGCGCTGCTTCGCCGCCTCGATGCAGATCTTCAGATTCGTCTTTGCCTTTTCCTGTCCGATATAGTCCTTCAGATACCTGGGCCGCAGATTCCCCTCGATGCGGACATCCTCTTCGGTCAGGCTCGTCTCTATCATTCTCGACATGGGATCCTCCGGTCCTTCACAGATTCCTGAGCGCCGCCTTCAGCAGCGCTTCCACATCCATATCCTCCCGCTCCACCGCTTTCACGGCGCGCAGGGCATCGGACGCGGCATAGCCTAGCGCCACCAGGGCTTCCACCGCCTCATTCCTCGCCTGGCTCCCCGCCGCCGCAGCCGCGGCAGTGCCTGCGTCGGCAGTCTGCGCGAGCGCATCCTGCAGGGAAACCTTATCCTTCAGCTCCAGGATGATCCGCTGGGCGGTCTTGCCGCCGATACCGGGCGCTCTGGCGATGGCTTTGGCATCCTGTGCCAGCACCGCCATCCGCAGCTCGTCCGCGCTCATGACCGACAGGAGCGCCAGTCCGCCCTTGGGGCCGATGCCGCTGACCGCGATCAGCTGTCTGTATATCTCCAGATCGTCCTTCGTCAAAAAGCCGAACAGCTGTATGGCATCCTCCCGGACGCTGGTATAGGTGTAGATCTTCACCTCTTCCCCGACGGGAGGAAGCAAACCGGCCACACTGCCCGGTATTCTGATGTTATAGCCGATGCTGCCCACTTCCAGTACCAGCAGGTCCTCCTTCAGTTCTGCCACACGGCCGATCATATATGCGTACATGTATCCTTCTCCGTTTTCGTTTCAGCCAGCCGCACGCAAAGCCGTGTGCGGTCCTGCCGGCCTTTTCTTTTTTTTTACCGCTGTAAATCCTGCTCTGCACAAAGCAGGTGTTCATTTCATGTTTATAAAATGTCGGCGTCCTCCCCCGGTATCCTGCGGGGGATCCGTTTGATCAGCTCTCCCGCGGCGGTCCCGATCACGAGGCCAGTCACGCACCCCGCGGCCAGAAGCCATGGGAGCCAGGAGACCATCCAGCCGGTCCGCACAACAGCCGCAGCGGCGGTCAGCTGTCCGATGTTGTGAAAAACGCCTCCGCAAACGCTCACGCCGATGACGGACATCCCCGTGTGCTTCTTCGCAAAAGCCATCGCCGCGAACGAAACCAGCGCTCCCGAAAGGCTGTACAGCAGGACATACGGACTGCCAAACAGGATGGAGGCCAGCAGGACCCGGCTGAGATTGACCAGAAGCGCACTGCGCCATCCCATCCGATACAGCGCGAACACCACGATCAGGTTCGCCAGTCCGATCCGGATCCCCGGGACCGGCGGCACCAGCCCGATCAGAGATTCCACCCAGGACAGCATCAGCGCCGCGCAGGTGAGCATGCCCAGAACGGCCGTTCTTTTCACGGAAGCGCCTTTCGGACGGATTCCCGTTCGTTTTCTCATATGAGCTCCTTTGCACAGGCGACCGCGTCCGCTTCTCCGCCGTCTTCAGACACGAACCGGATCACAAGCCGGTGCGGCAGACAGACGATCTGCTCCCCCGGTCCGGAGATCCAGCCCTGCCGGACGCAGATCTGCTCCGGACAGTCGGCCTCCCAGATCCGGGCGCGCCCGTCCTCAATCTCCAGAACGTTGTATCCGTCACCGTCCGCACCCGTCAGGTACACCGTCCGGTCCTCCTGCAGCGAAAGCCGCAGAATCTCCCTTCCGTCCTGCTCTACCACCACGGACCCGGCCTTCTGACCGCCGCCCCGGCGCGCATACACAAAAAAAATGCCCGCCGCAGCCGCCGCGATGACCAGGATTCCCATGATGAACTGTAAGTCCCTTTTATTCATCCTACCATACCCAAACATATGTTTCAAGTGATGATTTCACAAAAATCCGCTTTCCGGCTGAGCCCGTCTGCTCCGATGCCGCCGCGCTGCTCCTCCGGCCGGCCGGGTGTATTCCTTTTCCGGACA
Organism: uncultured Eisenbergiella sp.; assembly: GCA_947631815.1. GTDB lineage: Bacteria > Bacillota > Clostridia > Lachnospirales > Lachnospiraceae > Gallintestinimicrobium. Next base: position 11,838 of record CANRMT010000010.1, read on the forward strand.
CGCTCGCGCTCGAGAAAAACGCAGCGGCACTAAGCTCAGCTTCGCCCGAAGGGCTCGCTTCGCTAAGGGCCGGCGTTTTTCTAACGGTCCGGGAAAATGGAATGCACCCGGCCAGCCGGAGGAGCAGCGCGGCGGCATCGGAGCAGGCGGGCTCAGCCTTCCAGGAGCTGCAGTCCGGCGATGCGGGGATCCCGGATCCGGCCGGTCACGGACAGGGCGTGGGCCTCGAGATACAGATCCTGCGCGTCGGAAAGCCCCTGCTCGTGCAGCTGGCGGATCACCAGCTGACAGATCGTCTCGATCAGGACGGCCCGCGTATCCTTCGTATTGATGATGCCCAGCAGAAAGTCTGCATCCTGCGCCGTCTCCCAGGCGCTGCGGCTGTCAAAGGGCGCGGTGAGCTGATCCAGCAGGCCGTAGATCTCCGGCAGGACCGGCATGTTCTTCAGGCTTCTGTGCATCCATTTATAATAGGGCGTGTAGCTTCGGTTCAAAAGATGGACCATGGAACAGGTGCTGCGGATGAACGCGTCCAGCGCCAAAAACGCGCCGGTCCACTCCCCGCGCCTGGCCAGACGGCTGTAATTGTACTGCCCCGACTGCGCCATGGCGGCGGCCCGGGCCGCGATCTTTTTCAGGCGCACATCCTCCGGATAATAGGCAAGCAGCGCCCGGCGCATCCCGCTGAAAATGCCGGACTCATCCAGGAACACCTCCCCGTTCACCGCCAGCGCCAGCCGGTCCTCCGGCAGGGCCATCCATTCCATCAGATCCGCAGGTGCGCTCTCCCTGCCGATCAGGCCGAAATAAAAATCCTCCAGACAGAGCACGCCCACCCGGTCCTGACCGAAGGCCGTCACCCGGCGCGCCGGATGTCCCTCGAATTCCCCGGGCAGAGCGTCGTATGCCTTCTGACAGGCCGCTCCGTACCGGGCGAACAGCTCTCTGGGAAGCCACAGGCAGAAGGACGGGCCGAAATCGTGATCCTCCGACCACGCATCGTCAAAACCGAAGCATTCCGAACCGTGCCCGGCGAGCCCGGCGCAGAACTGACCCTCCAGCTCCGGAAAACGGGCGCGCAGTTCGGCCAGCATGGACTGTCCGAAGCGTTCAAAATAGCGTCTGGAAAGCGCCAGCCCGTTCATGCGTGCTCCTCCTGTCCCATGCGCTCATAGCGCTCCGCCTCCGCCGTATCTCCCAGCCTGCGCAGAATGGCGGCGCAGTTCCCGCACAGGAGACGGTAGCTGTCATTCCTGCCGAAATGCTTCTCCACCTCGGCCAGGGACTTCCGGTAAAGCTCCAGCGCCTTTTCCAGCCGTCCCATGCGGAAATACGCCTCGCCCAGCCCGGCCAGCGCGGCACTGTAGTGGGCATCCGTTCCCTCTTCGTTCTCCTCGAAGATGGAAATGGCCTCTTCCAGCAGGGCCTTCGCCTTTTCATTCTCATTCAGCTTAAAACAGATCAGGGCGAGGTTCGTTTTGGAGGTGGCCAGCTCCATCCTGGCGTCTGGCTGCTTTTCCACGATGGAGACCGCGCGCTCGAGAAACACCGCGGCCTTTTCGTTTTCGCCCAGCTGCTCCAGCAGAATGCTCACGTTGTTGTAAAGCCCGGCGAAGCGGTAATCGTCCGCCGGGATCGTCGTCTCGTAGATCTTCAGCGCGCGCGCATAGTCGGCCAGCGCTTCCTGCGGCCTTCCCGCGGCCCGGTAGGCGGTGGCCACATTGAGCAGCGTGGTGGCGAAATGCTCGGTGTCCTCCATCTGCAGTTCTTCCATCAGCAAAAGCACATCCTCGGAAACGGCGAACGCCTTTTCATATTGGGAAACGCTGCGGTAAAACCCGATCATCTCATTTCCCACCGAAAGATACGCGCCGTAATCCTTTTCCTCCTTCGCCTGCTCCAGCCCTGCGTTCAGGAAGGGCTCCACCTCATCCAGCCGGTTCTCCGCAAACAGCCTGTCCAGTCCCGCATAAAACGCATCTACATTCATTTTGAAGTCTTTTCCTCCTCCGGCACGGCGCCTTCGGGCTCCGTCTCCTCTCCGATCCCCTGCCAGGCGCTTCCCATCAGCCGATAGGCCAGACAGCGCCAGGCGATCCGTCCGTCTTCATCCCGCTCGATCCCGGTCCGCTCGCTGTAACGGATCCCGAACAGAAGTTCCATGCGCGCCCCGGTCAGCCGCTCATAGACCGCGGTGTAGACCAGACAGCTCCCGTCCCCGGAGCCCGTATTGATCGGCAGAAACAGCTGCTCACCCTCCGGGCTCCTGTAGCTGAGCCAGAGCGAACGTCCCGTCTCCTCCGCCGCATCGTCTTCGGCCTCTCCGCTGCCGTCTTTCCCGCTCTCATCTTTTCCGTTCCTGCCAGAGCCGCCGTCCGCCTCTTCGATGCCTTCCGCTTCTTCTGTGCCTTCCGCTCCGTCTGGCACCTTTCCGTCCTCCGCATCCGGGCGTTCGTAGCCGACGGTATCTTCCTTCAGCCGTTCCTGCTCCCGGATCCAGTCCGCCAGCGCGTCCTGTGCCTCCTGCGGGATCAGTCCCGTCCGGGCAAACAGGTTCACGCTCATTTTCTCGATCTCTTCATTCCCCAGATAGCCGGTGTACGGCTCCCATTCCTCCCGGAACGCTTCCAGCTCCGCCTTCTGCGCCTGAAGCGACGCGTTGTCATCCGTCATCTCCTGCACTTTTAGCTCCGTTTCCCGGACCTGATCCTCCAGCTCATCGGACTGTTTTTCCCGGAACTGAAGCAGACAGGCCTCAAAGACCACGATCCCCAGCAGCAGGAACACCGTAACATACGTAAAAATCTTCGCCAGAACCTCTTCCCTGTATTTCATGCGAAAACCTCCCTGCCCGTCTCCTGATACGAAAACGGAAATTTCGCCGCAATATCCTTTTTTTACTATACAATAAACCGCCCGAATTGTCATCCGGTTTTTCTGAAGATTGACATTCGATTTCGGAATCATTATACTTGTGCTGACGGCGGATATCCGCACAACAGTGCCGCGATGTGCGGCGGAAATGAGGTATTTTCATGAAAAAAATGACAGAGCTGGAGTCCATGCTGCGCTCCATCGATCATAAAGGCTATCCTGCCTACAAGTCCCTGGCGGGCAGCTATGACTTCACGGATTTTATCTTATCCATCGATCACGTGCAGGGAGACCCCTTCGCTTCTCCCTCCCGTCTCAGCATTTATGTGAACCGCCGCAGGGCGGGCTTCCCGGAGGAATATCTGGATCTTCCCCACAAACGCACCGCGCTGGCGGACTATGTCCTGCGCGCCTTCGGACGGGCCGTCGGACGCTTCACCTTCCAGGCCGGGGGCTCCGGCAAAAGCGGCCTGATTGGCATCAGCCGTCCGGGACAGGAGATCCTGGTGCGCACCGCCTGCGAATTCACCAAAACCGATCTGGCCGTTCAGTTCGAGGTCGGCTTTCCCGCGGCGGGGCGGACCGTGCTGGCCGGAGAGCTGGCCAAGATCCTGTTCGACTATCTTCCGAAATGCGTGCGCTCTGCCCTCTATTACCGCGCCCTGCCCGCCAAAGAGGTACAGGATGCCGTGTGGCTGAGCGAAGACCAGCATTATATCCGCGAGCAGCTGGAGACGCTGGGGCTGGCGGCCTTTGTGGCGGACGGTTCCGTGCTGCCCAGGGAAAGCGGCGTTTCCGACCGCCCCATGAAGCAGGCGGTGCCCTTCCGTTCTCCCGACAGCCTGGCGGTCACGCTGCAGCTCCCCCACCGCGGCGCGCTGCGGGGCATGGGCATCCGGCGCGGCATCACCCTGATCGCAGGCGGCGGCTACCACGGAAAGTCGACGCTTCTGAAGGCGCTGGAGCGGGGCGTCTACGATCACATCGCCGGGGACGGCCGGGAATATGTGATCACCGATGACACCGCCGTGAAGCTGCGGGCGGAGGACGGCCGGAAGATCACCTCCGTGGACATCTCCCTGTTCATCAACGATCTGCCGGGCGGGACCGACACAAGACGGTTTTCCACGCTGGACGCCAGCGGCTCCACTTCTCAGGCGGCCTCCATCATCGAGAGCCTGGAGGCCGGAAGCAGGCTGTTCCTCATCGACGAGGACACCTCCGCCACCAATTTCATGGTGCGCGACGCGCTGATGCAGCAGGTGGTAGCCAAAAACAAGGAGCCCATCACGCCGTTTCTGGAACGTGCCCGGGACCTTTACGAAAAGGCAGGCGTTTCCACCATCCTCGTCGTGGGAAGCTGCGGATCCTATTTTTATATCGCCGACACCGTGCTGCAGATGGACTGCTATCGGGCGCTGGACATCACATCCGCCGTGGCGGATATCCTGAAAGCCCGCGGCCCCGAAACCTTCCGCGCGGACGGCTTCGCGCTGCCTGAGGCAGCCAGGATCCTTCCGCTGACCGGTGCGGTCAGCCGCCAGAACACCGGCTCGGTTCCGGCCCAGACTTCCTACGCGGGGCGATCAGGCCGGGCAGACGCCGGTGCGAATTCCTACGGGCGTTCGGGCCGGGGCTCGGATGGGGGCAGTTCCTACGGACGTTCGGGGCGGGAACACGGCGCCTCCCACGAGCATGCGAAGGTGAAGACGCTGGGCAAGACCTCCTTCTCCATCGACCGGGAAACCGTGGACCTGCGCTATGTGGAACAGCTGGTGGACAGCGAGCAGACCGCCGCGCTCTCCTATCTGCTCCGATATGCCAAAGAGCACTACGGCGCCTCCCGCCTTTCCCTGAAGGCGCTGGTGGATGAGCTGGAAAAACGCATCGCGGCCGAGGGACTCGCCGCCGTCTGCGATTCCTCCTACCCGCCGGTCAGCCTGGCGCTGCCGAGACGGCAGGAGATCTTCGCCTGCTTTAACCGGTATTGACTCTGTGAACATACAAGGGCTGGGAATACAAAAAGGTTCCCAGCCCTTGCGGTCATTTTTCATAAATCGTTGTCCAACCGTTATTTTCTTATTCCTTCCGTGTTCTCATGCCCCGCTCGAGTTTCATTTAGAAATACGCCCCCGAGCCCTCCCTTGCCCCGAAGAACATCACATCATAAATCGGCAGATATGTGATCTTCCCGTTTGTCGTGATCTCGCGCGTATTGGACAGGACAAAGGCCTTTTTGACATGATAGCTGTCATTCTTTACGAAGGTATTCAGCGCGCTGTGCACAGTATAGTCCTTGCCGGATTTCACTTCGATGGGGACCGCGGAAAGGCTGTCATAATCGTCGATCAGGTAATCGACCTCGCCCTTGCTGCGGTTATCGTAATAATAGAGGGGGAAACCGTGCGCGATCAGTTCGCTGGCGACTGCGCTTTCGTATACAGAGCCCAGGTTAATGCTCCTCTCATCGTCCAGGATTGCCCGAATATTGCTTCCGTACAGGATGGACGTGAGAATGCCCACGTCGTTCAGGTACAGCTTCAGCAGATTTTTGCCGGAGGATTCGATCAGCGGGAACGTTGGCGCGGAGATAGCCTGCACGTTCAACGCAATGCCCGCGCTGATCAGATACTCAAATTCATCTTCATAATTGGCAAAGGTGCTGCCCTTTTTGCCCTCGATCCGCTGTGCGACCACGCGCTTTTTTTTGTTTTCCAGATTGGACGGAATCTGATCATAGATCCGGCGGATCTTCAAATTTCGCTCCGCATCGTACTTTGAGGCATCCGCCGCATAGTAGTCGTGAATCTCCTGCTGGATCCCGCGTACGGGCTGGATATTTTTTGTTTCCAGGTATGCATTGACCGCCGCCGGAAGTCCGCCGACCAAAAGATAGCGCCGGAAGAGATCCATCATCTTTCCGTGCATCGCCACGTCCAGCGATTCCCGCGCCTCAAACTTCTTCCTCAGGACATCGACGGCGAACCCGTTCATACCGTTGGCGTATAGAAATTCCTCAAAGTCCAGGGGAAACATGCGGACCTTGCGGATACTGCCTATCGGGATGGAGGTTGTCTCTGAAAGCGTCACACCGAGCAGAGAACCGCTGGCAACATAGGTAAAACGGTTTTCATTACGAAGAAATTTCAGCATCGTAAGAAGCTGTGGATAGGCCTGAATCTCATCCAGGAAGATCAGGGTGTCCTCCGCACTGCCCATCTTATTGCCTTCGATCATGCTGACGCGGAGATAGAAATCCTCCACCGTCGCGGTATTCGCGAACAGCCTGCTGCCGATGGAATCCTCCAGCATATTGATCTCGATGAAATTGAGGAACAGCTTCCTCCCAACGTGCCGGATGATATACGTTTTTCCGACCTGACGTGCGCCATCGATCAGCAAAATGCGTTCTGAGCCGGAACGCAAATGCTGTTCGATCAGCTTCTCAATTTTTCGTTTCAGCATGCAAAATCACCCCGCAAAAACTTTTCAATTATATTTTACCCATTTTTATATGACTTTTCAATATAAAAAGTGCATCAAAGATCAAACTTTTCAAAAAACGGGGTGGTCGGGTCATCGAAACCGGATCAGAAAAGCCATACACAGCGTAAAAAAGAAAGGAAGCCCGCCGCTCTGACAAGCCTCCTTTTGATCGTTTCCGTGCGAATATCCGGAGCTTCGACTTACGCCTCGGCCGCATTCTCGTTGATATAATTTACCAGCCCTCCGGCGGCGATGATCTTCTGCATGAAGGGTGGGAACGCCTGTCCCTTGAACTGGGTGCCCTTCGTCTTATTCGTGATGATCCCGCTGTCGAAGTCCACCTCCACCTCGTCGCCCGCTTCGATCCCTTTGGAGGCCTCCGGGCATTCGATGATGGGCAGGCCGATGTTGATGGCATTGCGGTAAAAGATCCGGGCGAAGGTCTCGGCGATGACGCAGCTCACACCGGCGGCCTTGATGGCGATGGGCGCGTGCTCTCTGGAGGAACCGCAGCCGAAATTCTTATCCGCCACGATGATGTCCCCCGGCTGCACCTTACGGATGAACTCCTTGTCAATGTCCTCCATGCAGTGCGCGGCCAGCTCCGCGGGATCGGAGGAATTGAGATAACGCGCGGGGATGATGACATCCGTATCCACGTTGTCCCCATAACGAAATACTGTTCCTGTCGCTTTCTTCATGATATCCTCTCCTTCCGGATCCGTTATGCGATCTGCTCCGGACCGGCGATCCTGCCGGCCACGGCGCTGGCGGCGGCCACGGCCGGACTCGCCAGATAGATTTCCGACTTCACATGTCCCATGCGGCCCACGAAATTGCGGTTCGTGGTGGACACGCAGCGTTCTCCCTCGGCCAGGACGCCCATATATCCGCCCAGGCAGGGACCGCAGGTGGGCGTGCTCACGATGGCGCCCGCTTCGATGAAGGTCTTCAGCAGTCCTTCTTCCATGGCCTGCAGATAGATCTTCTGGGTGGCGGGGATCACGATGCAGCGGATCCCGGGAGCCACATGGCGCCCTTTCAGGATCTGCGCGGCCACACGCATATCCTCCAGACGGCCGTTGGTGCAGGAACCGATGACCACCTGATCGATGGCAATCTCCTCCGTGATCTCATCGATGGTCCTGGTATTTTCCGGAAGATGCGGAAAGGCGACAGTAGGCCGGAGCGCGCCCAGATCGATGGTATATTCCGCGTCGTACACGGCGTCCTCATCCGCCTCATATACTGTATAGGACCTCGCGGCATGCTCCGCCAGATAGGCCTTCGTCAGCTCGTCCACCGGGAAGATCCCGTTCTTGCCGCCCGCCTCGATGGCCATGTTGGCGATGGTGAAGCGGTCGTCCATGCTCAGATTCGCAACGCCCTCACCGGTGAACTCCATGGACTTGTACAGAGCGCCGTCCACTCCGATCATGCCGATGATGTGCAGGATCACGTCCTTGCCGCTGACCCATGCGGAGGGCTTTCCGATCAGATTGAAACGGATCGCGGACGGGACCTTGAACCAGGCCTTGCCGGTCGCCATGCCCGCGGCCATGTCTGTGCTGCCCACGCCCGTGGAAAACGCGCCCAGGGCGCCGTAGGTGCAGGTATGGGAATCCGCGCCAATCACCACGTCCCCCGCCACGGTCAGTCCCTTTTCCGGCAGGAGCGCGTGCTCAATGCCCATCTCTCCCACTTCAAAATAATTGGTGATCTCATTGCGCCGCGCGAATTCCCGCACGCATTTGCAGTGCTCGGCGGACTTGATATCCTTATTCGGCACAAAATGATCCGGCACAAGGGCGATCTTGTCCTTGTCGAAGACGCCGTCCACCTTCATCTTTTCCATTTCCCTGATGGCAACCGGGCTGGTGATATCGTTGCCCAGCACCAGATCCAGACGCGCCTCGATCAGCTGTCCCGCCTCCACGTAAGGGAGTCCGGCGTGCGCGGCCAGGATCTTCTGTGTCATTGTCATTCCCATGCCTGTCAGCTCCTTTCTCTTCGTCGGCTTCACTGCATTTCAGTGTATCATACGCCGCTGGAAATGCAAAATACTTATCGTTCATGTTTACTATGAATCGAAGTTATAGTATAATAAATCGTATGAAATATAAGTTATGATATTATCGGCAGACAACAGCGGTCTTTCTGGAAAAAGCGGTCCATTTTCCGCCAAACGGAGGCGTCCATGGAACAGAATTTCAATCTCTATCACATCTTCTATACGGTGGCCAAATGTAAGAACATTTCCGGCGCGGCCAGAGAGCTCTATATCAGTCAGCCCGCCATCAGCAAGGCCATTTCCAAGCTGGAGGCCGGGCTGAACACCACGCTCTTCCTGCGCTCCTCCCGGGGCGTGAAGCTGACGGAAGCCGGAGAGATCCTGTACCGCCAGGTGGAAAGCGCCTTTTTGTCCATCTCACAGGGGGAGGAACAGCTGGCCCGCATCCAGAAGCTGGGCATCGGCCATCTCACTATCGGCGCGTCCACCACGCTGTGCAAATACGTCCTGCTCCCCCTTCTGCGTTCCTTCCTGCATGAGAATCCCCACATCCAGATCTCCATCGCCTGTCAGTCCACCTATGAAACCATGGAGGCGCTGGAAAAAGGCGCCATCGACATCGGGCTCATCGGCGCCTCCGACAGCATGGAGCGCATCACCTTTCTGCCTGCCATGGAGATCCAGGACATCTTCGTGACCACCCGCACCTATCTGGACAATCTGAAGGAACGCATCCAGCCGGGCAGCGCCCTGTCCCCGCGGGCGGTGCTGGCGCAGTCTACGCTCATGCTCCTGAACAAGGAAAACATCACAAGGCAGTACGTGGACCGCTATCTCTCCCAGGAAAATCTGACCGCCTCCCGGATGATCGAGGTCACTTCCCTGGATCTGCTCGTCGAATTCGCGAAGACGGATCTGGGCATCGCCTGCGTCATCAAGAACTTCGTGCGGGAGGAGCTGGCGGACGGCCGCCTGATCCAGCTGAAAATGCCGGTCTCCATCCCGAAACGCCAGGTCGGCTTTGCCTGGCTCAGCTCTTCTCCGCTTCCGCCGTCTGCCCGGAAGTTTCTGGATTTTGTGGAAACCGGGGAAGTATGAGGATCATGAGGAGCCCGGCCAGGCACATGAAAATCGAGATGAACTGGGACGTGGACAGCGCGCCCACGCTGCCGCGGATCAGATCGCCGCGGAAGAACTCCATCACGAACCTGCCTATACTGTAAAACAGCAGATAAAAGCCCGCCAGCTGTCCGTCGCATTTCGTCCTGCGCGACAGCGCCATCAGAACGCCGAAATGCAGGAAGTTCAGCAGGCTGGAAAGGATCTGGGTCGGAAAGAGCGGGATATTGTTGGGCGCATAGGCGGATTCCCGGAAAACGATATGAAAGGGATTGCTTTCGCTCACTTCCATCCCGTAGCAGCAGCCCGCCAGCAGACAGCCGATCCGGCCGATCCCCTGCGCCAGCGCCAGCGCCGGTACGACCAGATCGAAGATCTTCAAAAAGACGAGATGATACCTCCGGCAGCCGATCCAGGCCCCCAGGATTCCGCCCAGGATGCTGCCGTATACCACAAAGCCGTCCTTCAGGCAGTCCAGGATCAGGGCTGGATCCGCGATCAGCGCGGGAAGCCGCGTGATCAGATACAGCGCCTTCGCGCCCAAAAGACCGCCGCACACGGCCCAGACCGCCATGTTGAAAATCGCGTCTTCCGCCATCCCACGCTTTTTCGCCCGGTATTCCACCATGAAGTAGGCGGCCAGGATCCCGATCGCCATCATCAGTCCGTACCCGTGCACCGTAAACGGCCCGATGGAAAATAGATCATTCTTCATCTGCTTTCTTTCCCTTTCTCCCGATATAGAGAAAATGCTGACTCATGCCCAGAAGCTTCCTGTCGCCGGAAAGCCGCCAGGCCAAATCCAGCCATTTGTCCCGCGTCTCCTGATCCAGCTCGTGCAGCGCTCTCTCTTTGCCGCAGAGGATGTTCTCCACGCCCGCGAAGGCCAGCTCCGTCAGGTTCTCTCCCGCCATCAGCCCTCTGGCCTCCTCCTCCGCGCAGAGATAGGCCGTCGTGAAACCCGCCAGCTCGTCGTTCGCGCCGTCTTCCAGATACCGCAGCAGCCTGTCCGCGCTCCCGAAATCCGCCAGGCTTTCCGCGGCGGCCAGAACGGGCGCGTAGCCGGAAATGAACGCGGCGAAGAGCACGCCGCCGGGCTTTAACATCTGCACCGCCTCCCGCAGCGCCTGTCTGCGGTCCTCCTCCCGGCTCAGATGATAGAGCGGGCCCATCAGCAGCACCGCGTCGAACTGCTCCTTCTTGTACAGGTATTCGTGCAGCCAGAGGGCGTTCCCGTGGATACAGCTGTCCAGATGGACCCCGGCCTCCTGCGCCTTGTCGATGGCCTGCCGGATATTCCTGCCGGACAGGTCCAAAAGCGTCACCTCATGCCCCTGTTCCGCCAGATAGATGGAATACCTGCCGGGACCGCCGCCCACGTCCAGCACCTTCTTTTGGCCGCCGATATACTGATCCATATACCGCTTCGTCACCTCGAACTCCGGAAGATGCCAGGCCAGCCGCTCCCATTCCTCATATTCCTCGTCATAAAACCGTTCTATTTCGTTCTGCATTTTTCCCTCTCCCATGCCGCGGCGCATGCCCTTCCGGATGCGGCCGCCCGAAAACATGCCGCCGCTTCGCGGCATCCCGATCTGAAGCTGTGCCGGTATCGGGTATCCTGTTTTATAAATATTCCGATACCGGTCCTTCCGTTCTGTGACCGCCGACAATAAAAAAGGCCGTCCGGGCTTTCTGTTCCGGTACGGTCCTTGGAAAATCACACTCTGTCAGGAATGGCTCATCCGATGCGCACGAAACAGAAAAGACCCTGTATCCGCATCCGCCCGTCCCGGGTCAGATACAGCTACCGCGTCCGGTTTTCATCATCGGCATCGGCATCAGCATGGGAGCAATATTTCTCTGGCGCATTGTCTTTTCCTTTCCGGGAGGCTCGTCACTGTCCCCGATATGCGCTCATTCTAGCACCTTTTTGTCCGTCGCGCAAGCACTTTCTTCGAAAAATGTGTTTCTCCATCAGACACATCAAAACGGACGGCGTTTGGCCGTTTGCGCAATCATACCCCCGGTCTCAGCCGGGGGTATGATTGGATGCTCCGTTCTTTTTTATCCTGTCGCTGACGCTGCGCAGGATCAGGCTGATCCCCAGACAGGCCAGCGAGATCAGCAGTCCCCTGGTCAGAATGGGGCGCAGAAGGCCGCTGTACTCGTAGACATCGTTATGGCCCAGATCATACAGCTTAAAGGACCAGTAAATCCAGTAAACTGTCGCAGCAAGCGCTGTGGTCCAGAGACACGCTCTTATGATAAATAGGATCCTTACCGCTCTGTTTTGCTTTTTCATCGCTTATACGCGGACAGCCGCCGCGTTTTCGGGCGGGAAGCGCCGCGCAGATTCCGGCGGCCCTCCCCGTGCCCGGTGGAATCAGTTGTTGATCAGCTTGTCCTCGCCGTTCCAGCTGTAGAGCTTGCGCAGCTCAGCGCCCACCACCTCGGAAGGGTGCTCCGCGGCGCGCCTGCGCATGGCGTTGAAGTGAGGGCTTCCCACCTGGTTCTCCAGCAGCCAGTTCTTGGCGAAGGTGCCGTCCTGGATATCGGACAGGATCTGCTTCATAGCCTTTCTGGTATCCTCGGTGATGATCTTCGGCCCGGTGATATAGTCGCCATACTCCGCCGTGTTGGAGATGGAATAACGCATGCCCGCAAAGCCGCTCTGATAGATCAGGTCCACGATCAGCTTCATCTCATGGATGCACTCGAAATACGCGTTCTCAGGCGCATAGCCCGCTTCCACCAGCGTCTCGTAGCCTGCCTGCATCAGCGCGCAGACGCCGCCGCACAGCACGGCCTGCTCGCCGAACAGATCGGTCTCGGTCTCCGCCTTGAAGGTGGTCTCCAGCACGCCCGCGCGGGCGCCGCCGATGGCCAGAGCATAGGCCAGAGCCAGATCCAGCGCCTTGCCGGTGGCATCCTGCTGAACGGCTACCAGACAGGGCACGCCCTTGCCGGCCTGATATTCGCTTCTCACGGTGTGACCGGGGCCCTTGGGGGCGATCATGGTCACGTCCACGTTCTTCGGCGGAACGATCTGGCCGAAATGGATGGCGAAGCCGTGCGCGAACATCAGCATCTTGCCTTCCGTCAGGTTCGGCTCGATGGATTCCTTATACATCTTCGCCTGCTTCTCATCGTTGATCAGGATCATGATGATGTCGGCCTTTTTCGCCGCTTCCGCCGCGGTATAGACCTCAAATCCCTGCGCCTCGGCCTTCGCCCAGGAACGGGAGCCTTCATACAGGCCGATGATCACATTGCAGCCGGACTCCTTCGCATTCAGAGCATGCGCGTGTCCCTGGCTGCCGTAGCCGATGACGGCGATGGTCTTCCCCTCCAGAAGGGAAAGGTTGCAGTCCTCCTGATAATAAATCTTTGCCATTTTTTCATCCTCCATTTTGCTGAAATGAGTTTCCTATAGAATATCGCATCCGTTTATTCTGCGATATAGACCACTTTATCCACGCCGCGGCACAGTCCCGCCACGCCGGTGCGCGCCAGCTCCAGGATCTCATAGCCGTCCAAAAGCCGCAGGAACGCGTCGATCTTGCTCTGGGAGCCCGTGAGCTCGATGATCAGATTCTCCGCGCCCACGTCGATGATATTGGCGCGGAACACATTGGCCACCGCGATGATGCTGGGCCGCTCCGCCGCCCCTGCCTTCACCTTGATCAGCGCCAGTTCCCGGTATACGCTCTCCTCCGGGACCAGCTCCCGGATATCCCGCACATCGATCAGCTTCGCCACCTGCTTCTCGATCTGGTCCAGGATCTCGTCGTCGCCGCTGGTCACGATGGTGATGCGGGTGAACCTGGGATCGGCCGTCACACCGGCCGTGATGCTTTCGATATTATAGCCGCGCCTGGAAAACAGCCCCGCGATCCGGCTCAGAACGCCGGAGGTGTTGTCCACGATCAGCTGAAACGTCTTTTTCTGCATATGCTCCTCTCCAATCCGGGATGCCCCGCTTACGCCTCGTGACCGTCCAGACTCCATAGAAGCCCTGCCTCCCTGCGGGAAGCGGACGGACACATCCGCCATGCGTACAGCTTTCATTGTAGCAACAATCCCGGGGCATGTCAACGTATGAGTTTCCTTCATGCCTGCTATAATTACCGGTTATGGGATCACGTCCGGCTCACATTTTGCGTTATAGCCGACGAACATGTCCGGCCGTGCGCCTTTCCTTACGCGGACGTTCTCAGCCTTCCTGATCCCGGCACTTCTGCAGCGCCACGGTCCCGGTGCGCGCCACCTCCACGATGCTGATGGACTGCAGCATTTTCAGGAACAGCTGCGCGCGCTCCGGCACGTCGCAAAGCTGGATCATCATCTGGGTTTTGGACATATCCACGATCTGCGCTTTCAGCACATCGGAGATCTCCATGATGTCCCTGCGGTTATTGCGGTTGTACTTCACCTTCACCAGCATGAGCTCGCGGCTGACGGACTCCGTCTCCTCGAAGGTCTTGACCTTGATCACGTCCAGCTTCTTGTTCAGCTGCTTCTCGATCTGCTCCAGCGTGTGCTCGTTCCCGCTGGACACGATGGTCATGCAGGAAACGGTGGGATCGTCCGTCTCCCCCACCACCAGGCTGTCAATATTGAACGCCCTCCTGGAGAAGAGCCCCGCCACCTTGCACAGCACGCCGGACCGGTTCTCGACCAGAACAGAATATATTTTTTTCATCCCGATATCCTCCTCGCTACTTTACCGTGTCCATGGGGTCGATAACGCACTCCATCAGGACAGCGTCGTCATCCCGCAGGAACGCGTCAATGGCCGCGTCCATCTCTTTCCGTTCCGACACCCGGATGAACCGGATCCCATAGGCCTCCGCCAGCTTGGAAAGGTCTGGACTCCCGGAAAGCTCCACGACGGAATATCTGCCGCCGTACGTGTTCTTCTGGAATTCCCGGACCATGCCCAGATATCCGTTGGCGATGACGATGATCTTCACCGGGATATCGTGCTGGCGCATGGTGGCCAGCTCCATCATGGACATCTGAAAGGAGCCGTCCCCGCAGGCCGCCACCACCTGCCGGTCGGGGCAGGCCAGCTTGGCGCCCATGGCGGCGGGAATGGAATAGCCCATGGTGCCCATGCCGCCGGACGTCAGGAATTTGCCGTCCCGCACGATGCAGCTGCGGCAGGACCAGATCTGATTCTGCCCCACATCCGCCACATAGACGGCATCGCGCTCCATCCGGTCGGAGAGCCTGCGGATGAACTCGGACGGGTCGATGTACTCCGGCCGGGTCCTGCGCGTTTCCTTCATGGTCTGGCTGTATTCGTACAGCGTCTGCAGCCAGAGCCCGTGATCGCATTCGATCTCGATCTGCATCATATGCTCGAAGATATGCCTGGCGTCTCCCACCAGCGGGATGGTCGGTCCCGCGTTCTTGCCGATCTCCGCCGGGTCCACGTCCATATGGACCAGCACCTTGTCCCGGGTGATGATCTCCGGCTGGTTCACCGCCCGGTCCGCCACCCTCGCGCCTACCATGATGACCATATCCGCATCGTTCATGGCCCGGTTGGCACAGGGCGCTCCGTTGTTGCCCACCATGCCGAAATACAGCTCGTCCTCGGTCTGCATGGCGCCGATCCCCATCATGGTGGTGACGACGGGTACCTGATATTTGTGCGAGAATTCCCGCAGCATCCCCTCCGCGCCGCTCAGCAGGACGCCGCCTCCGGCACAGATCACAGGCCGCTTCGCCTTTTCCAGCTCCGCCATGACCTTTTTGATCTGCACCGCATGTCCCTTCACGGTCGGCTTGTAGGTCCGCAGGACCACATCGCCTTCGGGATAGCGGAATTTCTTCACCGGCGCGTTCTGCACGTCGATCGGCACGTCGATGAGCACGGGGCCCCTCCGGCCGGTATTCGCGATATAGAAGGCTTCCTTGAAGATCCTCGGAATGTCCTCAGCGTTCTTCACCAGATAGCTGTATTTCACGAAGGACTCCGCGGCCCCCGTGATATCCGCCTCCTGAAACACGTCGCTGCCGATCAGCTCGCTGTTCACCTGCCCGGTGATGCAGACCAGCGGGATACTGTCCGCGAACGCCGTGGCGATGCCGGTGATCAGGTTCGTCGCGCCGGGACCGCTGGTCACGGCACAGACGCCCACCTGTCCGGTGACCCTGGCCATACCGCTGGCGGCGTGCGCCGCATTCTGCTCCGTCCGGATCAGGACCGTCCGGATCTCCGAGTCCAGGATGCTGTCGTAAAACGGACAGATCGCCACGCCCGGATAACCGAACACCGTTTTTACCCCTTCCATTTCAAGGCATTTCACCATTGCCTGTGCACCGTTCATATCTCTTCCTCTCAATCCGCCGCTGCCGCGGCCTCAAACGTTTCTGTCAATGAAATTTGTTGAAAAAGTCCGCCAGCGGTTCCACGACGTCCCCGAGATCCCGGATCGCTTTGTTCAGCGACTCGATGTCCATGCTGTCCACCTTTTCCATTGCCTGCGCCAGCGCGTCCCCGGTCTGGTTCATGAGCCCGTCCTCGTCGAACATGCTCTGGATCCCCAAAAGGGCCTTGTCCGCCTCCGTCAGCGTCTGCGTCACCTGAGAGATCGCCTGATCCGCGTTCTCCACGGCGGCAGACACCTGCTCCATGAGCCCGTCCGCCTGCTTCACGGTCCGCAGAAGCGGCGGCACGATGCACAGAAGCGCTGCCAGGAACGCCCCCGCCAGCGCACAGGCCGCGATGGCGAGAAGCCTGGTGAACCGCAGCTGTTTCTGCAGGTTCCGGCTCTGTGCCGTATTCTCCTCTACTAATTTTTCCAGATACTGTATGACACCCTGTGTTTCCTGATCCATCCTTCGTCCTTTCCGCCGTCCCGCCCGCGCCGGGGGCTCTCTTTTGCTCTGTGTCGCGAAATGTGCCTCTGCCGCCCGATCACTTTCCGGTCAGGCGCATCGCCAGCCGCACGGCCTCCGCCGCGTCCCTGGAGTAGCCGTCCGCATGGATCTCGTCCGCGTATTCCTGGGTGATGACAGCGCCGCCAATGATGATCTTGGCCGTCACGCCCTGCTGTCTGGCGTATTCGATCACATGGCGCATTTCCTGCATGGTGGTGGTCATCAGCGCCGAAAGGGCGATGATCTGCGCGCCGTTTTCGATGGCCGCCTCGACGATCCGTTCCTTCGGAACATCCTTCCCCAGATCGATGACCCGGAAACCGTAGTTCTTCAGCATCAGGACCACCAGATTCTTGCCGATGTCGTGGATATCGCCGCGAACGGTAGCGATCACTACCACGGGCATTTCTCCGCGGCCCTGTCCGCTCATGAGCAGCGGCTCCAGAACGCCGATGGCCTGCTTCATGGATTCCGCGCTGGCGATCAGCTGGGGCAGGAAATATTTGCCTTTATCGAACAGTTCACCCACCTCATTGATGGCGGGAAGAAGATATCCGTCCAGGATCGTCTGGGCGGGAACCCCTGCGTCGAGCGCGGTTCTGGTGAGCGACTCGACGGATCTGCGGTTCCCCCGCAGAACGGCCTCTCTCACCGCATCCGCCGCTTTTGCCGAAAGCGCGCCGCCTTCCCCGCCTTGACCCGCTCCTGCGCCGAAAGCGGTCTGCTCCGCGCCGTTTCCCGTTATCTTCGTTTCCTGTCCGCCCCGGGCCTCTGTCCCGGCCGCTCCGGCGGCATTCCCCGCGGAGGCGCCTTCCTGCGCCGCCTGCTGCAGGAGCACGGCCCGCTCCCGCTCCTGTGCCTCACGGCGTTCCTTCTGCGCCTGGGCGAATTCGATATAGGCTAGATCGCTGCCCTCTCTGGACAGGAGCAGATCGGAGGCGTGCACGGCGCCCATCAGGGAATCCTGCCCGGGATTGGCGATCGCCATCGTCAGACCGGCCCCGATCGCCATCGTCAGGAACGCGGTATTCACACAGGTCCGCTCCGGCAGGCCAAAGGAGATATTGGAAAGCCCGCAGACCGTGGCCAGCCCCTGTCCCCTGCAGTATCGGATCGTTTCCAGCGTCTCCAGCGCCGCCCTGGGATCGGCGCCCACCGTGGCCGCCAGCCCGTCCACTACGACGTCCTCTTTCGACAGGCCGAGGGCAGCGGCCCGTTCCAGGATCTGCCGGATGATGGAGATCTTTTCGTCCAGATCCTTCGGAAGTCCGGCATCCGAAAGCGGGAGCAGGATGAACATCGCGCCGTATTTCCTGATGACGGGCAGCAGCTTTTCGATCTTCTCTTTTTCCAGGGAAACGGAATTCACCAGCGCCCGGCCCGGATATCGCCGCAGCGCGGCTTCGAGCACATCCACGTGGCTGGAATCCAGCGAAAGCGGCAGGGAGGTCACGCCCGCGATCTCGTCCAGGGCCTGCAGCATCATCGCCTTCTCGTCGATCCCGCTCATGCCCATGTTCACATCCAGCACCGCCGCGCCCCGCTCCTCCTGCTCCTGGGCGAACTGCGCCACCAGATCGAACTTTCCTTCCCGCAGCTGCGCCTGCAGCTTTTTCTTCCCCGTGGGATTGATCCGCTCGCCGATGACCAGGAACGGATCGTCCAGCCCGAAGGAGACCGTCCTGCGCTCGGAGGCCAGATGATGCCGTCCCGCGGTCCGGGTGCGCACGGGCTTCTTCCCGGCGACGGCAAAGACCATCTGCCGGATATGGTCCGGCGTCGTGCCGCAGCAGCCGCCCAGGACCGCGGCGCCCGCTTCCAGCAGGGCCAGCATATCTCTGCCGAACTCCTCCGGGCCCATATCGTATACGGTCTGTCCTTCCCGGTTCAGGGACGGAAGCCCCGCGTTGGGCTTCGCAATGAGCGGCACCGCGGACACCTCCGCCATCTGCCGGATCACCGCCGCCATCTTGTCCGGTCCGGTGGAACAGTTCGCGCCGACAGCGTCCGCGCCCAGGCTGGAAAGGACCAGCGCGGCGGTCGCGGCGTCGGTGCCGAACAGACTCCTGCCGTCCGCCTCGAAGGTCATGGTCACCATGACGGGCAGCTCCGGACAGGTCTCCTTGGCGGCGATCAGCGCCGCTCTGGACTCCTGCAGGCTCATCATGGTCTCCACCACGAGCAGATCCGCACCGGCCTTTGCCAGACAGCCGATCTGCTCTTTATAAACGTCGATCAGTTCTTCAAAATCCATTCTGCCGATGGGGGCCAGCTGCTCGCCGGTCATCGTCAGGTCCCCCGCCACCAGCGCCCTGTCTCCCACGGCCCTGCGGGAGATCTCCACCAGCGAACGGTTCAGCTCCCGAACGCGGTCCTCCAGGCCGAACTCCTTCAGCTTGATCCGGTTGGCGGAAAAGGTCGGGGCGTAGACGATCTGCGACCCCGCGTCCGCGTATTCTCTCTGGAGACGCTCCAGCACCTCCGGATGCTGCGTGATCCAGAGCTCCGGGCACACGCCCGGCGGCATCCCGCGCTTCTGGAGATTGGAGCCTGTGGCGCCGTCCAGAAAGACGGGCCCGTCCCCGATAAACTGTTTAAACTGTTCCTTTGTCATAAGCTCCCTCTTCCGGCCGCCTGCGCTTATCCGGCGCGGCTGGCGGCCTTTTTCATTTTAGCATACTCCTTAAAAAAAAGAAAGCAATAGATGAATGATTGCTTTTCCTGTCGATTTGTGTTAAATTTGAATGTATGACAAGCAGGAAGGAGGATTCCAGTGAAAAACATCTCGGGAATGATTCTGGCGGGGATGCTCAGTCTTCTGCTGGCCGGTTGCGGAGAAGACGAGGCCCTGACCGTCTTTCACGATCAGATGGACGGCTTTTACGGTTCGCTGTCCGCTTCGGTCAATATCCTGGAAAACATCGACCCGTCGTCGGATACCGCTGTGGACGAAATGCTTTCGGAGCTGGACAATATGTCCGCGCTCTTTACGGACCTAGACAACATCGAGGTGCCGCCGAAATATCAGGAGCAGTTTGAGAACATCGAAGAATTTGCCGAAGAGGCCTCCGGCTATATGACCGAGGCCGCCTCCCTCTACAGAGAGGCCTATGCCGAAGGCGGTTATGACGATGTGATCGGGGAGGCCGCCCGGGAAAATTACCGGCGGGCCATGAAGCGCGTCAATTATATCGCCATTCTCCTGCAGGGCAGACTGCCGGAGGACGAGAACATCGTGATCATCACGGAGGAAGAGACCGTGGACTGGGACGGCGGTGAAGAAATACAGCCCCAGGACAGCGCGCCCGCGGAGGAATGATACCGCAGGCCCCGATATGAGACAGGCCCGTTTCCCGGCTGCTGCGCCGGAAACGGGCCTGTTTTTTGCCGTATATGATCCTGCACTCCGTGCATGCACTCTGTGCATGCGCTCCTGATCGCATGCGCTCAGCGCAGAAAGCCTTCTACGATCTGCTCTTCCGCCTCCGCCTCCGTCAGACCCAGCGTCATCAGCTTGACGATCTGCTCTCCGGCGATCTTCCCGATGGCCGCCTCATGGATCAGGGCCGCGTCCGGATCGTTGGCCGCCAGCTCCGGCACGGCGCTGATCTTCGCGCTGTCCATGATGATGGCGTCGCACTCCGTATGTCCGCTGCAGGGCGCATTGCCCACCAGACAGGAGGAAAACTTCTGATAGGAACTGTCTCTCGCCACGGAGCGGGACACGATGTTCGCGCCGCTGTCCGCGCCGTCCATATGGACATCGAACCAGCTTTCCGCGTGCTGCTGTCCATGGGTCATGAGCCGCTCCGTCACCACCAGCTTCGCGCCCGCGGCCAGCGACGCTCGGGTCCTGCGGACCGTGGAATCCACGCCGCGGATCTGGACCGTCTCCATCTCCATATATCCGTCTTCGCCGATCTCGATGACCGTCTCGGGGTTCATGATGCGCTCTCCGCTGCCGTCGCCGGACCCGTAGTGCTTCTCCACATATTTGACACGGGCCCCCTTCCCGATGTAAAAGGTGTGCACACCGTCATGACGGCTGGCGTCGTTTCCGGCATTGTGGATGCCGCAGCCCGCCACGATGGTCACATCCGCATCCTCCCCCACAAAGAAGTCGTTGTATACCACTTCCTTCAGCCCGGACTGACTGATCACCACCGGGATATGAACGCTCTTTTTCTTCGTCCCGGCCGCGATCCGGATCTCCAGCCCCTTTCCGTCCTCCCGGGTCGTGATCTGAATTTCTTCCGTGGAGCTTCTGCCGATGCTCTTTCCGTTTTCTCTGATATTGTACGCACCCTCCGGAATACCGTGGAGCGCGGCGACCTCTTCCAGGATATGCTCTGTGATCTGATTCATCTGTCGACTCCCCCCTCATGCCATATACAGACAGCCGGGACGGAAGGAACTGCCCAGGATCTCCGGCAGCATCTCGTCCTTCGTGCCTCTCTTCTGCAGCCCGCCGTCCGCGATCAGCAGGATCTCGTCCGCGATGTCCAGGATCCGCTCCTGGTGAGAAATGATGAGAATGGAGCCGTGGGCGTCCTCGTGCAGCTTCTCAAAGACGCCGATCAGCTTCTGAAAGCTCCACAGATCGATGCCGGCCTCCGGCTCGTCGAACAGCGTCACCCTGGTATTGCGCGCCATCACCGTGGCGATCTCGATGCGCTTCAGTTCGCCGCCGGAGAGGCTGGCGTTCACCTCCCTGCGCACATAGTCCCGGGCGCACAGCCCCACCTCGGACAGATACGTGCAGGCCTCGTCCATCGACACCTTTTTCCCGCTGGCCAGGCGGATCAGATCGAACACCGTGATCCCCTTGAAACGCACCGGCTGCTGAAACGCGTAGCTGATCCCCAGCTTCGCCCGCTCCGTCACGTTCAGCCCCGTGATATCCTGACCGTCCCACAGGATCTGCCCCTCCGTGGGCTGCCAGATCCCCGCGATCACCTTGGCCAGAGTGGATTTGCCGCCCCCGTTGGGTCCCGTGACCACCACGAAGCGGTTGTCCTCCAGCGTGAAACTGATATTCTTCAGGATCTCCTTCTTGGCGCCTTCTTCCGCGACGCCGTAGGAAATATTCCGCAATTCCAGCATGTTCTTCCCTCCTCTTTCGGGACCCCGGAACGTCCCGTCCCGAAAATCCCCAAAGGCATTATAAAGCATCCGTACAAAAAATACAAATATTCCGGCGCGATTTTAGAAAAAGTTTAAAAAGGCGCGGATCTGTGCTATACTGACATCAAAACAGCCGCGCAGTCGGCAGAAACGGAGGAAAAGAGAATGGAACTCACAAACCGCGGACTTTCGGACCGGGAAAGCTGGGAAAAGGCAGGCTATGCGCTGCCCGCCTATGACAGGCAGGCGGCGAAGGAGGCCGCCCGGAAATGTCCCCGCTGGATCCATTTCGGCGCGGGCAATATCTTCCGCGCTTATCAGGCCAACCTGATGCAGCAGCTCCTGAACGAAAAGAAAGCCGAAGCCGGTCTGATCGTGGCTGAGGGCTTCGACTATGAGCTCATCGAAAAAATGTACCGCCCGCATGACGATTACACCGTGCTGGTGACGCTGAAGGCGGACGGCACGGTGGAAAAGACCGTCATCGGCAGCATCGTGGAATCCCTGCTCCTGGACCGGGACAATGCGGCGGATTTCCGGCGGCTGCAGGAGATCTTCTCGGCGGACAGCCTGCAGATGGCCAGCTTCACCATCACGGAAAAGGGCTACAGCCTGACGGACGCCGGAGGCAGCACGCTCCCCGCCGTCCGGGCGGACTATGCGGCGGGCCCCGAAAAGGCGTCCAGCTATCTCGGCAAGATCTGCGCTCTCCTGCATGCGCGCTACCAAAACGGGAGGCTGCCCATCGCCATGGTGAGCATGGACAACTGCTCCCACAACGGCGATAAGCTGAAGACCGCCATGCTCGCCTTCGCCGGCGCGTGGGCGGAAAACGGCACCGCGGAGCGCGGATTCCTGGAATATGTATCCGATCCCTCCTCCGTTTCCTATCCGTGGAGCATGATCGATAAGATCACGCCCCGTCCGGACCCCAAGGTGGAAGCGATCCTGGAGGCGGACGGCATCGCGGACCTTACGCCCGTGGTGACCGCCAGGAACACCTGGGCCGCCCCCTTCGTCAACGCGGAGGAATGCCAGTACCTGGTGATCGAGGATGCGTTTCCCAACGGCAGGCCTCCCCTGGAGGATACCGGCGTGATCTTCACCGACCGGGACACCGTGGACCGCGTGGAGAAGATGAAGGTCTGCACCTGCCTGAACCCTCTCCATACGGCACTGGCCGTATTTGGCTGTCTCCTGGGATATACGCTGATCTCGGAGGAGATGAAAAACCCTGTCCTGAAAAAGCTGGTGGAACGGATCGGATATGCGGAAGGCATGCCCGTGGTCGTGGACCCCGGCATCCTGGATCCCCGGCAGTTCCTTTCCGAGGTGCTGACCCTGCGGCTTCCCAACCCCTTCATGCCGGACGCGCCGCAGCGCATCGCCACCGACACGTCTCAGAAGCTGCCCATCCGTTTCGGAGAGACCATTAAGGCCTATCTGGCCTCCCCGGAGCTGTCCCTGTCGGATCTGACCGCGATCCCGCTGGTGTTCGCGGGCTGGCTGCGCTATCTGATGGGGATCGACGATGCGGGATATCCCTTCACCCCGAGCCCCGATCCTCTGCTGGCATCCGTCACGCCCTATGTGGCGGACCTGACGCTGGGCGGGACCTGCTCTCCTGACAGACTGGCTCCCCTTCTCTCCCGGGCGGATATCTTCGGCGTGGACCTGATCCGGACCGGACTGGCGGACCGCGTCGTTTCCTTCCTGAACGAAATGCTCACCGGTCCCGGCGCCGTAGCCGCCGTGCTGAAAAAATATACAGAAAACGGTTGATGTGCGCGCCGACTAAGAGCAGATACATACAGAAATACAGCCAGAGCATGACCACCACGATCGCGGACAGACTGCCGTATATGCTCATATCGTTGAAGGTCCCAAGATAAAAGGAAAACCCGTAAGAAAACAGATTCCAGGAGACGGCCGAAAACACGGCTCCCGGGATCTGTTTTCTGATCTTCAGGGGCGCATTGGGCACGAACGCGTAAAGCAGCACGAAGAAGAAGGACAGGATCCCCCAGGCGTAGACGTGCTTCAGATAACGTACCAGGTTCAGGAGTCCGGACAGCATGGGAAAATGCTCGCCGAGCACCCGCATCAGTGTGTTGCCGAAGACCATGAGCACAAGGGAAAGCAGCAGGAGCACCAGCAGAATGACCGTATAGAAGGACGCGATGATGCGCTGGACGAAATAGTTCCGGTCCTCGACCACGCCGTTCATGGCGTTCAGACCGCGCATCAGCGCCATCATTCCCTTCCCCGCGGACCAGATCGTGACGATGGCGGCCACGCTCACCAGCCCCACGGTGCTGTTGTAGACGGATTCGATCATCACCGTCAGCAGCGGGACCACGGGGTACGGCATGACCTGAACGGCCTCCAGCAGATCCGACTTCTGCAGCGGCGTAAAGGGCAGCAGCGAACAGATCAGGATGATGATGGGGATCAGCGAAAGGAAAATGAAAAAGGCGGAGCTGGCCGCGTATGCGTTCACGTTGGTCCGGTTCATGTGGCGGGAAAATCCCCTGATCAGTCGTATCAGCTTTCTCATGTGTAATATCTCCTGCTATTCAAAGGTCGTATATATCCCGGAGCTCGCATCCCCGGTAGAAAAAATCCAGGATCTCTTCGGCGCTCAGCCCTGCCATCGCCATCCGGCGCGCGCCGTTCTGAGACATGCCGACGCCGTGGCCGAATCCGCCGCCGGAGAGCGTATAGCCCGTCAGGACACCGTTCTCTCTGTGCGCCTCCAGCACGAAGAATGCGCTCGGCAGGATCGTGGGCGCCGATGCCAGGCTCCCGTCCTGACGCAGCACCTGCGTTTTGCCGTCGCAGAGCACGGCGCGGATGTTGTACTCGGTCTTCAGAAGGACCGATTTCTCTTCGCCGGTGATCAGAAGCGCCTTCACCACGCCGCCGGTCCCGGTCTCCGCGACAGAAATGTCCAGGATCCTGCCGATCCCCGCCGGATCCCCGGAGACGAGATCCCCGTCGTCGGTCTTTAGGAGGACATTGGACGGGTTGGCCTGCCAGCGCTGCACCACCGTCCGCTCCATGGCCTCCGCGTCCAGCGCCTCCACTTCGTAGCGCCACCGGAACCAGGGCTCCTCCTGCTCGTAATATCCGTTCCGGGAACGGATCTCCTGCCCCTGCAGATAGGGATATTTTTCCGCATTTCCTTCCATCCATACGGAGGCGTCGGTCCCGAACCCGCAGGAGGTGGAATAGTAATAGGCCTCCGCCGCTTCGCCCTCCCAGAACAGCGTCTGGCCCTTCGTCAGGCGCACCGCCTCCGTGGACAGCGCGTTCTCCGCCAGATTCTGATAGACCTGAAAGCTGACGCTGTCATCCAGATGGGCCCCGTAACCGGCCAGACCGGCCCGGAGCATTTTCGCATAGGCGTATGTCCTGGCGCATACCGCCTGGCTCTTCAGCGCTTCCAGCGGATAAGAGGGCGGCATCTCGCTGGGCACCACCGCATACAGGTATTCCTCCAGAAGCACCTCGTTGATCACGACGAGTCCCTCTTCCGTGCGCAGCAGCTCGAAGCTGCCCCGGTAAGCGGGTCTCTCCTGGGCCCGCTCCACGTTCGGCAGGAAGATATGCCCCGTCAGGATATCGGGCTGCAGACAGATCCTGTCCCCGTCTCCGAACCGTTCATCATCCGCCGTGACCGTGAGCGTCTCTCCCGCCGCCAGCCTGCTCTCCCGCTGCTCCCCATAGGGCCCCGTGCGCAGCGTACAGCCGCAGTCCGCCTGAAGCTGGATCCTGTCATGAAACAGCCCGCCGTATCCGGAATCACGGATCAGCACCCTTATGGTCTCCATCCGCTCCTCCTTCGGCACCAGCGCGGCCGTGACGAAGCCGTCCTCCATCACAAAATCCGTAAACGCATAGCCGATCCGCAGGGACTCGCTCTCCAGCGTCTTCAGGCTCCCGCTGAGTCGGTAGATCTGCAGATCATCGGCAAAGGGAAGGAAGCCCTGCCCCTCCACCTCGGCGCCCTCCTGCGTCAGCCGCAGAAGCCTGCCGGAGACCCGGCTCTCCTTCGGCGTGATCCCGGCAAGCCGCCCGTCCTCGAACAGAAGATCCGCCACCTGTTCACGGAGGCGTCCTGGCTCCTGCAGCAGGATAGAGCTCTCTTCTCCCTCCGGGGTCCCGACAGGGACCCTGACGGAATGATCCTCATAAAAACAGGTGATCTGCCCCTCCGCCGCGTCCTTGATCCACACGCTGTGCCATCGGAAGGAAGATTCTCCGAAGGAGCGCAGCGCATACAGCTCATCTCCCCGCGCCACCGCGCATACCTGGCGGAACCTGGCCTCCCGGCCCAGAAGACGGTCCGAAAAGCAGACATATGTCCCCTCCGCCGAAAAGATATGCCCCTCCGGTAGCGCCTCTCCTTCCGCTGCCGTCACCCCGGCCTCCGTTCCCAGCGGCACCAGGGTCCGGTTCTCGATCTGCCCCCGGATATCATAGCGCTCCAGCGCGCCGTCAAACCAGCCGTACCAGTCTGCGGCGGAGATCCTCGCCTGCTTCCGGGACGGCAGGGAGTCCGCGAACGCGATGCTCCGATCGTCCCGGAACAGCGCCAGGATCTCTCCGGCCTGCCCGGCGGTCAGATCTCCGCCGCCGTCCCCGGCGTCCAGGCCCTGCAGGACCTCCAGGACCCCGGCGGGATCGGGAGATCCGGCGGTGTCCGCCAGCAGCCAGGCCAGATTGCCGGCCTCCTGCAGGGAGATCCCGGCGGTCTCCTCCTCCGTTCTTCCGGGCGCCGCGATCCGCGCCGCCGCACGCCCCAGCAGCCAGCACAGGAGCGCACCACCGCAGACGGCCAGGGCCGCCTTGACCGCGAGGCGGACCCTGCGCGCCATCTCCGCCCTCTTCCTTCGGTTTTGTATGTAGGATCGCTCTGCCACAGGCTCCTCCTGCCCGTTTTTTTTTGAAAGATCAGCCGAAATCCTTTTGCACGGAAAAGGCAGCCGCCAGGCTGCCCTTTTCTTTCGTATCCCCAAAATGACGCCCCCTATCTTCTGACTCCTAGCCTAAGCCAGGTGGGTAACCGCAACCGGCGCTTCTGCCTTCCCCTGCGCAATGGAGGCCTGACATCTACCCGGCAATATAGGAATCCCGTTTAAAGAAATGTAGGTTCAAAACAACAGGGGTCCTCGTTCATTTCAGGTTATCTTTATTATATCCAATGTTCGTACAAAAAACAACAGGTATTTTTAACCAATCTGCGATTTTTCATTTCGCGCCTTTTCCGGAAAACACCTGCAGCACCGTCTTCAGCAGGATCTTGATGTCCAGTCCGATGGACCAGTTGTCGATATACTCCACGTCCAGCCGTACGATCTCCTCGAAATCCGTGATGTCGCTGCGCCCGCTGACCTGCCACATCCCCGTCAGGCCGGGCCGGAAGCTCAGGCGCTTCTTGTGATAGGGACTGTACTGCGCGAACTCGTCCAGCGTGGGCGGCCGGGTCCCCACCAGGCTCATATCGCCCTTCAGGATGTTCAGAAACTGCGGGAACTCATCCAGGCTGGTCCTGCGCAGGAAGCGGCCCACCTTCGTGATCCGGGGATCGTTTTCCATCTTGAACATCAGGCCGTTCATCTCATTCTGGCTCAGCAGTTCTTTCTTGCGCTCCTCCGCGTCCGCGTACATGGAACGGAATTTGTACATCTTGAAAATGCGCCCGTTCCGCCCGACCCGCTTCTGCGCGAAGAACACGGGGCCCGGGGATTCCAGACAGATGGCCGGTCCGATCAGGACGGTGAGCAGGGCGAGAAAAAGACAGCCGAAAAAGGCGCCCGCCAGGTCCATGAGCCGCTTCAGGAGGAGCTGCCCCACCGGGACCATGCGGTTCGCGTAGGTAACGGTATAAAAACGGCCGAACTGCGAAAGCACCCGCTGGCGCGCGCCCTTCAGATCCGGCATGGGGATCCGGTAGTGGAGCGTGATGCCCATTTCGGCCATCGTCTCCATAATCTTAAGCACCGCTTCCCCGCCGACGGACTCCTGCACGTTCCTCACCGCCACCACCGCCTCGTCCAGGGAAGCGGACCTGCAGTATTCTATCAGATTGTCGGCGTTTGCCACCACAGGGAGCCCTTCAAAGGTCTCCTCTCCGCCGTCCCCGTCCATCAGGGCGATCCCGATGAGCTCATAGCTGAAATCCTTCATGCCCCTAAGGTCCTGCGCCAGCGCCCCCGCGTATTTGCGGTCCGCCACCAGCAGGAGCCTGCGGGTCTCGCCGAAATACTGGTACAGCACCGGCATGGCCAGCTTCCAGAGCTGATGGGCCGCGAACATGAACAGGCAGTCCAGGATCATGAAGTAGAAAAACACCAGCCGGGAATAGGCCTCGATCAGATTCAGGAAATACAGGATGACCGCGGTGACGGCGAACAGGATCACGTTGTTCCGCAGGATGTGGAACAGCTCGTGCAGCGGACCCCGCAGGTAAATGTTCCGGTTCAGATTGCGGAACAGATTCATGCCCAGAAAAACGGAAAGGCCGATCCCCAGCAGCAGTCCGAAATCCATGCGGATATCGTCGCTGTAAAACAGTCTTCCGTTCCGGATATAGTTGGCCGCGATCAAACTGACTGTGATGCAGATACAGTCCAAAAGCAGCACGATGAGATTTTGCAGTCTCGACTTCGCCTGATACATTTCCTCTTCTCCATCCCGCGGACGGCGTCTTTATCAACAGCTCACCACCAGCATCTGCGCTTTTCCGTGGATCCGGAAAGGGCCGCAGTCCGCCGGTATAAAAATACAGTCTCCCCGAAAAATACGGATCCCCGTTCCCTGTTCCGTGAGAAGGACGCCGCATCCTCCGGTACATAAAAATACCTGAAAGGAATTGCTCCCGCTCTGAAATGCCGCCAGCTCGCGGCAGCGCTCGGTATTGATCAAAAGGCGCTCCACCTGAAAATATCTGCAGCGGCACAGCAGCTCCATAGCGCAGCCCTTTTTGTAGCGCAGAACGCGCATGGGCTGCCGGGGGCGGTCGCTCCCCTTCAGATTGGCCGCTTCCAGCGCCTTTTCGATGTGAAGCGGCCGACGGTTTCCGTATTTGTCCACGCGGTCATAATCGTAAAGCCGGTAGGTGAGATTGGAATTCTCCTGGATCTCCGCGATCAGCGCGCCCGCGCCGATGGCGTGCACCGTCCCCGCCTCGATATAGAACACATCGTCCCTGTGTATCTTCACCTTCTGCAGGTACTTTTCCACCGTGCCCTTCTGCAGGCTTTCGCGCAGAAGCTCCCGGTCCATATCATGGTAGAAGCCGTAGATCAGGGACGCGTCCTTCGCGGCATCCAGCACGTACCACATCTCCGTCTTCCCGAGGGAACCGTTCTCATGCACCCGCGCATAATCGTCATCGGGGTGGACCTGCACGGACAGGTTCTGATGGGCGTCGATGAATTTGATCAGGACGGGCAGCTCTCCCTTCGTCTTGGGATGGGTCCCCAGATATTCCGGATGGAGCGCCAGCACCTCCGTCAGGAGCATGCCCGAAAAGGGCCCGCTGTCCACCCGGCTGATCCCGTCCGGATGCGTGGAGCACTCCCAGGTCTCCGCCAGCGGCGCCATATCGATCCCTTTGGAAAAATCGTCGTTCAGGCGGCTCCCGCCCCACATATAGTCTTTCCCGACAGGCTTCAGCAGAAACGGCTCAGCCTTCGGGCTCATATTTTCGTTTGTCATTCACGCTGATCTCCCTGCCCAGCTGGACCTCGATCACCTTCAGCTCCGTATCCGCGATGATGGTATGACGGCAGCCCGCCTGCATGGTGATCACATCCCCGGGATGCACCGGCTGCTCCATCCCGTCCACGATGGTCCGACCCTCTCCGGAAATGACCGTCCAGACCTCGTCCCGGTGCTCGTGGCTGTGATAGTTCATGCTGCGTCCCGGCCTCAGCGTCACCTTGATGGTCATGCTCCCGTCCTCTACGTCAATGACCCGGAAGCTGCCCCAGGACTTGTCCGCGAACATGATCTTCTGATCCATCCGGTCCACGAAAGGAAGGATATAGCTGGACTGCTCCTTGTCCGAGACCAGTATGCCCTCCGGGCTGGCGGAGACCACGACGTCCTTAAGCCCCATGCACAGCACGGGAACATCGAGCTCATTGACCACGTGCACATTCTCGCAGGTCTCGTTCAGCACGGCATTGCCCACCGCGCCCTCCTCCATCGCCTGCGTCAGCGTATTCCAGGTGCCCAGATCCCACCATTCTCCAGAAAAGCGGCGGACCAGCGCGTTCTTTTCCTGTTCCGCCGCGGCATAGTCGAAGCTGATCCGCGGCAGCGACGCATACCGGTCGAACAGATCGTCATAATCCGTCAGCCCCAGCTTTTCCTCAGCCAGCCGCAGGAAATACCCCAGCCGCGCGGCGAAGATGCCGCCGTTCCAGAGCGCTCCTGCCTCGATCAGGCGCTGCGCCGTCTTCACATCGGGCTTTTCCCGGAAGGATCTCACCCGGCTGACGGTGCCGCCGTCCTCCGGAACGATATAACCGTATTTTTCGCTTGGATAGGACGGCACGATGCCGAGATACGCCAGGTCCGCCGCGCCGCTTTCGGCCAGCTTCCCCAGCGCCGCCACCGCATCGAAATAATCCCCTTCCGCAAAGGGATCCACCGGGCAGACGACCACCGGCTCGTCCTCCGGGGTCCGCTTTTTGTCCCGAAGCCACGCCGCAGCCAGGGAAATGGCGGGAAACGTATCCCGTCTGCAGGGCTCCGCGCAGATCCACGCGGCCTCCCCGATCTGATTATAAATGGCGGAGGCCTGCGCCCTGGATGTGGCGATGGTGATCTCCGCCTCCGGCACCGCGCCGCGGATCTGCCGGTACACGCGCTGCACCATGGACTCATATTCCCCGTCCGGAGCTTTAAAGATCTTAATGAACTGTTTGGAGCGGACATCGTTGGAAAGGGGCCAGAGGCGCTTTCCGGATCCGCCGGACAATAGAATGATCTTCAACGTTCTGCCCTCATGGGATTGTGCAGGAAATCCTCATAGGCCAGGCGGATGCCGTCTTCCAGCTCCGTGTGGTATTTCCAGCCCAGCCTTTCCAGCTTGGATACGTCCAGCAGCTTGCGGGGCGTACCGTCGGGCTTGCTCGGATCCCAGCAGATCTTCCCTTTATAACCGATGACTCTCGCGGTCAATTCCGTCAGTTCCCGGATCGTCAACTCTTTTCCCGTCCCCACGTTCACCGTCTCGTTCCCGGAATAGCGGTTCATGAGAAAAACGCATGCCTCCGCCAGATCGTCCACATACAAAAATTCCCGCAGCGGCTTCCCGCTCCCCCAGCAGGTCACCTCCGAAAGCCCCGCCTCCTTCGCCTCGTGGAAACGGCGGATCAGGGCCGGCAGCACATGGCTGTGGGTCGGATGATAATTGTCGTTGGGACCGTAAAGATTGGTTGGCATCGCGGAAATATAGTCGGCGCCGTACTGCCGGTTCAGGTACTCACAGTATTTCAGCCCGGAGATCTTGGCCAGCGCATAGGCCTCGTTGGTCTTTTCCAGCTCGGAGGTCAGCAGACAGCTCTCCGGCATGGGCTGAGGCGCCATGCGCGGATAAATGCAGGAGGAGCCGAGGAACAACAGCTTTTTGCAGCCGTTCCTCCACGCGGCATGTATGACGTTCATCTCCAGCATCATATTCTCGTACAGGAAATCCGCCAGCGCCTCCTGGTTCGCCACGATGCCGCCCACCCTGGCGGCCGCCAGGAATACATATTCCGGCTTCTCCTCCGCGAAGAACTCCTCCACATCCGCCTGCCTGCACAGGTCCAGTTCCCGGTGGCTTCTCAGGATCAGATCATGATAGCCCTGTTTTTCCAACTCCCGCACAATGGCCGAGCCCACCATTCCACGATGGCCCGCCACATATATTTTTGCGTTTTTTTCCATTTTTTCTCCGATCTGCCCATGGACGGATGCGGCCCGCCACCCATGCCGCCTGACGCGCTCTTTATCTCTTTGCCGCCGCATCGTGCCCTGCGGCGCTCTTCGTCATTTTATATTCTGCGCGGCACTCATCCGTCACATTGCATCGCGCAGCGCCCGTTCCCGCCGGGCCAGCTTTCTGTCATGCTCCGCCATGATGCGCACCAGCTCCTCATAGCCGGTCTTCTGCGGATCCCAGCCCAGCACAGTGCGCGCCTTCGTGGGATCGCCCCAGAGGTTGTCCACATCCGTGGGCCGGAACCAGGCGGGATTGACGCAGACCAGCATTCTGCCGTCGGCAGCGTCGAAGCCCTTCTCCTCCAGGCCGGTCCCCTCCCAGCGCAGCGCGATCCCGTTGGCCGCAAAGGCCTTTTCCACAAAATCCCGCACCGTGTGCTGAACGCCGGTGGCGATGACAAAGTCCTCCGGCTTCTCCTGCTGCAGGATCAGCCACATGCATTCCACATAGTCCTTCGCATAGCCCCAGTCCCGTTTGGAGTCCAGATTTCCCAACTCCAGATGGTCCTGCAGGCCCTCCGCGATCCGTCCGGCGGCCAGCGTGATCTTCCGCGTCACGAAATTCTCCCCGCGGCGCTCGGACTCATGATTGAAAAGGATCCCGTTGGCGGCAAACATGCCGTAGGCCTCCCGGTATTCCTTGGTGATCCAAAAGCCGTACTGCTTCGCCACCGCATAGGGGCTGTAGGGATGAAACGGCGTGGTCTCCCTCTGCGGGACCTCCTCCACTTTCCCGTAGAGCTCCGAGGTGGATGCCTGATAGATCTTCGTCTTTTGGATCAGGCCCAGCATGCGGACGGCCTCCAGGATGCGCAGCACCCCCAGCGCGTCCACGTCCCCGGAATACTCCGGCACATCGAAGGATACCTGTACATGAGACTGCGCCGCGAGATTGTAGATCTCATCCGGCTCCGTGAGCGAAATGATGCGGATCAGCGAAGACGAATCGGAAAGATCCCCGTCGTGCAGCTTCACGGCGCCCCGTGCGATCAGATGGTCGATCCGGGAGGTGTTGGAGACCGACGCCCTTCTGGTGATCCCGTGCACCTCATATCCCTTTTCCAGCAGGAACTCGGCCAGGTAGGAGCCGTCCTGACCCGTGATCCCGGTGATCAATGCCTTTTTCATGCGCACAATCCTTTCCTTTTCCAGACCGCATTCCGGTCTTTCTATCCTAAAAAGGATACCACAGAAGAACAAAATATGCAATGACATGCGCGGCTTGAGTTTCCGCAGTTCTGCCAGCAGAACTCATATCTGGCAGTATCTGTTATAAATCCCTTAAAAATAATCCG
>CANRMT010000011.1 GCA_947631815.1 uncultured Eisenbergiella sp.
GGGTTTATGCCATTTTTATCGGTTAAAGTATTGATTTTTCAAGGCTCATCACACCAAATGGTGTGGGAAGTTTGAGTCATATAGAAAAAATGGATACACCAGGACCCGAAGATGGGTTCTGGTGTATATTTTTGCGCCAAAACGGGAATGATCGCATAGAGCAAAAGTGCGGCCCGGTCATCGGGTACCATGACGGCGGACGGGGCGGGACACGTTGGGCGGCATTCTCTGATGAGCTGTACGCGGGGATTTCCCGCCGACCTGCCGCGCGGGCGTTTCGGAATGGAGATGGAGATGAGAGCGGAAAAAAAATGGATCTGTGTGATCGCGGCGCTGGGCGCGGCTGCGGTGCTGCTGGCGGGGATCCTGGCGCTGCGGAACGGCGGGCCGGGGGATAAGGCCGAAGGAAAAGCGGAGGGAAACAGCGGAGGGATGCCGCAGACAGAGAGCGCATCCGCAGAGGGCGGTTTGGAAGCGTATGACCTGGAGCAGGCAGAGCCGGGCCGGGCGATGGGAGCGGGTGACGGCGGATACGGCCCGCAGACGTCCGGGGAGAAGGACTCCGGGGCGGCCGCGTATGCGTCCGGGACGGCGGGCGGAGGCAGCAGCGCGCCGGAGGCCGATCTGAACGTGTCGGGAAGCGCTGTCCGGGGGCAGACGGTGGACGCCGACAGAGTGGGAGATGAGCTGGCCGGAGGCGGGACCGGGGATATGACCTATGTGATCAGCCGTCTGGAGCGGCAGTACGAGGCGGAGGACCAGACCGCCATTTTCCGCGTGAAGATCTCCTATCCGGTGTTTTACGGGCAGCAGACGGGGATCGCGGATATCAATGGCTTTTTTGAGGAATGGGCGAGGAAAACGCTGGAGGAATGCGAATCGGGAGAAGGCTCCACCCGGCAGACCGCTCTGGAGGTCTATCGGGAGAGCCGCGACAGCGGCTGGGAGGCCCCCTGGAACGAAGCCTATGAAGTGCGCGATGTGACGGCGTGGGGCGGCTATGTCAGCGTGCTGACGGAGTCCAGTCTGGATGGGGGCGGCAGCTCCGGCATCCCCTATCGGGAGGTTTGGGTGTTCCGGCTCTCGGACGGGCAGCAGACGGGGCTTTCCGAGATCACGGGAAAGGAACGCGGCGAGTGGGAAGCGCTTTTGCGGGCCCGCTTTGCGGAGCTGGTGAAGCGGGACGGCCCGGACCGTTTTTACGCGGACGCCGGGGAAAAGCTGGCCGATTATGACATGGAAAAGGCGGGATATTATTTCACGGAGACCGGCATCGCGTTTTTCCTGCAGCCCTATGAGATCGCGCCCTATGCGGCCGGATATGTGGAAACGGTGATCCCCTACGGGGAGATCGCGGGCTGAGCTTTTTCTTCGTATAAAAACGGCGGAACGCGCGCATACTGTAAGCGTAGTCCAAACGGAAACGGCCGCCGGACGGCTGGGGCTTCCCCCAAGCGTGCGGCGGTCAGAAAAGGAGGAAGATCATGGCAAATTTATCCGAACTGGAGCTGCAGAATCTGCGTCATCTGATCGGCGGCTACGACACCACTCACTGCAAGATGCAGGAGTACGCGGACTGCGCGAAGGATGAGACCATCCGGCAGTTTTTCGAAAAAGGGGCGAAATCCGCGCTGGAGAACAAGCAGACCCTGATGAAGTTTTTGCAGTGAGCCGGAACCGGCAGAATGGAGGAAGCGAATGTTTGAGGATAAGACAATGGTGGCGGATACGCTGGCCGGGATCAACGGCGAGCTCATGCGCTTCGGGGAGATGATCCCGCAGACGGAAAACAAGGAGCTCAAGACGACGCTGAAGCAGTTCCGCAATGCGTGCGAGCAGTCTCAGGAAGAGCTGTATCAGATCGCGCGGGAAAAGTCCTACTACGTCCCCGCCGCAAAGGCGACGCAGACGGAGGTGGACCACGTGAAGAGCCTGTTCTCCGGAAACGCGAAATAAGGCCAAAGCCTGAACCGCCCCGCCGGATGGCAGACGCCGCAGGCCGTGTCCCAGGGCGGCAGGAACGGACAGGGGGACCGTGTTGATTCAGACTCTTGAAAAACGCCGGTCCTTGGCGAGGCAAGTCCGTGAGGACGAAGCCGAGCCTAGTACCGCTGCGTTTTTCACGAAGCGAGAGCGGGTCTGAATCAACACGGTCCCCCTGTCCGTTCCTGCCGCCCTGGGACACGGCCTGCGGCGTCTGCCGTCCGGCGGGGCGGTTCAGGCTTCCAGCCGTTCAATACCGGAGATATCTGTGCTGATGAGCATGGAGTAATTGGTGTGGTAGATGACGAAGCCCGGTTTGGCGCCCGCCACCTTTTTGACCTGCTTTTTCTCCACGTAGTCCACCTCCACCCGGTCCTGCTCCCGGCCCTTGGAATAGTGGGCCGCCAGCCGGGCAGCTTCTTCGAAGGTGGAGTCCGGAAGCGGCTTTCCTTCCGCCTTGACGATGACGTGGGAGCCCGGCATGTCCTTGGCGTGGAACCACCAGTCGCTGCCGACGGCGAATTTAAAGGTCAGTTCTTCGTTCTGCAGATTGTTCTTGCCCACGTACATATGGAACCCGTCGCTGCTGATGTAGTGGAAGGGCCTGCTGGTGATCTTCGCCTTTTTGGTCCCCGCCCTGCGGCGGATGTAGCCGCTCTCGATCAGTTCCTCCCGGATCTGCGCCAGATCCTCTTCCTTCCAGGCGATATCCAGGGCGGTGGAGATGGACTCCAGATGGTCGATCTGTGCCTTCACCTCCAGCGTCAGGGCGGAAAGGGCCTCCCAGGTGCGCTTCTGCTTATTGTATTTTTCAAAATAACGCTTCGCGTTTTCCCCGGCGGAGAGCCTGGGATCCAGCGGGATCGTCACGGGTTCGCCGGTATAGTAGTTGACGGCTTCCAGGGATTTCGCGCCGGGGGCGGCGCTGTAGCCGTAGGTGTTGAGCAGCTCGCCGTAGATCCGGTATTTGTCCCGTTTCAGGGTATCCCGCATCTGCTTTTGCTGCAGGTCGTATTTTTTTACACAGCGCTCCAGCGCGTTGGAAACGATCCGGCGCAGATCGGCGGAACGCTGCCGGATCCGGGTGATCCTGTTTTTTTCCGCGTAATAGTCCACCAGCAGAGAGGAAATGTCCGCGTAGTCCCGGCGGCTGTCGGCGGGCCAGGAGGTCAGCGGGATGGAAGCGTATTCGGCGGGGCTGTTGTTTTCATAGACGATGCAGGGGGAGAAATTCCCTTCCCGCACCGCATCCATGATCCCGGAAAAGGCCTGCCAGACGGCTTCCCGCGTGGATGCATCGCAGGCCGCGGCGGACAGGTCCGCGCTACCGCCTGCACGATAGCAGATCTCATGCGCGACGGCGGGAGAGAGGCCGGTGCAGGCCGTATAGATCGCCTTATAACAGTCCGCGGGGCGGGAGAAGACCAGCTCCAGGAAGGCGGAACGGTCCAGCGTCAGGGGATCGGCCTTTTCCTGCGTCTGCGGAATGAACCAGCGCTTTCCGGGCAGCACCTCCCGGACGGAGCTCATCATGGCGGAAACGTGCTTGATGCTGTCCAGAATGGTGTCCGTCTCGTCGCAGAATATGAGGTTGCTGTGCTTCCCCATGAGCTCGGCGATCAGCTTCTTGCGGCGCAGGTCGCCCATTTCATCCAGATGCTCGATCTCCAGGATCACGACCCGTTCCAGCCCCGGCTGGGTGACGGAAACGATGCGGCCGTTCTGCAGATGCTTGCGCAGCAGCATGCAGAAGTTGGGCGCCGTGAGCGGGCTGGGTTTATTTTCCTGCGTCAGATACATGAGCGGCAGGGACGCGCTGGCGGAGATGCACAGCCGGATCTGACCGCCCTTTATGCCCATCCTTTGCTGCCGTTCCTGGCTCATTTTGACCGTCAGGAGCAGCTCGTCCGGCTCCGGCTGGGCGATCCGCGCCAGCCGGCCGTCCGGCAGAAATTGATTCAGATCGTGTACGAGGTTTGCGATGGTGATGCCGTCGAAAGCCATGGGGACTCCTTTCCGGACGCACGGTAACGGAACAACGGCAGTCCAGAGGCCCTTCGGAAAACGCCCCGGCAGAATGCGCGCCCCGCCGCTCCTGTGCATTCCATTTTCCCGGACCGTTAGAAAAGCGCCGGTCCTTGGCGAAGCGAGTCCGTGCGGACGAAGCTGAGCCTAGTACCGCTGCGCTTTTCTCCGAGCGCGAGCGTGTCCGGAAAAGGAATGCACAGGAGCGGCGGGGCGCGCATTCTGCCGGGGCGTTTTCCGAAGGGTCTCTGGACTGCTGTCAGTATCGGTTTTGTCCGTCATTTTAGTATAACAGAAGTCTTGACGGAAAGAAAGGGTTATTTTATAATGAAGGATAACCGCGAAGAAACGCCGCGGTTATCCTTCAGGACGGCACACAGCGCGCAGGGCGCGGACGGGAGTACCAATGATCAAGAGCATGACAGGATTCGGCAGGTGTGAGGTCAGCGACGCGGACCGCAGATTCACGGTGGAGATGAAGTCTGTCAACCACAGATATCTGGATGTGAATCTGAAGATGCCCAAGCGGCTGAATTTTTTTGAGGCCTCTATCCGGAGCGTTCTGAAGGAGTATATCCAGCGGGGCAAGGTGGATCTCTTCATCACCTGTGAGGAAGTGGCACAGGAGAATGTGAGCATCCGGTATAACCGGGATACGGCGGGCAGATATCTGGAATATCTGCGGCAGATGGCGGAGGAGTTCGGCCTGGAGGACGATATCCGGGTGTCCGTGCTGTCCCGTTTCCCGGAGGTCTTTTCCATGGAAGAGGCCGAGATCGACGAGGAAGGGATCTGGAAAACGCTGGAGAAGGCGCTGCGGGGCGCGGCGGAGGGCTTCGTGGAGTCCCGCGTGCGGGAAGGGGCCCATCTGCAGGCGGATCTTCTGGCAAAGCTGGAGGAGCTGCGGGAGCATGTGGATTTCATCGAGGCGCGTTCCCCGCAGATCATTGCGGAGTACCGCCAGAAGCTGACCGAGCGCGTGAAGGAGCTTTTGGGCGACGCGAAGGCGGACGAGGGACGCCTCCTGACGGAGGTCACGATCTACGCGGACAAGGTGTGCGTGGATGAAGAGATCGTCCGTTTAAAGAGTCATATCGCCGCCATGGAGCAGGCGCTGACGGCCGGGGGCGGCATCGGGCGCAAGCTGGATTTTGTGGCGCAGGAGATGAACCGTGAGGCGAATACGATCCTGTCCAAGACGACGGATCTGGTCATCTCGGACAGGGGGATCGAGCTGAAGACCCTGATCGAGAAGGTCCGCGAGCAGATCCAGAACATCGAATAAGAGCGGGATGGGCGGAACATTCCGGCGTGCCGCGGACGGGATGGCTTTCGGATGGCCGCATTGCGCCGGAAAGCGACGGACGCGCGTTGGGCGGGATGTCTTCCGGACGTGCCGCTCCGCATGGAGGATCAATTGAGCCAGTTCATTCATATCGGATTTGGAAACGTTGTAAATATGGATAAGATCATCGCGGTGGTGAGCCCGGAGTCAGCGCCCGTCAAGCGGCTGGTCCAGCGGGCCAAGGAAGCCGGGACGGCGGTGGACGCCACACAGGGACGCCGCACCAAGGCGGTGCTGGTGATGGAGAACAGCCAGCTCATCCTTTCCGCGCTGCTGCCCGAGACGATCTGCGCCAGGACGCAGCAGGGCCGGGAGGACAGAGCGCCTCTGACGGAGAAGGAGGAAACGGATGAAGGATAAAGGGATCTTGGTCGTGGTATCGGGGTTTTCCGGCGCGGGCAAGGGCACGCTGATGAAGCGCCTGGTGTCGGAATACGACGGTTACGCGCTGTCCGTTTCCATGACCACCAGACCGATGAGACCGGATGAAGAGGACGGCATTTCCTATTTTTTTGTGGACAGGGCAACCTTTGAAAAGACGATCGCGGAGGGCGGGCTGGTAGAGTATGCCTGCTACTGCGGGAACTATTACGGGACGCCGAAGGCGTGGGTGATGGAGCAGCTGCAGAGCGGGAAGGACGTGATCCTGGAGATCGAGATCCAGGGCGCCCTGAAGATCCGGGAGCAGTTCCCGGATGTGCTCCTGCTGTTCGTGATGCCGCCCACCCTGGAGGAGCTGAAGAGACGCCTGACCAGTCGGGGGACCGAGTCCGAAGAAGTGATCGACAGCCGTCTGCGCAGGGCCGCGCAGGAGGCGGAGGGGATCGAGCAGTACGATTATATCGTGGTCAATGACGACCTGGAAGAATGCGCGGCACAGATGCATTCGCTGATCCGCGCCGCACATCAGCGTCCTGCCTGCAGGACGGCATTCATCGAAGAAATGCGCAGAGAGCTGAAGGAGCTCGCGAAAGGAGAAAAATAATGTTACATCCGTCTTATTCTGATCTGATGAAAGTGGTGAACAGCGATGTGGAGCCCGGAGAAGAGAAGATCGTCAACAGCCGGTATTCGATCGTGATGGCGACCTCCAAGCGGGCCAGACAGATCATCGCGGGACATGAGCCGCTGGTGCGCGCCAGGGGCGGGGAAAAGCCGCTGTCCCTGGCGGTGGAGGAGCTGCGCCAGGGGAAGATCAAGATCCTCGGCGATGAGGAAGCCGAAGGCGAAGAGTGAGAAGGATCCTCCGTGCGGGAGCGGACCGGACGGATCTGTCCCGCCAGCTTCCGGCCTTTGGAGAAATGATTTATGCGGATTTTGTTCATATCATTGGGCTGCGACAAGAATCTGGTGGATTCGGAACGGATGCTGGGTCTTCTGGCGCAGAAGGGCTATACCTTTACGGACGATGAGGATGAGGCGGACGCCGTGATCATCAACAGCTGCTGCTTCATCGGGGACGCGAAGGAAGAGAGCATCAACACGATACTGGAATTCGCGCCGCGGCGGACACAGGGACGTCTGAAGGCGCTGATCGTCTGCGGCTGTCTGGCACAGCGCTACAGCGCGGAGATCGCCGAAGAGATCCCGGAGGTGGATGCGGTGGTGGGCACTGCGGCCATCGATCAGATCGCGGATACGCTGGAGAGCGTGCTGGCCGGGAATGCGCGAAACGCGCTTTTTGACATTGACAGGCCCTGTCTGTACGATATCCCCAGGAGCGTGACGACGGGCGGATATTATGCCTATCTCAAGATCGCAGAGGGCTGCGATAAACGCTGCAGTTACTGCGTGATCCCGAAGGTGCGCGGCCGTTACCGTTCCGTCCCGATGGAGGCGCTCGTCAGAGAAGCGAGGACGCTGGCGGAGGGCGGCGTAAAGGAGCTGATCCTGGTGGCCCAGGAAACGACCCTTTACGGCAGGGATCTGTACGGGGAAAAGAGGCTGCCCCAGCTGCTGAAAAAGCTGGCGGAGGTGGAAGGGATCGTCTGGATCCGGCTTCTGTACTGCTATCCGGAGGAGATCACGGATGAGCTCATCGAAGTGATCCGAGAAGAAAAAAAGGTCTGTCACTATCTGGACATTCCCATACAGCATGCCTCGGACCGGATCCTGAAAAGGATGGGCCGTCTCACCAGACAGGCTGAGATCCGGGAGCGCATCGGGAGGATCCGGGAACGGATCCCGGACATATGTCTGCGCACCACCCTGATCACCGGATTCCCCGGCGAAACGGAGGAAGATTTTGAAGAGCTGGCGGCCTTTGTGGACGAGATGGAATTTGACAGGCTGGGCGTGTTCCCCTATTCGCAGGAGGAGGATACCGCGGCGGCCGAAATGCCCGATCAGGTGCCCGAGGAGCTCCGCGAGGAGCGGCGGGATGTGCTGATGGAGCTGCAGCAGGAGATCGCTTTCGAAAAAGAGGCGTCCATGGTGGGCAGAACGGTGACCGCCATGGTGGAAGGAAAGCTGACGGAGGAGCGCGTTTACGCCGCCAGGACCTGGCGGGACGCGCCGGATGTGGACGGATACCTCTTCATCGATACGGACCGGGAGCTGGCTTCCGGGGATTTCGTGCGGGTGCGGATCACCGGCTCCCATGAATACGATCTGACAGGAGAATTGGAAGATGAATCTACCGAATAAACTGACGACCGCAAGGGTGATCATGATCCCTTTTTTTGTGATCTTCATGCTGACGGATCCTGTGCCCGGCGCGTCGAAATGGATCGCGCTGGCGATCTTCATCGTCGCCAGTCTGACCGATCTGCTGGACGGCCATATCGCGCGAAAGTACAACCTGATCACGAACTTCGGAAAGTTCATGGACCCGCTGGCGGATAAGCTGCTGGTATGCGCCGCGCTGATCTGCCTGGTGGGAACGGGGAAGTTGGCCGCGTGGATCGTGGTGGTCATCATCAGCAGGGAGTTTATCATCAGCGGTTTCCGGCTGATCGCCTCGGACAACGGGCGTGTGATCGCCGCGAGCTACTGGGGAAAATTCAAGACGACCTTTCAAATGGTCATGATCTGCCTGATGATCGCCGATCTCGCGCCTCTGCGCCTGCTGACGCAGATCGTGATGTGGGCGGCACTCATTCTGACGGTCGTGTCACTCGTTGATTATATTGTGAAAAACAGGGATGTGCTGACCGAACAGCATTGACGCGTATGAGGGAACGGTGGAAAGGCATTTTCGGCGCGGGCGGCCGGAGTGCGCAGGAAAAGGAAAATACGCTGACGGCGGAGCTGATCGCGGTAGGGACGGAGCTTCTGCTGGGCAATATCGTGAATACCAATGCAGCCTATCTGGCCAGGCAGTGCGCCTCGCTGGGTCTGGCCTGTTATTATCAGAGCGTGGTGGGCGACAATGCGGCGAGACTGCGGAACGCGATCGCCGCGGCGCTGAAGCGGTCCGATATCGTCATCCTGTCCGGCGGTCTGGGCCCCACGAGCGATGATCTGACGAAGGAGACCGCGGCGGCCCTGATGAAGATGCCGCTGGTCATGGACAGCCGCAGCCTGGAGCGGATCCGGCGGTTCTTTGAGAACCGGGGGCTGGAGATGACGGAGAACAACCGGAAACAGGCGCTGGTCCCCCAGGGGGCGCTGGTGCTGGACAACGACAACGGGACGGCCCCCGGCCTGATCCTGGAACGGGAGGGGAAGCGGGTCATTCTGCTTCCGGGCCCTCCGGGCGAGCTGTGCCCCATGTTCGAGAAGAGCGTGCGGCCCTATCTTTCGCAGCTGTGTCCCGGGATCATTTATTCCAGAACGGTGAAGATCTGCGGCATGGGAGAGAGCAAGGTGGCTTCCATGATCCAGGAGCTGATCGACGCGCAGTCGAATCCCACGGTGGCGCCCTATGCCAAGACGGGCGAGGTCCATCTGCGGGTGACGGCCCGGGCGCGGGACGAGGAAGAGGCGGCCGGTCTGGTGGGGCCGGTGGTGAAGGAGCTGGAGGAACGGTTCCGGGACCGCGTCTATACCACAGATTCCGATGTCACGCTGGAGGAGGCCGTCCTCCATATCCTCAGAGAAAACGGCTGGAAGCTCTCCACGGCGGAGTCCTGTACGGGCGGTCTGCTGGGCGGCAGACTGACGGCCGCGGCCGGAGCCTCGGAGGTTTACAGGGGCGGATTCATTACATATTCCAACAAGGCGAAGCGGAAATTCCTGGGTGTGGACAAGGAGACCCTGCAGCGCTTCGGGGCGGTCAGTCAGGAGACCGCTCTGGAGATGGCGCTGGGCGCGGCGCAGCGGGCGAAGACGGAGGTGTCGGTTTCCGTCACGGGCATTGCGGGCCCGGGCGGCGGCACGGACGAAAAGCCCGTGGGGCTTGTCTATATCGGCTGCTGCGTAAAAGGGCATGCGGCTGCCCGGGAATATCGGTTTGACGGGAACCGGGCCATTGTCCGGGAGTCCGCGGTGAGCGCCGCGCTGACGCTGGTCCGCCAGTGCGTGCTGGAACGGCTGGCCCTGGAGCGGGATGAGGTTTCCGGCTGACACCGCAATATAAAAAAACAATGAAATTATGAACATTTTTTTAAAAAAAGAGGTTGCGCAATTGAGAAAATGATTATATGATGATTAGAGTAGTGATGCGATTGATAAGGAGGAAACACCCTTGCTGGAGATTAAAGTAAACGATGCGGAATCCGCGGCCAAGATCATAGTGATCGGTGTAGGCGGCGCGGGCAATAACGCTGTAAATAGAATGATCACGGAACAGATCGACGGTGTGGAGTTTATCGGGGCCAATACCGATAAGCAGGCCCTGCAGCTCTGCAAGGCGGAGACGCACCTGCAGATCGGCGAGAAGCTGACCAAGGGCCTCGGGGCGGGCGCGAAGCCTGAGATCGGGGAACAGGCGGCCATCGAGAGCTCGGAAGAGATCGATAAGCTTTTGGAAGACGCGGACATGGTGTTCGTGACCTGCGGCATGGGCGGCGGTACCGGTACCGGCGCTGCGCCTGTCATCGCCAAGATCGCGAAGGACCGCGGCATCCTGACCGTCGGCGTGGTGACCAAGCCGTTCCGGTTCGAGGCCAAGACCCGCATGAACAACGCTCTGGCAGGGATTGAGAAGCTGCGCGGCAACGTGGACACGCTGATCGTCATTCCGAACGATAAGATCCTGGAGATCGTGGACAAGCGGACGAGCATGCCCGAGGCGCTGATGAAGGCGGACGAGGTGCTCCAGCAGGCGGTACAGGGGATCACCGATCTGATTAATGTGCCCGCTGTCATCAACCTGGATTTCGCGGATGTGCAGACGGTCATGCGCGACAAGGGCATCGCCCATATCGGCATCGGCGAAGGCAAGGGAGACGACAAGGCGGTACAGGCCGTTAAGGCCGCGGTGGAGAGCCCTCTGCTCGAGACCACGATCGCGGGCGCGACCGACATCATCATCAATGTGTCCGGCGATATTTCCATGTTCGACGCATCCGACGCGGTGGATTATGTGAGAAGCATCACGGGCGATGATGTGAACATCATTTTCGGCGCGATGTACGACGAGAATCTGACGGATTACTGCCGCATCACGGTGATCGCCACCGGCATCGAGGAGTCCCCCGCATCCCGGTTCACCGCTTCTCTTGCGAAGAAGCCGATCATGAACGGTGCGGCGGGCAA
This sequence comes from uncultured Eisenbergiella sp., assembly GCA_947631815.1. GTDB lineage: Bacteria > Bacillota > Clostridia > Lachnospirales > Lachnospiraceae > Gallintestinimicrobium. The sequence continues at coordinate 10,994 of CANRMT010000011.1, forward strand.
GGGCATGAGCGGGATATCCGGCATGAAATCCACGGTGAACGCGTCCGGTACCGTTACGACCCGTCCCTATACGGGCGCACAGCAGACCGGCACCGTCGCGTCCGGCAGTCCGGAGGTGAAGCCTCCGCTGACGGGTCTTCAAAAGCCTCCGACCAATCTGCGCAGCAAGGTGGAGGAGAAATCCCTGAAGATCCCCGATTTCCTGCAGCGCAAATAAGACGGGATCTTCCGGCACATTCCATACGGCATATCCGAGGCGGCTTTTGGCCGCCTCTTTTTATGTGCGCTGACCGGCCGGAAGGCGTTTTTTTGGAAAATACGAGCTTTTTTTTGGGGGAAAATACGGGCCGTTTTTTTCGGAAAACCATGTTGACATTTCTGCGGGCTTTTCTTATATTGGAGATACATACCCGATCGATCCTGTCCGCGATGGATGAGTTGAAGCGGCGGAAGGGGGGAAAACGGAGCAGGGCGGATTTCGGGAGCACGGGATTTTTATCGGTGTCTGCACAGGCCGGAACAGGAAGAGACGTGTAGAGCGGGACGGGCTGTGCGGCGGAAAGGATGAGAGGAGATTTCGCATGAAGGTAATACATTCGGAATGGAAGGGGCGGATCGAGCATTGGGTCCGCACCCTAAAGGACGATTTCTATGAACCGCTGGGAGAGATCGCATGGGAAGCGTTTCGGACCATGGACCACATCTCCCCGGAGGAGGCACAGAAGGGACCCTTTGAGCCGGTGGAGCCCGGCTTCACCTGGGGATATACCTGGGAGTACTGTTGGATGCGCGGCAGCGTCGTGCTGCCGGAGACGGCGAAGGGGCAGAGGATCGTCATGGATTTGAACCCGGGCGGGGAATCCACGCTGTTCATCAACGGCAGGGCCTTCGGCACCTATCGGGCCATGTGGGTGAGCGAGCCCCATCACTATGTGGAGGACAATGCGCTGACGCTCTGCGCGCAGGGCGGAGAGCGGTTCGATATCCTGATGGAGGTTTATGCGGGGCATTATGTTCCGGAAGCGCCCAATGGCGGCTGCGCCACCGGTCCGGTCCTGCCGGGGGCCTATCAGGATCCCCTGCCGGAGGGGGCCAGGCGGGTGCTGGGGAAATGCACCTACGGCGTCTGGAACGAGGACGCCTATCAGCTTTACATGGATGTGACGACGCTGGGATATCTGCTGGATGTGGCGGACAAAACCTCCCTTCGCGCCGCGAAGCTGGCGGAGGCGCTGGAGAAGTTCACGCTGACCGTGGACTTCGAGCAGCCCAGGGAGGCGCGCATCGCTTCCTACCGCGCGGCGAGAGAGGCGGTCCGGCCTGCGCTGGAGGCACACAACGGCTCTACGATGCCCACCTTTTACGCCATCGGCAATTCCCACCTGGATCTGGTCTGGCTATGGCCCGCGGCGGAGACGCACCGCAAGACGGCGCGCACCTTTGCGGCCCAGCTGCGCCTGATGGAGCAGTACCCGGATTACAGATATCTGCAGAGCCAGCCTGCGGCCTATGAGATGTGCCGGGAATATTATCCGGAGCTGTACGCGCGCATCAAGGAGGCCATAAAGAGGGGGCAGTGGATCGCGGAGGGCGCCATGTGGGTGGAGCCCGATACCAATATGGCCGGAGGAGAGGCGCTGGTGCGGCAGCTCCTGTTCGGCAAACGTTATTATAAGGAAGAGCTGGGCGTGGACAGCCAGATCATGTGGCTGCCGGATACCTTCGGCTATACGGCGGCGCTGCCGCAGATCCTGAAGAGCTTCGGCGTAAAATACCTGGTGACCCAGAAGATTTTCTGGTCCTACAATGAAGGGGAACGGTTCCCTTACCATTATTTCAACTGGCAGGGCATGGACGGATCGCGGATCGTTTCCTTCCTGCCGACCAGCTATACCTACCGCACCGATCCCAAGGAGATCAACGAGGTCTGGCGGGAGCGGACGCAGGTGCGGGATCTGGATGCGTACCTTCTGCCTTACGGCTACGGCGACGGCGGCGGCGGTCCCTGCCGCGACTATGTGGAATATGCCAGACGGCAGGCGGATCTGGAGGGCGGCGTGAAGGTGAAGCTGGCCGGTCCGGTGGAGTTCTTTGAGGACATGGAAAAGCTGGGCGGTCCCGTCAACACCTATGTGGGCGAGCTGTATTTCAGCGCCCATCGGGGCACCTATACCTCTCAGGCCATGGTCAAGCAGAACAACCGCCGCTGTGAGCTTTCCCTGCGGGAGATGGAGTTCTGGAGCAGTCTCGCGGTCGGAAAGGGCATGTCCTACGACAAGGCAAAGGCGGACGCCCTTTGGAAACGGCTGCTTTTGCATCAGTTCCACGATATGCTGCCGGGCTCCAGCATCGCCAGGGTCTATGTGGAGGCGGAGGAAGCCTTCCATGAGATGCTGGCGGGCATCGGTGAGCTGAAGGAGCAGGCATATGCGGCGCTGACGGACGGCGCGGATCAGACGGCGGTGACGGTGTGGAATTCCCTGAGCTTTCCGCGCACCGCGCTGGTGGAGCTGCCGGAACGCTTTGCCGGAGGGGCCTGCACCGCGGACGGAGCGCCGGTGCCGGTCCAGACGGCAGAAGGCCGCGTGAAGGCGCTGGTGCAGCTGCCCTCCTGCGGAGCGGTTTCCCTCATTCCCGCTCAGGCGGATGGGAATACCGCCGGGACCGTGCCCGCGGAACGGACGGCAGAGTCCGGGACTGCGTCGGCATCGTCTGTGTCTCTGGTAACGGTGACCGAGACGGAGGACGGCTTTGTGATGGAAAACGGACTGGTGACCGCGCGGATCAACCGGAAGGGCGAGGTGGTCTCCTTTGTTCGCCGGGATTCCGGCCGGGAATTCGCCGCGGATGTGATGAACCGCTTCCGGCTGTATAAGGATGTTCCCCGCCTGTTCGACGCGTGGGATATCGATTCCAACTATATCGAGCAGGAGATCGAGGCGCTGACGGACGCATCCGTGACCGTCGGGGCGGACGGCCTGGAAGGCGTGCTGATCCTGAAAGGCCGGATCAGCAATTCCGAACTGGTGCAGCGGATCTCGCTGGCCGCGGACAGCGACAGGCTGGAATTCGCGACGCAGGTGGACTGGAAGGAGCTGCACCGGCTGCTGAAGGTCAGCTTCCCGGTGACGGTGCACGCGGAGAACGGCATCAACGAAATGCAGTTCGGCTATGTGGAGCGTCCCACCCACCGGTCCAGGGCCTACGATAAGGACCGCTTTGAGGTCTGCAATCACCGCTACAGCGCGCTCTGCGACGCTTCTCACGGCGCGGCGGTGCTCAATGACTGCAAATACGGCATCAGCATGAACGGAAACGCGCTGGAGCTGACGCTCCTTCGGGCGGCGGCCAGCCCCGAGCTGCGGGCGGACAACCGCGTCCATACGTTCACCTATGCTTTCACCGCATGGGACGGCAGCTTCGCGGACAGCGATGCGGTGCGTCAGGGCTATGCGCTGAACGTAAGGCCCGCCGTCACGGCCGGAAGGGCGGATGTGGAAAGCGTTCTGTCCGTCGATGCGGCGAACGTGATCCTCGATACCATGAAGCCCGCGGAGGATGGCAGCGGCGATGTGATCCTGCGGCTCTATGAGTCCAAAAAGGCATCCTGCAGTGCGAAGATCACCTGCAGGCTGGGCATGAAGAGCGCGGCGCTGTGCGACATGATGGAGAACGTGCTGGAGGAGATCCCGCTGGAGAAGGACGACGCCCTGGTGCTGCCCTTCGGCGCGTTTGAGATCAAAACGGTGCGGATCCGCAGGTAAGAGCGCGGATTTCTGCGTTCGGAAACTGTGCGTCTGCAGCACGCTGTTTCAGCGGTATCAGCGGACAGGGGCTGCCCGAGCTGCGGAGCCTTCGCGCCGACGGTACCGGGCGGCATACCGCATCGAAAATGAAAAACGGGTCTGTTTCAGAGGCCGCAGCATGGAATGTTCCACGCTGCGGCTTCTTTTTTACAGAATTTTCACATTTATTTAGCACTCACTGCTTGACGTGGCTAACAACAAATGCTATAGTAACACTAGAAGCGATCTGTTATACTTCGAATAGAACAGAAGGGAGGCATTCATATGAATATTTCCAAGTTTACGCAGAAATCCGTGGAGGCCGTGCAGGGCTGTGAGAAGCTGGCTTACGAGTACGGCAATCAGGAGATCGAGCAGGAACATTTGCTGTACAGCCTTCTGACCATAGAGGACAGCCTGATCTTAAAGCTGATCGAAAAGATGGAGATCCAGAAGGAGCATTTTACGGACCGTGCGCGGCAGGCCCTGGAAAAGCGCGTGAAGGTGTCCGGCGGGCAGGTTTATATCGGAAAGGATCTGAATCGGGCGCTGCTTTCGGCGGAGGATGAGGCGAAGCAGATGGGGGACGAATATGTGTCCGTGGAGCATCTGTTTCTCGCCATGCTGGCCCATCCCAACCGGGAGATCGGACAGATCTTCAGGGAATACGGCATCACCAGGGAGCGTTTCCTGCAGGCGCTGTCCTCCGTGCGCGGCAATCAGCGCGTGACCAGCGACAATCCGGAGGCTACGTACGACACGCTGGCGAAGTACGGACAGGATCTGGTGGAGCTGGCGAAGGCGCAGAAGCTGGATCCGGTCATCGGCCGGGATGCGGAGATCCGCAACGTGATCCGCATCCTTTCCCGCAAGACCAAGAACAATCCGGTGCTCATCGGGGAGCCCGGCGTGGGCAAGACCGCCGTGGTGGAAGGGCTGGCGCAGCGGATCGTCCGGGGCGATGTGCCCCAGGGGCTGAAGGAGAAAAAGATCTTTTCCCTGGACATGGGCGCGCTGGTGGCGGGCGCCAAATACCGGGGCGAGTTTGAGGAACGTCTGAAGGCGGTGCTGGAGGATGTGAAGAAGAGCGAGGGACAGATCATTCTGTTCATCGATGAGCTGCACACCATCGTGGGCGCGGGCAAGACCGACGGGGCCATGGACGCGGGCAATCTCTTAAAGCCTATGCTGGCCAGGGGCGAGCTGCACTGCGTGGGCGCCACCACGCTGGATGAGTACCGCAAATATATCGAGAAGGATGCAGCCCTGGAGCGCCGTTTCCAGCCGGTGACGGTGGATGAGCCCACCGTGGAGGACACGGTCTCCATCCTGCGCGGCCTGAAGGAGCGCTATGAAGTATATCACGGCGTGAAGATCCTGGACAACGCGCTGGTCAGCGCGGCGGTGCTTTCCAACCGCTATATTTCCGACCGGTTTCTGCCGGACAAGGCCATCGATCTGGTGGATGAGGCCTGCGCGCTGATCAAGACCGAGCTGGATTCCATGCCCACGGAGCTGGATGAGCTGCAGCGGCGGGTGATGCAGATGGAGATCGAGGAGGCCGCCCTGAAAAAGGAAGAGGATCATCTGAGTCAGGAACGGCTGGAAGCGCTGCAGAAGGAGCTGGCAGAGCTGAAGGCGGAATTCAACAACCGCAAGGCCCAGTGGGACAATGAAAAGGCGGGCGTGGAACGGCTTTCCAAGCTGCGGGAAGAGATCGAGGCCATGAACAATGAGATTCAGATCGCCCAGCGGGAAGGCAATCTGGAACGGGCGGCCGAGCTGGCCTACGGGAAGCTGCCGGCGTTGAAAAAACAGCTGGAGGCCGAAGAGGAGAAGGTGAAGAAGGATGACCTTTCCCTGGTGCACGAGGCGGTGACGGACGAGGAGATCGCCCGCATCATCTCCCGGTGGACCGGCATTCCCGTGGCGAAGCTGACGGAGAGCGAGCGGAATAAGACGCTGCATCTGGACGCGGAGCTGCACAGGCGGGTCATCGGTCAGGATGAGGGCGTGACGAAGGTGTCGGAGGCCATCATCCGCTCCAAGGCCGGCATCAAGGACCCGAAAAAGCCCATCGGCTCGTTCCTGTTCCTGGGGCCTACGGGCGTCGGCAAGACGGAGCTGGCGAAATCTCTGGCTGCCGCGCTGTTTGACGATGAGAACAATATGGTCCGTATCGATATGAGCGAATATATGGAGAAGTTCGCCGTATCCCGCCTGATCGGAGCGCCTCCCGGATATGTGGGGTATGAGGAGGGCGGCCAGCTCACGGAGGCGGTGCGCCGCAAGCCCTATTCCGTCGTGCTGTTCGATGAGATCGAGAAGGCCCATCCGGACGTGTTCAATGTGCTGCTGCAGGTGCTGGACGACGGGCGGATCACCGACTCTCAGGGGCGGACCGTGGATTTCAAGAACACGATCCTGATCATGACATCCAATATCGGCGCGCAGTACCTGCTGGACGGCATCGAGAGCGACGGGACGATCCGGCCCGAGGCGGAGTCCCTGGTGATGAACGAACTGCGCGGCCATTTCCGGCCGGAATTTCTGAACCGGCTGGATGAAACGATCCTGTTCAAGCCTCTGACGAAGGAGAACATCGGCGGCATCATTCACCTGATCGTGGACGATCTGAACCGCCGTCTGGCGGACCGGGAGCTTTCCATCGAGCTGACGCCGGAGGCGGAGCGGTTCATCGTGGACAACGCCTACGATCCGGTCTACGGCGCGAGACCGCTGAAGCGCTACATCCAGAAATATGTGGAGACTCTGTCCGCGAAGCTGATCCTGGCGGACCGGGTGGAGATGGGGGATACGATCCTCATCACCGTCCGGGACGGGAAGCTGGAGGCGGAGAAAAAGTAAATAATGTTCATGCGAAAGTACCCCATGTGGTGCATTTTTGGCGTATGATGATGAAGAGCCGCTTTGGATATCCGGAGCGGCTTTTTTTTACCTGTACGCATGATCTGGACAATAGATGTCAGTGGATCTGTAAGCAGCATAATATTTGGTGTCGGGAAGAATGCGCAAAAATCCTTTCATAAACTGGAGATCCATGCTATACTTTGATAAATGGCAGAAGGAGCAGGAGAGGTATGATGAGGAAAACGGAAGTTGAATTAAAAGAAAGGGTATTTCCCTCTTGTACGGTAAGATCTGTGCAGGGAATAATATTTGTTGCAGCATTTTTTTTGATATTTAACAGGACGTTAAATTATGATGAGTTTTTCAGCGTAAATTGGACGGCTTTGCCATGGGGAGAGATGTGGAAACAGATAATTGGTGATGTGCATCCTCCGCTGTATTATATTGGGCTTAAACTATTTCAGGGGTTATTGGGTACAGGGATTTGGCAGGGACGGTTATTTTCCCTGATCGCATTCGCAGGAATTCTTGAAATATCCCATTTTGTTCAAAAAGAATTTGGAACTAAAAGTGCTGTTTGGTATCTTCTGTTTGTCTGTGGAAATCCTTTTATGTTTCAAAAGGCGGCAGAGATCCGAATGTATATGTGGACTTCCCTGTGGGTGGAAGTGAATGCAGTATTTTTTTATCGGCTTATAAAGAATGAAAAAAAGGCGGATTGGATCTTTTTTTGTATTACCGGGTTAGCCGCTGCTTATACGCATTATTTTGGATTGCTTATGATGGTCTGCACATATATGGGAGTGGGAATCTATTTTGTAATAAAGAAGAAAAAAGAAAATGTTTTGGCCTGGTCTGCAATGTGCCTGCTTACGGCAGTATTTTATCTGCCGTGGCTTTTTGTGGCGCTGAAACAGGTGAGTCAGGTAAATAGAAATTACTGGATCGAATGGCCGAAGTCCAGATTGGGGGTAATGCGTGAACTATTTTACAGCATCGTACCTTACTCAGAAAAAATATATATGTTGTTGCTTGTTCTGCTGCTGATATGCAGTTTGATATGTTTTATGAAGATGAAGGATAAAACTGCAGCCTGGTGGTGTCTTGTGATGGAAGGAACAGTATGGGCATTATGGCTTTTTGGCATTCTGTATATGACCTTTATGGGGAGACCGATCTTGGTGAGCCGTTATCTGATCCCAGGGATTCTGCTGTCTATTCTCGGAAGCTGTCTGATGGTGAAGAAATTTCGAATCTGGTTGGTGGTCCTGATAGAATCCTTTTTGGTGCTGATCGGTGGAATTACTTTTGGAGACTGCCTGAACAGTCAGATGAAGCATACGACAGAGCATGTGGTGGAATTTGCCAGTCAGAATATAAGGTCAGGGGCGCAGATATATTATTTGGACGATCAGTTTGGATATCTGGATTCCTGTGTCAGGTATTATATTCCCTGGGCTGAGCCGGTCATTCTTTACGGAGATGATACGATTGATGAAAAAGGAAAAGAAGTATGGTTTTTGTATGAGGATCGTATGGCTGAAGACGGAAGAAATGAAAAAATCATCGATGATATGACTTTTTATGGGGAATATGCGTTTGGCGGTGAGAAATTCAAAATTTACGGAAGAAAACAGGAGTAGGATATGATACCACAGGACCCCATCATGCTTCTCAGTTTCATCAATTTAAAGCTGCGCGATTTTTACAGCTGCCTGGAAAATTGCTGCGAGGATCTGGACATCAGCAGGGCCGAGCTGGAAGAAAAGCTCGCAGGGATTGGATATCATTATGACAGGGATAAGAACCGGTTTATCTGAAATATGCCTGGAGAACCCATTTTCGGGTACGCTGCTGGAAGCGCTGCGTGAACGGGGCATCAGCCCCGAGGATTGCTGCATGGGGATCGGGAATTGCGGCAGATGCCGGGTGCGTTATCTGGAGGGAATACCGCTGCCGGAAACGGTGGAACGGCGCTTTTTTTCACCGGAGGAGCTGCGGGATGGGATGAGGTTGGCCTGCCTGCATCGTGTGAGTGCGCCCTGCCGGGTGACGGTCGAGTTTGTGCAGGCGCCGCAGATACAGATCGTGACGGAGACGGGCTTTCCGTCGACCGGGGAGTCGGCAGCGGGGGCAGGACTGTCGTCGGCGTACCGGATCGCTGTGGATCTGGGGACGACTACCATCGCCATGCAGGCACGGGATGCGGAGGACGGCAGAGTGCTGGCGGAGTGGAAGCAGATGAATCCACAGAGGCGTTACGGGAGCGATGTGGTATCCAGGATCCGAGCAGCCGAAGCGGGAAAGGCAGGAATGCTGAAGGCATGTGTAGACGAGGCCTTGACAGAGGGGCTTCGGAGTCTGACCGGGACATGCGGAAGGCTGCCGCGGCCGGAAATTTTTCTGGCAGGCAATTCAGCGATGGAGCATTTGCTGGCAGGACTGCCGGTGGACGGACTCGGCCGATATCCCTTTTCGCCTGTGACGCTGGAAGAACAGAAGGTGCGGATCGGCGGCAGGCAGGGGATGGAGACGGATCGATATGATCTGACCATGCTGCCGGGGATTTCCGCTTTCGTGGGGGCGGATGTCCTGGCTGGGATCCTGGCTGTCGGCATGCGCAGAAAACAAGAGATGTGCCTGCTCATCGACCTGGGTACGAATGGAGAACTGGTTCTGGGCAATCGGGACAGACTGTTCTGTACAGCCACTGCAGCGGGGCCGGCCTTTGAAGGAAGATCGGGATCGGAAGGGACCGATATGATCGCCGTGATCGGCGAACTGCTGGAGGCCGGTATCCTGGATGAGACAGGGTTGCTTGCGGAGCCATGGTTTTCAGCGGGGATAGACTGGAAACGAAGGGAACTGCCGGGAAAACGCGTGCATGTTTCCCAGGAGGACGTCCGCGCGATCCAGATGGCAAAGGCAGCAGTTTTTTCCGGGATCTGTATGCTGATGCGGGCCTGCGGAATCGGAGCGGAAGAGATCGGACAGGTCTGGCTGGCTGGCGGATTCGGATACTTTCTGGATGTTCAGAAGGCGGTACAGATCGGTCTTCTGCCTTCTTCGTTGGCGGAGCGCACCAAGGCAGTCGGGAATACTTCTTTGGCAGGTGCTTTTCTGTATGGCTGGAGAGGCGGGCGGGAAGAAGCGGCCCGTATCCGGAGAATATGCACATCGGTCAATCTGGCGGAACAGGACGGTTTTTCTGAAATGTATCTTTCTCATCTGAATCTTCACAGAGAAGATGAGACTTTTTTTCAATAGGTCGGCAAAACAGAAATAGGAGAAGGAGGAGGAAGCGTTGGAAAAGAGAAGTGCATTCAAAACGGCGGCGTTTGGCGGATATCGAAAGGGTGAAGTGGAAGAATATATCGGCCAGCTGGAAAATGAGATTGGGATGGGACGGGTACAGCAGGAAAAGCTGAAGGATTCCCTGCGGGAGCAGCAGGAGGCGGCTGCCGCCGCGGGAGCTGAGACCGAAACGCTGCGGCGGGAGCTGGAGGCGGAGAAGGAAGCGCTGGCGGCTGCCGGGGAAGAGAAAAACGCCCTGCAGGCGGAAGCGGAAAGGGCGCGCAGAGAGGCTTCTGACACGAAGGCGGCGCTGGGGACGGCGCAAATGGAGCTGGAGGCAGCCCAAAAAGACCTGGAAGCGTCAAAAAGAGATTTGGAAATGCTACAGGCGGAGCTGGAAGCGTCGAGAAAGAATCTGGAGGCGTCCCAAAGTGACCTGAGCGCGCTTCGGAAAAAGATGGAAGAAGTCCGAACAGAGCTGGAAGCGGCGCTGGATGCGGACAAAGCCGCGCGGAAAGAGAAGGACGCGCTGCAGGCCAGTCTGGAAAGCGCCAGGACGGAGCTGACGGAGCAGCGCCGGGAAACGGAAACCGCCCTGAAAAAGCTGGCGGAGCAGGGAAAAATTGCTGCGCATCTGCGCAGGGAGCTGGAGCGGAGAAAACGGCAGGCAGAGGAGCAGAAGAACGCATACGAAAAGAGACTGGAGCATTTACGCAGGCTGGGGATAAATGCCGCAGGCAGAGAATCTGGCAGCGGCGTGAAATCGGGCTTCTCATCCCTGATGTCCAGGCTGCTTTCCGCCGTGCCGTCCGGGCATCCGGCGGCTGACCGGACCAAGCAGGTTCCCCTGGTGACATTCGGCACTCAGCAGAAAAAGATCGGGGAGAAAAAGACGGAGGTCACGCTGATCGGGAGCGCGGACGCGGAACAGACGCCGCAGGAGACGGAAACGGAGATGGCCGCGCGGGAGACGGAGCAGACGGGGGAAGTTTCGGAGATATTGGACGCAGAATCAGGGCCGGTGGCTTTGGAACATCCCGATGAAGCATCCGAAGCGCTGCCTACGGAGTCATGCCGGCCCAACGGAGCGCTGGAAGTGTCTGCCGCGGCGTTAGAGCGGATCAATGATGCACCAGAGATGCCGACCGCAGAGATGAAACAGGCCGACGGAGAATCGGAGACGTTGGCCGAAAAGGCAGGGCGGTCAGATGAGGTGAAGGAGACGTCGATCGCAGAGCCAGAGCAGACAGAGCCAGACCAGCCTGGCGAAGCGCCGGAGGATCCGGACGCGGACCCGGAGGATCCTATGTATGAAATGGAAGGCGGGGAGGGCGCTTACCGGGAACGGATCAGGCAGGTCTTTGAATCGATCTCCCGGTCTCAGGAGAGGATCGCGAAGATGCTGGCGGAGCTGGAGAAGGGCGCAGACGGGGAAACGGAGGAACGGAAATGAAGCTGGTGATCATAGAACCGCTCGGTGTGGAGAAGGAGGAACTGCTGAAGCTGGCGGAAGAAACGCTCGGCGGCCGGATCGAGATCGTATATTACGATACGCGCGTTACGGATACCGATACATTGGCGGCGCGCGCGGAGGATGCGGATATCCTGGCGTTTTCCAATCTGCCCTTCAAAAAGGAAGTGCTGGAGCGCTGCCCGAAGCTGAAAATGATCTCGGTGGCGTTTACCGGCGTGGATCATGTGGCGATGGATTATTGCAGGGAGAGAGGCATCCTGGTCTGCAACTGCGCCGGGTATTCCAATACGGCCGTCTCCGAGCTGGTGTTCGGGCTGGCGCTGAGCCTGTACCGCAGGATCATATCCTGCAATGAGGCCGTGCGGCAGGAGCGGGATAAAACCGGTCTGGTGGGGCTGGAGCTGGAAGGGAAGAGATTCGGCGTCGTCGGAATGGGCGCCATCGGCAGCAGGACGGCGATGCTCGCCAAAGCGTTCGGCTGTGAGGTCTACGGGTACAACAGGAGCCCGAAGCATCCGGAGGGCGTGAAGATGACGGATCTGGATACGCTTCTGTCGGAGTGCGATATCGTGTCCCTGCATGTGCCGCTAAATGACGGCACGCGCGGCATGATCGGCCCACGAGAGCTGGCGCTGATGAAGCCGGATGCGCTGCTGATCAATACCGCCAGGGGACCTGTGGTGGACAGCCGGGCGCTGGCGGAGGCACTGAAGGAGGGGCGTCTGGGCGGCGCGGCGGTGGACGTATTCGAGAGCGAGCCGCCGATCCCGGCGGAGCATCCGCTCCTGCACTGTCCGAACCTTGTGGCCACGCCGCATGTGGCCTTTGCCACGAAAGAGGCGCTGTATAAACGCGCGGTCATCGTGTTTGAGAATATCCTGCGCTTTCTGGAGGGCAGCCCGCAGAATGTGGTGGGCTGACCGAGAAAAGCCGTACGGGAGCGGAAATCCTTTCGCGGATCGTGCCCTTTTGGAAAACTTTTTCTGCGTTCGGCATATGATGATAACGACAGAGATCATCCGGGCCGGATATGGACAGAAACGGATCAAATGCGGATAGGAACAGGCGGTGCGATCTGCTGCGGGCGTTTTGCCTTCTTCTGCTGGCGTTCACTGTCTGGAGCGGGCAGAAGCAGTACGAAATAGAGGAAGCGAACGGACAGGCGGTCCGGGCGGGAACCATTTCCCGGGAAAAGAGAACAGGGCACATCATCGGCAGTCTGGGGATCAGGCTGATCAAGGTGGAGGAGACCGGCGCCTCGAAAACGGAGGAGACCGGCGCTGCGGAAGCGGGCGCGGCCGGGCCTCGGGAGAGGACAGGAGCGCTGTATAAGGGAAAGCTCGCCCTGACATTTGATGACGGCCCGGATCCCAGATATACGCCAAAGCTCCTGGACGGTCTGGCGGAGCGGGGCGTGAGGGCCAGTTTTTTTCTCACGGGGGAAAACGCGGAAAAATATCCCGAGCTGGTGGAGCGGATGCAGGAGGAGGGCCATCTGATCGGAAACCATACCTACAGCCATCTGCAGCTCACAAGGGACAACCGGGAACAGTTTCGCGGCGAGCTGGTCCGGACTAACGGGATCATAAAGGAAATTACCGGAGAGGAGGCCGTATATGTGCGGCCTCCTTACGGCAGTTGGGACAAGAGCTTTGAGGATGAGCTGAACATGTTCCCGGTGCTGTGGAATATCGATCCGCTGGACTGGTGCACGTCCAATGCGTCCGCCGTCGTGGACCGGGTGCTTTCCCGGATAAAGGAAAACGCCGTCATCCTGATGCATGACGAGTACGCCTCCACCGTCTCCGCCGCTCTGCGGATCGTGGATGTGCTGCAGGAAGAGGGTTACGAATTCGTGACGGTGGATGAGATCCTGTTCGACTGAACCGTCTGCGGATGACCGAAAAAGCAACGCTTGATTTTCAGCGCATGATGCGACAGAATAAAATATATCAGCGGCCGGGGCCGCGCACGGTACAAAGGAGGGGATCCTGTGGAATACACAAATCTGCAGCTCATCGCGTTTCTTCTGCTCTACGGCATTCTGGGCTGGTGCCTGGAGACCGCATACGCGGTCCTGAAACAGCGGCGTTTCGTCAATCGGGGGTTTTTCAGCCTTCCCATCTGTCCGCAGTACGGCGTGATGATGGACATTCTGATCATCGCGCTGCCCACGCTGAAGGATCATCTGATCCTCCAGTTTCTGATGACGCTGACGGTGGTTTCCGCGGTGGATTATCTGTCCGGCGCCCTTTCCAAGCGGATCTGGCGGAAGAAATTCCGGGCATATGAGCGCAGCACGCTGTTCGGCGGCGAAGTGAAGGGAAGCGCGCTGGCCGCGGCCAAGGCGGCGGCGGTCCTGGTCACGGCCCTGCTGATCCATCCGTTTGTGTTTCTGGCGGTCGAGCTGATCCCGGAAACGGTCCTGCGGCTGATCTGTGCGGCGGCTCTTCTGGTGCTGCTGGCGGATTTTCTGACGATCCTCTATGTCATCCGCCGAAGCGTCCGCGCGGACAGGCTGGAAGAGGCGCAGCAGGAGCTTTTCCGGGAGCAGTTCTCCAGACAGAACCGGCTGGGCGGAAAGATTTATCGGGCGATGTGGAAGCGGCTGGACCGGGCTTATCCGGAAATGGAGCGGATAGAAAGGCCAGATAGCGAAAAGCCGGTCTTCGCCCGGGGCATCTGCCTGGATAAGCTGTTCTGGGTGTTCATCATCTGCGCGTTTCTGGGCGATCTCATCGAAACGCTGTACTGCCGGGTGACGGGCGGCGTCTGGATGAGCAGGTCCAGCGTGATCTACGGTTGGTTCAGCATCGTCTGGGGTGCGGGCGCGGTGCTCCTGACCGTGGTGCTGCAGCGGCTGGCGAAGAAGGACGACCGGTATGTGTTCCTGGCGGGAGCCGTGCTGGGCGGCGTCTATGAATATATGTGCAGTCTGTTCACCGAGGTATTCCTGGGCACCACGTTCTGGGATTACAGCTGGATGCCCTTCAATATCGGCGGGCGGACGAATCTTTTGTACTGCATTTTCTGGGGACTTCTTTCCGTGGTCTGGGTGAAGATCTGTTACCCCGTGATCAGCGGCCGAATCGAAAAGCTTCCGCCGCTGAAGGCCAAGGCGGCCACCTGGGCGCTGATCCTTCTGATGTGCTGCGACGCGCTGCTTTCCGCCGCTGTGATGATCCGGTATGTGGACCGGAAGGCGGGCGAGGAAGCGGACAACGCCGTGGAGATCTTTCTGGATGCCAATTATCCGGACGAAATGGTGGAACGGGTCTGGCCGAACATGAAGATCCAGTGAACGAGACCGGATGGATGGAACCGCTGGGCGCATCCGGCTGAGCTGGAAGGCCGTCGGGAGCGTCCGGCCAGACGGGCGGAATCGCCGGATGCATTCGGCCGGGCAGGAAGACTGCAGGAGCGTCCGGCCAGACGGACAGAACCGTCGGACACATTCGGCCGGGCAGACAGGATCGTCCGCGCGCTGTGAGGAGATGGAGTATGGATTTATTTGATTATATGCGGCAGACCAGCCAGGAAAAGGAGTCGCCGCTGGCGGCCCGCCTCCGCCCCAGGACGCTGGAGGAGGTCGTGGGACAGCAGCATATCATCGGAAAGGATAAGCTGCTGTATCGGGCGATCATGGCGGACAAGCTCTCTTCCGTCATCTTTTACGGGCCGCCGGGCACGGGAAAGACCACGCTGGCCCGAGTCATCGCCAACACCACAAGCGCGGAGTTCACGCAGATCAACGCCACGGCGGCGGGCAAAAAGGATATGGAAGAGGTGGTGGAGCGGGCGAAGGAGCTTCTGGGCATGTACGGGAAGCGGACGATCCTGTTCATCGACGAGATCCATCGGTTCAACAAGGGGCAGCAGGATTATCTGCTCCCCTTCGTGGAGGACGGTACGATCGTTCTCATCGGCGCCACCACGGAAAATCCCTATTTCGAGGTCAACGGGGCGCTGCTGTCCCGTTCCGTCATCTTCGAACTTCGGCCCCTGTCCCGGGAGGATATCCGGGCGCTGATCCTTCGGGCGGTCAGTGACAGAGGGCGGGGGATGGGCGCTTACGGGGCGGTGATCGAGGAGGACGCCCTGGAGTTCCTTTCGGATGCTGCAGACGGAGACGCCAGACGGGCCCTGAATGCGGTGGAGCTGGGCGTTCTGACCACGGAACGCGGGCCGGACGGGAAGATCCGCATCACGCTGGAGGCCGCGCAGGAGTGCATTCAGAAGCGCGCTGTGCGCTACGATAAGACCGGGGACAATCACTACGATACCATTTCCGCCTTCATCAAGAGCATGCGCGGTTCCGACCCGGATGCGGTGGTTTATTATCTGGCCCGGATGCTGTATGCCGGGGAGGACATCAAATTTATCGCCAGGCGGATCATGATCTGCGCTGCGGAGGATGTGGGCAACGCGGATCCCCAGGCTCTGCAGGTCGCGGTGGCGGCCTCGCTCGCCGTGGAGCGCATCGGCATGCCGGAGGCGCAGATCCTGCTGTCCCAGGCGGCAGCCTATGTGGCCTGCGCGCCCAAGAGCAACGCGGCGGTGAACGCCATCAGCGAGGCTTCCCGGGAAGTGGAGGCCACGGGGAACCTGCCGATCCCGCCCCATCTTCAGGATGCTCATTACAAGGGAGCGGCCAGGCTGGGCCACGGGGTGGGTTATAAGTATGCGCACGATTATCCCGGCCACTATGTGGAACAGCAGTATCTTCCCTATGAGCTGACGGGCAGGGAGTTTTACCGCCCGGACGGCAGCGGATATGAGGCGAAGATCCGGGAGCACATGAAGCGGCTTCGGGAGGGAAAATCTCATGAATGAACATCCGAAGCGAGTGATGATCATATCCTTTGACGCCGTGGGGCGGGAGGATCTGCCTTTTCTGCGGACCCTGCCTCATTTCGGCGCTTTTTTTGAAGATGCGGCTCTCTGCCCGCATGTGGACAGCGTCTATCCCTCCATCACCTACCCGGCGCATACGTCGATCCTGACGGGCCGGATGCCGAAAAATCACGGCGTGGTCAACAACACGAAGCTGCAGCCGAAGAGGGAGCGGCCGGACTGGATCTTTCAGAGAAAATATATCAGGAGCACGACGCTCTGGAATGAGGCGCGCAAAAAGGGCCTGAGGACGGCGGTCCTGCTCTGGCCCGCGGCGGGAAGGAGCGGGATCCCGTATGCGGTCCCGGAGATCATGGTGACGCGAAAATGGCAGAATCAGATCATCGCCAATGCTGCGAACGGCCCCATTCGCTATCAGCTGGAGCTGAACAGGCGGTTCGGATATCTGAGGGACGGGATCCGTCAGCCGGCCCTGGACGATTTCATTCAGGCGTGCGCCCTGTATACGATCCGAAAATACGATCCCGAACTTTTTTTCCTGCATCTGACGGATGTGGACACGAACCGTCATCTTTACGGCGTACACCATGAGAAGGCGACGGCGGCGCTGCGGCGGCACGACGCGCGGCTGGGGGAGATCCTGGAGGCCCTTTCCGAAACCGGAGATATGCAAGAGACCGCGGTGATCGTGCTGGGAGACCATTATCAGAAGGATGCGGAGCGGATCGCCTGCGTGAACGCCGTATTCCGGAAGGCGGGCCTGCTCACGGCGGAAAACGGCCGTTTGAAGAGCTGGAAGGCCGTTGCCAAGAACTGCGACGGCAGCTGCTATGTCTATCTGCACAGAAAATGCCGAAAGGATGAAAAAATGCAGGAATTCCTGCTTGGAATCCTGCGGGAACTGGCGGACCGGGAGGATTTCGGCATTGCCCGCGTCTTTTCGTCCGAAGAGGCCGCGGCGCTGGGCGCGGATCCGGCGTGCTTCGCCATGCTGGAGGCGAAGGAGGGCTGGTATTTTCTGGATGACTGGGAGACGGAGACGAAGACGGTAGACGAGGAACGGCGGCATAAGATGCGGGCCACGCACGGATACCTGCCGGAGGGAGAAGCGTATCAGACCTTTTTCGCGGCCGGAGGCTGCGGGATCCGTCCGGTCACCGTGGAACGGACCGTGAAGCTCTGGGACGAGGGCGTGACCCTGGCGGCGCTGATGGGGCTGGATCTGGGGAATGCGGACGGTACCGTGATCCGAGAGATCCTGCGGTGAGCGGAACGGACAGGATCGGTTTTTCCCGTCGGGATGATCTGAACGCATGCCTGCCCGTGCCATGCTCCGGGCATACGCTTCCCGCACTGCCGGACAGACGTCCCGAAAATAAGACGGAACAAAGAACGGCGCTCCCTACAGGAGCGCCGTCGTCAGATATCGATAAATCTCTTCGTTGTGTTTCTGCCAGTTGTCGCAGACCCGCATGGCCAGTTCCTCCGTGGGGACGTTCAGCCGTATGGATACCAGCGCGGTGCCGTTGTCCGTGGCCTGGAGCCTGGCTTCGAATTCCCCTTCCGCGATCTTCTGATAATCGCTTTGGACGGAAGCCTCATTGCGCATCCGAAGTCCGTTTTCTTCCAGATAAGTGCGGATCTCATCCCGGATATCCCGGGAAATGCTGTCCTGAAAATAAGAAAGCGTATCGTGCCCTTCCCGGGTGATCCGAAGCTGGGTGCGGTTGTGGGTCTTCTGCGCCTCCACGAGGCCGGTCCGGCTCAGCTCGCTGATGACCTGCTGCAGCGTCAGAAAGTTCATATAGCCTTTTTCCACTGCGAATTCGCTGATCTGTGCCGTGCTCACCGAATGGGGGAGCCGGTCGAGCATATAGAGGACGATCAGTTTGTAAATAGGAAGCGGCTCCTGGATCATGAAAAGTCTCCCTGTGCGGTGCCGTCCCGTCGGCGGGACAGGCGGGTTTCGCCGATAGGCGGGATCAGTGAATGTGCGCCTTGACGGCCTGCGCCACGGTCTCGGCCACTCTGGGATCGAAGGCCTCGGGCATGATATTGTCCTCGTTCAGCTCCTCCTCGGAGACGAGCCCCGCGATGGCGAGGGCGGCGGCCAGCTTCATCTCTTCGGTGATCTGAGGGGCGCGGCCCTCCAGAGCGCCCTTGAAGATGCCGGGGAATGCGACCACGTTGTTGACCTGGTTGGGGAAATCGCTGCGGCCCGTGCCCACCACTCTGGCCCCGGCCTTTTTGGCGAGATCGGGCATGATCTCCGGCACGGGATTGGACAGGGCGAACAGGATGGCGTCGCGGTTCATGGAAGCCACCATTTCCTCGGACACAACGCCGGGAGAGGAAACGCCGATGAAGATATCCGCGCCCTGCATCGCGTCGGCCAGTCTGCCTTTCCGGTGGGAGAGATTGGTCACTTTTGCCATCTCCTCCTTCATCCAGTTCATGTTCGGATTGCCTTCACAGATGATGCCGGATCTGTCGCACATCAGGATATCGCGGAATCCGTAGGTGAGCAGGAGCTTCGCGATGGCGACGCCGGCGCTGCCCGCGCCGTTGATCACCACGCGGCAGTCCTCCTTCTGCTTGCCCACGACCTTCAGGGCGTTAATGATCCCGGCCAGCACGACGATGGCGGTACCGTGCTGGTCGTCGTGGAATACGGGAATGTTCAGCGTCGCCTTCAGCCGCGTTTCGATCTCAAAACAGCGGGGCGCGCTGATATCCTCCAGATTGATGCCGCCGAAGCCGGGCGCGAGCCAGGTGACGGCCTTGATGATCTCTTCGGTATCCTGGGTGTCCAGGCAGATCGGGACGGCGTTGACGCCGCCGAATTCCTTGAACAGGACGGCTTTGCCCTCCATCACCGGCATGGCCGCTTCGGGACCGATATTGCCGAGCCCCAGGACGGCGGAACCGTCGGAGACAACGGCGATCGTATTGGCCTTCATCGTGTAGGTGTAGGCCTGCGACTTGTCCTTCGCGATAACGCTGCAGGGCTCCGCGACGCCGGGCGTGTAGGCCAGCGCCAGATCCTCCCTGGTCTTGACGGGTATTTTGGTGACGACCTCCAGCTTGCCGTTGAGCTGCGCGTGGAGCTGGAGCGCTTTTTCCTGAGTTGTCATTTCTTTACCTGCTTCCTTCCTTGGAATTGATAGTGAACATTTACTATCATATAATAATCTTTTTTGCGAATCAAGATAAATTCCGGGAAAACTGAAAAAACTCTTTCTATTTGAAAAGAAGTATTGTATAATGTCCGTATATCAAACGGCGGATGTCATTGGGGGCATCTCTGCGCTTCCGAAAGGCGCGGGACGGGCCGTCCGTGATCCCAAGATCGGTATGTTCTACGGCAAATCACTGTACAATTCCTTTCGTGTTTCGGAACGGATACCAGGGAAAGTGAAAAAGGAGCAAATGGAATGATGAAAATGATGAGAGCGCAGTACGAGTCGCTGGCGGTCCACGACCTGAAGGAAATTGCCAGAGCGCGGGGACTGCGCAGCGTTTCCGGCATGAAAAAGGCGGAACTGATCGACGCGATGGTCGCCATGGATGCGGAGGACGAAAAGAAAGAAGAGAACGGGAAAGCCGGGGCGGCGCGCATGTCGGAGGAACGTTCCCGGAAGGCGGAGGAGTCTGTGCGTCCGCAGAGAGAGACGGAGGAGGCAGTGCGCCCGCAGAGAGAGGCGGAGGAGCCTGTGCGCTCGCGAAGAGAGGCGGAAGAGTCCGTGCGTTCGCAAAGGGAGGCGGAAGAGCCTGTGCGCTCGCGAAGAGAGGCGGAGGAGCCTGTGCGTCCGCAGAGAGAGACGGAGGAGGCAGTGCGCCTGCAGAGAGAGGCGGAGGAGGGGGCCGTCCGGGAGAGAAGGACGGAGGCCCGGCCGCAGCGGGAGAGCAGATCGGAGTCCGCAGACCGGACGAGGAAGGGCCCGGCGCGGCCCGAGAGACCGGGAAGGACCGATGGACAGTCCGATTGGGCGAGGGCGGCCAGAGGACAGAGGCCGGTCCAACGGAATGAAAAGGCGCAGGCTGCCGGGACGGAGGCGCGCTCCGAACGGCATGCTTTGGAAGAGGCGGAAGGCCGGACGCAGGAGGCGGCGGGCGGGAAGGTGATCATGTCCCGCAGTCAGGAGCCCCGCTACTACAGCCCTTACAACAAAGGGATGGCGCCTTCGACCAATGAGGAGGAGGACAAGTTCCCGGCGGAGCTGGACAGCGGCATCACGGTCAGCGGGATCCTGGAGGTCATGCCGGACGGGTACGGCTTTATCCGTTCCAACAATTATCTGCCCGGAGAGAGCGACGTCTATGTGGCGCCCAGCCAGATCCGCCGCTTCAATCTGAAGACGGGGGATATCCTGGAGGGCAACACCCGGATCCGGACGCAGAACGAAAAGTTTTCCGCTCTGCTGTATGTGAAGGCCATCAACGGCTATGCGCCGGAGGTGGCGAGCCGCCGGTCCAATTTCGAGGATATGACGCCTATTTTCCCGGACAGCCGTCTGAAGCTGGAGAAGTACGGCTCCTCCGTGGCGATGCGCATTGTGGATCTTTTGAGCCCGATCGGAAAGGGCCAGAGGGGCATGATCGTTTCGCCTCCCAAGGCCGGCAAGACCACGCTGCTCAAGGAGATCGCGATCTCCGTGAAAAAGAATTATCCCGATATGCATCTGATCATCCTTCTGATCGACGAGCGGCCGGAGGAAGTGACGGATATCCGGGAGACCGTGGAAGGACCCAATGTGGAGGTCGTATATTCCACCTTTGACGAGCTGCCCGATCATCATAAACGGGTTGCTGAAATGGTGGTGGAGCGGGCCAGACGTCTGGTGGAGCATAAGCGGGACGTCATGATCCTTTTGGACAGCATCACCCGGCTGACGAGGGCCTACAATCTGGTGGTCCCGCCCAGCGGCCGTACGCTTTCCGGCGGTATCGATCCGGCGGCGCTGCACATGCCCAAACGCTTTTTCGGCGCGGCCCGCAACATGCGGGAGGGCGGGAGCCTGACGATCCTGGCCACGGCGCTGGTGGATACCGGCTCCAGGATGGACGACGTGATCTACGAGGAGTTCAAGGGGACAGGCAATATGGAGCTGGTGCTGGATCGCAAGTTATCGGAGAAACGTCTGTTCCCGGCCATTGACATTGCCAAGACCAGCACGAGAAGGGAGGATCTGCTGCTCTCCGCGGAGGAGATGGAGGCGATCAATATCGTGCGCCGTGCGCTCAACGGGATGAAGGCGGACGAGGCGGCGGACAAGATCCTGGATCTGTTCGCCAAGACACGCACGAACGCGGAGTTTGTCCAGACCGTGAAAAAAATGAGGTTTATCGGATAAAAAGGCTTGCATCCGTGAAAAAGCTGTGATACAATGATAAAGCTGTTTGCAAAGGAATTGCAGACTATGGCCGCAAGGCATCGTGGATGAAAACAAGCGCAGGAAAAAAGCATATAGAACGAGGTGAAAGAACATGAAAGCAGGGATCCATCCTAATTACTACCAGGCGACTGTGACATGCAACTGCGGAAATACCTTCGTGACGGGCTCTACCAAGAAAGAGATCCACGTAGAAGTGTGTTCCAAGTGCCATTCATTCTACACCGGCCAGCAGAAAGCTGCTCAGGCCCGCGGACGTATCGATAAGTTCAACAGGAAATACGGTGTGGGAAACAAATAAGGGATGCGTAAGGTTGAGGTTTTTTTACAAATCTCAACCTTATTTTGTAAATACGGTTACGGAAGACGATCGAAGGCCCGCGTGCGGGGCGGTTTGAAAATGGCTGAGAAGAAAAAGAAAAAACACTATTCCGGCATCGGCGGACAGGCGGTGCTGGAAGGCGTGATGATGAAAAACGGGGATCGGTATGCGGTGGCCGTGCGGAAGCCGGACGGCGCGATCGAGGTGAAAACGGAAGAGCATACCGGCGTCTGGGGACAGAAGGCGATGGCAAAGGTCCCCTTCGTCCGGGGTATTTTTAATTTTGTGGATTCTCTCGTGCTGGGGATGCGGACGCTGACCTGGTCGGCGGAGTTTTACGAGGAGGAGCCGAAGGCGGAGGAGAAGGCCCCCGGGAAGGCGAAGGCGCTTTCCGAGCGGCTCGTGACGGGGCTGACGGTGGTGTTTTCGCTTTTGATGGCGGTGGGGATCTTCATTGTGCTCCCGTATCTGATCAGCGGCCTGTTTTCCTCCTATGTCCGCAATGCCTCGCTGCTGGCGATCCTGGAGGGGGTCCTGCGCATCCTGATCTTTTTGGGATATGTGCTGGCCATTTCCGCCATGAAGGATATCCGCCGGGTCTACATGTACCACGGCGCGGAGCACAAATGCATCAACTGTCTGGAGAAGGGACGGGAGCTCACGGTGAAAAACGTGCGCAAAAGCTCCCGGCAGCACCGGCGCTGCGGCACCAGCTTTTTGCTCTTCGTGATGCTGATCAGCGTGATCCTTTTCATGTTCATACGGGTATCCGATCCCGTGCAGCGTCTGGCGCTCCGGCTGGCACTGATCCCGGTGATCGCGGGCATTTCCTATGAGATCATCCGCCTGGCGGGCAGATACGACAACATCCTGGTGCGCATCATTTCGGCGCCCGGCATGCTTTTGCAGCGCCTGACCACGCGGGAGCCTGACGACGATATGATCGAGGTCGCCATCGCGTCCGTGGAGGCGGTTTTTGACTGGAAAGCGTTTTTAAGGGAAGAATTCGGGTATGATATAGATGCCTGGAAGCAGCAGCGGAAGGACGGAAAGAACGGCGTCCGGGAGGCGGAGGATCAGATGCAGAGAGCGCGTCAGGAAATGGACGATGCCGTGCAGAAGGCCTCCGAGAGGCTGAGAGCGGCCGGAGAAGCCATCCGCAGGACGGGACGGATCCCCGTGGAGGAGATCGCCCGCGGGATGGAAGCCGCTGCGCTTCAGGCGGATGCAGCTCCTGAGGAGGAGACCGCCGCGTTCCGGGGGGATGAGATTTCCGAGGAGGAGGCCGACGCGCTTCGGGCGGATGCAGTTTCAGAGGAAGAGGTTGCCGCATTCCAGGCGGATGCGGTTCCCGAGGAGACCGCTGCATTTCAGACGGATGCGGTCCCTGAGGAGGAGGCCGCCGCGTTTCAGGCAGGCGCAGTCCCCGAGGAAGAAGCCGCGGAGCGGGCGGAGATGCCGGGGTCTGTTTCCGGCGGGGAGCAGCCATGACTCTGGGAGAGCTTTACGAGTGGGGCAGGCGGATCCTTCGGGAGACCGGAATAGAAGAGGCCGGGACGGACGCGCGGCTTTTGCTGGAATCCTGCTGTCAGGTCACGTACAGTACGCTGCTGGCGCACCCGGACCGGGAGATTGAAAAGGAGCAGGAGGAAGCGTACAGGACGCTGATCGGAAAGCGGAGCGCCCATGTGCCGCTGGCATATCTGACCGGCGTGCAGGGATTCATGGGGCTGGATTTTTGTGTGAACGGGGACGTGCTGATCCCCCGGCAGGATACGGAAACGCTGGTGGAGGAGGTCATGAAGCAGCTTCACGACGGCTTCCGGATCCTGGATCTGTGCACCGGCTCCGGCTGTATCCTGTTGAGCCTCCTGCATTATTCCAACGGCTGTACGGGCGTCGGATCGGATATTTCCGGGGCGGCGCTGGAGGTGGCCAGGGAGAACGCCGTCAGGCTGGGAGAGCCTTTGGCCCGATTCGTGCAGAGCGACCTGTTTGAAAAGATAGAAGGAAAGTATGAGATCATCGTATCCAATCCGCCCTACATCCGCACGGATGTGATCGGGACGCTGATGGAGGAGGTGCGCCTGCACGAGCCTCTTTCGGCGCTGGACGGCCGTGCGGACGGCCTGTATTTTTACAGAAGGATCATCCCGGAGGCGAAAAAATACCTTTGCGGAGGGGGAATGCTCTTTCTGGAGATCGGTTATGACCAGCGGGAGAGCGTGACGCGGCTGATGGAAGAAGCCGGATATCGGGATGTGACGGCCGTGCGGGATCTGGCCGGGCTGGACCGGGTGGTATACGGATGCTTTTATGGAGGAGAGAATGTTTGACAGGCTGGAGGATCTTCTGATCCGCTATGAAGAGATCGTGGAAGAGCTGGGCGAGCCTTCGGTGAGCGCGAATCCGGAACGGCTCCGGAGGCTCATGAAGGAGCAGAGCGATCTGACGCCGATCGTGGAGGCCTATCGGGAATATAAAAGACGGAATCAGGACATCCAGGACAGTCTCGCCATGCTGGACGGGGAAAAGGACGCGGAAATGCGGGAGCTTCTGAAGGAAGAACTGGCGGAGGCCCGGAGCCGTGTCCAAGAGCTGGAAACACAGATGAAGGTGCTGCTCCTGCCGAAAGACCCGAACGACGACAAAAATGTCATCGTGGAGATCCGGGCCGGGGCCGGAGGCGACGAGGCGGCGCTGTTTGCGGCGCAGATGTACCGGCTTTACGTCCGCTATGCGGAACGGCAGCGCTGGCGCGTGGAGACGATGGACGCGGAGGAGATCGGGATCGGCGGCATGAAATATGTCAGCTTCATGATCACCGGTCAGGGCGCTTATTCCCGTCTGAAATATGAGAGCGGCGTGCATCGGGTGCAGCGGGTGCCAGAGACCGAGAGCGGCGGAAGGATCCACACGTCCACCATCACGGTGGCCATCATGCCGGAGGTGGAGGATTTCGATGTGGAGATCGATATGAACGACTGCCGCTTTGACGTGTTCCGGGCTTCCGGAAACGGCGGGCAGTGCGTCAATACCACGGATTCCGCGGTACGGCTGACGCATATCCCCACGGGGATCGTCATTTCCTGTCAGGATGAAAAGAGCCAGCTCAAGAACAAAGACAAGGCGCTGAAGGTGCTGCGGGCCAAGCTCTATGACCTGGAGCAGCAGAAGCGGCATGACGAAGAGGCGGAGCTGAGGCGCAGTCAGGTGGGGAGCGGGGACCGTTCCGAAAAGATCCGGACCTACAATTTTCCGCAGGGGCGTGTCACGGACCATCGCATCAAGCTGACCCTGTACAAGATCGATTCCGTCATGGACGGGGACCTGCAGGAGCTCATCGACAGCCTGACGGCGGCGGACCAGGCCGCGAAGCTGGCAAAAATGAATCAGTGAATCGAAAAACATGCCCTCCCGGCCGAGTAAAAGCGGGAGGGTTTTTTTACGTGGGAAAAGGGGTCTGTGCGTCGGAAAACGGGCCGGGCGCGGTCAAAAGGGCAGGGCTTCCCGTACATCGGCAGGCTGTACGTCGACACGGCAGACCGGGGCTCTGATGTGTCACCGCAGCAGATTGGGAGCGGCAGCCCGCATGTCGGTGCGGTTAGAGCAAAATTAGAGATTCCAGCGCTAGAATCCCTATAGGCCGGAGGGGAGACGACGGCGGAATACAGGAAGGAAACGGAGGCTGTCCATGAAGAAAAAAAAGGAGCGGCGAAGCTTCGCCCTTTTTCTGCTGCCCGGTTTTACCGGCGTATGCGGTCTGGTGCTGGCGCCGTTCGCGGATGTCGTGAGGCGTTCTTTTGTTACGGCGGTGACGCAGGAATATGTGGGCTTGTCCAATTACAGGAGGGTTTTTGCCAACGAGGCCTTTCTGCTGGCGGTGAAAAATACCGTGCGTTTTACGGCCGTCAGCCTGCCCGTCCTGCTGACGCTGGGCCTGCTTTTGGCGATGCTGCTTTCCGGGCTGGCGAACGCGCAGATCTGGAAGTCCGTTTTTCTTTTGCCCATGGCGATGCCTGCGGCCACTGTGGCGATCGTCTGGAGGATGGTGTTCGCGGAGGGCGGCTTTCTGAATCTGGCGCTGGGGACCGATATCGACTATATGGAGACGGCCGGATCCTTCTGGGTCCTGGTGTTCAGCTATGTCTGGAAAAACCTGGGATATACCGTCATCCTCTGGCTGGCAGGGATCCATTCCGTCCCGCTGGACACGACGGAGGCCGCGCGGGTGGACGGGGCGGAGACATGCAGGCTGTGGCGCTCCGTCATCCTGCCGCAGACGAGAGGCTCCTTTTACACCATCGCGGTGCTGTCCTTCCTGAACACGTTCAAGGCCTTCCGCGAGGCTTATCTGGTGGCGGGGGCATATCCGCAGGAGAGCATTTATCTCCTGTCGCATCTGTTCAACAACTGGTTCGCCTCGCTGGACGTGGACAAGATGGCGGCGGCCGCCGTCTGTATGGCGGGCGTGCTGTTGATCTTCATCCTTCTCTTTTCGGCGCTCTGCCTGCGGGAGGATGACTGAGGGAAGCGGCCGGGCAGAAACGCGGCCGCAGGGAGGGACTTGGATGCGGGATGTTTCATTTGTGAAAATACGGCGCAGGATCAGACATTTCCTGCGGGAGCTGGCGCGGACCGTTCTGCTGGCCGTCCCGGCCTGCTTCATGCTGGCCCCGGCGGCGCTGCTCCTGTCCGGTTCCGTGATGAGCGGGCTGGAGCTGTCCGATGCGTTTGCGCCGATCCTGGGAAATGCGGAAGGGTATATCCGGTGGAACCTTCTGCCGGATTATCCGACCTTTGCGCACTATGGGAAGCTGCTGTTCTATACCCCGCAGTTTTTCACCGTGTTCTGGAACTCGGTCAAGATCGCGGCGCTCATCCTGGGGCTGCAGCTTCTTGTATCGGTCCCGTCGGCCTGGGCCTTCGCCGTCTATCGGTTCCGGTTCAGCCGCGCCCTGTTCGTGATATATGTGGTGCTGATGCTGATGCCGTTTCAGGTGACGATGCTCTCCCAATATCTGGTGCTGTCGAAGCTGAACGTCATGGACACCCACTGGGCGCTGATCCTCCCCGCCGCGTTTTCCACTTTTCCGGTCTTTCTGGTGTACAGGGGCTTCCGGGAGATCCCGAAGGGGCTTCTGGAGGCGGCGCGCATTGACGGAGCGGGGGAATTCGCCATTTTTACCCGGATCGGACTGCCGCTGGCCTCGGGCGGGATCCTGGCGGCCGGTGTGCTGGGATTTCTGGAATACTGGAACATGATCGAACAGCCGCTGGCGTTTCTGCGGACCAGGGCGCTGTGGCCGCTGTCCCTGTATCTGCCCTCCGATCTGGAGGGACAGGAGGGGAGCGCCTTTGCGGCATCCGTGATCATCCTGATCCCGGCGCTGTTCGTCTTCCTGCTGGGGCGGGATCATCTGGAGCGGGGGATCGTGACCTCCGCATTAAAGGAGTGAGAGAATGCATACAAAAAAAGTGTTGGCCGGGCTGGGGATCTTTTTGCTGTTCATGCTGTTCTGTACGGTGCTCTCCCGCGGGATCTACGCGATGATGCTGCCGCAGGTGACGCTGGAAAAGCCGAGGCGTTCCGCCATCGTCCATAAGGTCGAAGCGGTCGGCAGCGTGCGGCAGAGCAGGGAGACGGCGGTCTCCACGCTGCCGGGCATGATGGTGAAGGAGGTCTGCGTGCTGCCCGGGGATGTCGTGACGGAGGGACAGACGCTTTTTGAGCTGGATCTGGAGGACCTTTCGGAACAGATCGCGGAGGGACAGCGGGAGATCGAGTCGCAGAGGCTGCAGGTTTCCACGCTGCAGCACAATGTGGAGCTGAGCGCGGAGCAGAAAAACGATACCATGCTGCGTGCGGGGCAGGATATGCTGGACGCTATGGCGGATTCCGAGCTGGCCCTGCAGAGGGCGCTGGAGGATGAGGAGCAGGCGAAGCGGGAGCTGCGCAGCCTGGAATCGGCGATGCCCGAAAACGGATCGGACGATCCGGAGTATCCCATGTGGGAGAGCGAATGGAAGGCGCAGAAGGAGATCGTAAAGGCGGCGGAGCGGGCCAGTGAGGACGCCAGGAATGCGAAGGAGGAGGCCCTTCTGCAGGCCCAGCGCGATCTGGACGATGCGCTTTCCCAGGTGCCCTCGGACGCCTCTCTGGGGATCGCGCGGATGACGCTGGCGTCTCTCAGGCAGGAGCAGGAAAAGCTGCAGAAGCTGCTGGAGGAAAAGGGAGTTGTCGTATCGGACAGGGACGGCGTCATCACGCAGGTCCCCGTTTCCGTCGGGGAGCGGACGCCGGACGGCGCCGCCGTTCTGATGGCGGATCTGAGCCAGCCGCTGTTCTTCACCGTCGTGCTGGATCAGGAGCAGAAAAAATATGTGGACCCCGGCGAGGAGGCGGAGATTTCCTTCGCGGACGCTCTGCCGGGAAAGGGGATGAAGCTGACGGTGGACTATCTGGAGGAGCTTGCAGCGCAGCCGGGCAGCTACCGGGCGGTCTGCCGCCTGCCGGAGGGAACGGGCGTCATCGGCCAGAACGGAACGTTCCGCACAACCAGACAGTCGGAGACCTTCCCGTGCTGCATTCCCCTGAACGCCCTGTATACGGATGCGAACCAGAGTCATTTTGTCTATGTCATGACGGAACGCGCCACGATCCTGGGAACCGAGCCGGTGGCGGAGAAGCGGATGGTGGAGGTGCTGGATCAGAACGAATCCCTGGCTGCCATCTCTCCCGGCACGGTGGGCGAGGATGAGGAGCTGATCGTGGGCAGCACGAAGGAATTCGCGGACGGAGAAGTGGTGCGGCGGAAGGAGGAATGACCGAAGCCCGCCAAAACCCCTGCCCGTCCCCCGAAAAGGTCCGCCCTCCGGCCCGGCTGCGGCGGATTCCTTTTCCGGACACGCTCGCGCTCGAAAAAAACGCAGCGGCACTAAGCTCAGCTTCGCCCAGAGGGCTCGCTTCGCTAAGTGCCGGCGTTTTTTTAACGGTCCGGGAAAATGGAATACGCCGCGCCCGGGCCGGAGGGCGGACCTTTTCGGGGGACGGGCAGGGGTTTTGGCAAAAAGGGGATTGTGCTGCTGTCGAAAAAACGGTATACTGAAAAGTAGGATTTTGTACAGTCATACCGTGAAGGAGGCAGCGGAAGATGGGAATTTTGAAAGTGGGGCTCCAGGCGGCGAAAAGCGTGTTGGCCGATCAATGGAGAGAATATTTTTACTGCCCGTCCATGGAGGCGGATGTGCTGGTGAAGAAGGGGGAAAACCGCAGGGCGAAGAGGGGCTTCCTGAACCGGGAAAGCGACAACCTGATCTCCAACGGTTCCATCATCGCCATCAATGAGGGGCAGTGCATGATGATCGTGGACCAGGGGTTCGTGACGGAGGTCTGCGCCGAGGCCGGTGAGTTCGTCTACGATACTTCGGCGGAGCCCAGTGTGTTTTACGGCGATCTCGGAGAGAGCGTGAAGCGCAGTCTGCAGCAGTTCGGCAGGAGAGTTTCCATGGGCGGCGATACCGGCCGGGACCAGCGCGTCTATTTTTTCAATACGAAAGAGATCCTGGGAAATAAATACGGCACGGCCAATCCGGTGCCCTTCCGCGTGGTGGATGCCAATATCGGGCTGGATATCGATATCGCGATCCGCTGTCACGGGGAATACGCCTATCGGATCACGGACCCGGTCCTTTTTTATAAGAACATATGCGGAAACGTGGAGGACGAATTCACGAGGGATCGGATCGATTCCCAGCTCAAGAGCGAGCTGCTCACCGCCCTCCAGCCAGCCTTTGCCAAAATATCCGACATGGGCATCCGCTACAGCTCTCTGCCCGGACACGCGCAGGAGCTGGCCGATGCGCTGAACGAGGTGCTTTCCGAAAAATGGGGCGCGCGCTACGGCATCGTCATCAGTTCTTTCGGCGTCAGCTCCGTGAAGGCGCCGGAGGAGGACGAGAAGATGATCCGGGAGCTGCAGCGCAACGCTGTGTTCCGCAATCCCAATATGGCGGCGGCCCAGCTGGTGGGCGCGCAGTCGGCGGCCATGCAGTCGGCGGCGGCCAATCAGAGCGCGGGGCCGATGATGGCCTTCGCGGGGATGAACATGGCGCAGAACGCGGGCGGCATGAACGCTTCGGATCTGTTCGCCATGGGGCAGAGGATGGAGGCGCAGAAGGCGGAGGCACAGCAGCAGGCGCAGAGACAGCCCATGATGCGTCCAGGCAGGACGGACACGGGATGGACCTGCAGCTGCGGCGCATCCGGGAACACCGGGAAGTTCTGTGCCGAGTGCGGGAAGCCCAGGCCGGAACAGAACTTTTGGACCTGCAGCTGCGGCGCGCAGAATAAGGGCAGATTCTGCAGCGAATGCGGGAAGCCCAAACCGGCGGGAGCGCTGCAGTACCGCTGCGATAAGTGCGGCTGGGAACCCGAGGATCCGGCGCATCCCCCGAAGTTCTGCCCGGAATGCGGCGATCCCTTTGACGCGGCGGACACCATTTGAGAGAAAACGGCCGGGCAGCGGCCGGAGCGAGGAGAGAGATGGCCGAGAAAGCATGGACGGATACCGGTGCCGAGCTGGATCTGGAAAAAACAAAGGAAGAAACGGACCGCAAATGTCCGCAGTGCGGCGGCGTCATGGACTATGACCCGGCCACGGGCGGCATGCACTGTCCGTACTGCGATTATACGGAGCGCATTCCCGCGGCGGACGGCGGCGCGGAGGAAAAGGCGGCGCAGGAGCTGGACTTTGAAAGCGCTCTTCACCGGGAGAACTGCGATTGGGGCGTTAAAAAGAAGATCGTCATCTGCAAAGCCTGCGGCGCGCAGTCCGTGTACGATGAACTGGAGCTGGCGAATGAGTGCCCTTACTGCGGCTCCAATCAGGTCATGGAGGAAAAGGGAGAAGAGACCATGGCCCCGGGAGGGGTGGTGCCGTTCGTCCTGACCGCGAAGGAGGCCGCGGCCAAATTCACCTCCTGGATCAAGCGGAAGCTGTTCTGTCC
Source organism: uncultured Eisenbergiella sp. (assembly GCA_947631815.1). Lineage (GTDB taxonomy): Bacteria > Bacillota > Clostridia > Lachnospirales > Lachnospiraceae > Gallintestinimicrobium. Next base: position 41,996 of record CANRMT010000011.1, read on the forward strand.
CCGGGCGGCCAAGGAGAGCGCGAAGCCGGGGGCGTTCAAGGGCGTTTATCTGCCCTACTGGACCTTTGACGCCCATACCGTCAGCGATTATACGGCGGAGTACGGCATTGACCGCCGTGTGCGGACAAAAGAGGGCGAAAAGGTGGTCACCGACTGGCACAGCACCGGCGGGCGCTACCGGGAGGACGTGGACGATGAGACGGTGATGGCGTCCACCCGTTACGACGAAGGGCTGATGCGGGATGTGGAGCCCTTTCACACCGCGGACAATAAGGCTTATCAGCCGGAATACGTGGCCGGTTTCGCGGCGGAGCGCTATTCGGTGGGGCTGAAGGAGGCCTGGGAGAAGGCGAAGAAGCTGGTCTCCGGGAAGCTTCGCGCCAACATCGAGGACCGGGTCCGTCAGGAGCACCGGGCGGATCATGTGCGGATCAAGCAGGTGAATACCGCATATTCCGCCGTCACCTACAAATATCTGCTCCTGCCCGTCTGGCTGTCCACCTATCGGTATCGGGACAAGGTGTATCATTTCATGGTGAACGGACAGACCGGCAAGGCGGGCGGACAGACGCCGGTATCCTGGATGCGTGTGGCGGTCGCCGTGATCCTGGTCATCGCGGTCTTCCTCCTGTGCTCCGATCTCGCGGCGTGGGGCGTCGCGGCGGCGATAGCGGCGGCGGTGCTGGCCGCGGCATGTCACTTCCTGGGGATGTGAGAGGAAGCAGAGGATGCGGCTGACGCCTGTCCGCGATATCGGAATTGCTGTGCGGCGCGCTTCTGGATGTCTCCTGCACGGGACTTTTTTGAAAACAGAAAAACAGAATCGCGAAAAAACGCGAAAATTTTAAAAAATATCCTGCCGGAATCCGACAAATTCCGCGCAGGATATTTTTTATAATGGGGACATACATAAACAGGAGGCGTTGACATGCGGTACAGCC
>CANRMT010000012.1 GCA_947631815.1 uncultured Eisenbergiella sp.
GGCATTCCTGCCGGTAGGTTATGGGAGGACCTGTTTGAAAACTACGGAACTTTCATAGTACTTCGACGGAAGACGGGACTGTTTATTTGACTGCGAATAACCTCCTGTGCACGTCCGAAAAACGGTGCCTTATGTCAAACACGAACATCACAGCAGCTTTTTTTTGTCAAAAAAGGACAAGGAATCATAAAATATTTGTATTTGGCTATTGCTAGACTCAGATTTTCATGCTAAGATAGGATTTGTTATGTATTGCGTTTATCTTCACAGAGTATTCAACTCTGCGAAAACAGGAAACCGATTATGTTTTCAGACCCATATCTGCATCATTGCGATGCAGGTATGGGTTTTTTCGTGACAGAACAAAAAGAAATCTAATTTTTCCGTGCATTTGTCATTGTATCGTGCATTGTGGATTCAGGCCAACGTTATGCGATTAATTGTTTCTCATTCTGTGGATATAATTTAACAATAGCGGAAGGAGGGAATGCCATGGAAGAGAATGAAAAATGGCTGCTGGCAGTGGGCCAGCGGATTACAGAAAGACGGAAAAAGATGGGGTGGACACAGGAGGAGCTTGCCGACAGGGGAGATCTGACGCCGCAGTTTGTCTCCTATGCGGAATCCGGCAAACGCGGCATGCGCCCCGAAAATCTTCTTAAAATATCCTCGGCCCTCGGCGTCAGCGCGGATTACCTGCTGACGGGTGAGATGATCGATAAAGACCTGCTCCTGCTTTCGGACAAGCTGAGGAAGCTTTCGCCGACACAACTGCGCATTGTTGAAAATATCTTGGACGAGTGCAATGCTCTTTTCGGCGGCGGCAGCGTCCATTAGAATTTTCTGTCTCCGAAACGACAGCGATATCCCATATGTGCTGCCTGCCGTCCCAGGAGATGGGGAAACAGGGATCAAAAAAAGGGACATGACCGCCTGACGGCGCGCCATGTCCCTGCCTTTTTCTCCTACTCCTCCAACAGCTCCAGCTTGCTGACGGATACTTCATAGGCGATGCGCTTCTCCAGCTGATCGTCCGCCAGCTTTTTCATGTATTCCCTGCTCTGGATGCGTCCCCACACCGCGCAGTGAGAGCCTACCTCGAAGCCCCCGGCGTAGCGGGCGTTCCGGCCCCAGCAGATGCAGGGGATATAATCGGATTTTCCGTAGGGACGGTTCACGGCCAGCAGCACATCCGCGATCTCCCGGCCCAGCGGCGTCTTGCGATAGACCGGCTCCTTGCAGATATAGCCGTCCAGATAGATCTGGTTGGTGCGGGAGCTTTCCTCCAGCTCCTCCACGAAAGCGATCTCCCGCGCGAAGACGGACAGGATCAGCTTGTTCTTGCGCTCCTCGTGCCGGTTGTAGGAGCGGAACTGCCCGGAAATGCTCACATAAGCCCCCTGATAATCGTCGTCCACATCGATCAGGCGCTCCGATACCATGATCGGAATGATGTCGTAGGACTCGCTTAAGCGCGCCACCTCCACGTCCACCATGTAGAACCCTTCCCCGAAGATCTCGTGGCTGAACGTGAAGCCGCTGATGATCTTTCCCATGATCACGACCTGATTGTTTTCAATTACCTTATCTGTCATTTTGAAGTTCTCCCTTCTTGATACAAGAATTTTTTCGGAAATAGTTCTTTCTTCTGCTATCCCCTGTCACGTATTATCATTTTATGGAAAATATTGAGAAAATAGACCGCGAGAGGGGCGCGGTTTTCGGCACGCTTCGACCCGCGCCGCGCATCTGCCCCTCCCCGCGCCCGCAGGGCCCCGCTTTCTGTCGAAACGAAGCGGCCGTTTTCCATACGGCCGGACACATCATCCCTTTGCCCCTCCCGGTGCCGCCCCTGCCCGTCATCCCTCCGCTCTTCCCGCTGCGGCTCCGTCCGGCCCGCCCCGCCTGCCTGCTCCCGCTCCGGGGACGCGGCATGATACCGGCCGCGTCCCCGGGGCGGGAGCCGACAGGCGGGGCAGGCCGGGCGGGGCGGCAGCGGGAAGCGCGGAGGGGTGACGGGCAGGGGCTGTGGGGGCTGTCGGAAAACCGCCCGCTTTTTTTCTTGCGCCGCCGGAAAAAGGGTGCTATACTTGTACAGGCTGACCGCAAGGCAGTTTTTTATGATACGGGCCCGGACGCATGCGGGCCGGATATGAGGAGTTTTTTATGATTCAAAAAAGAGAAGATGTCAGAAACATCGCCATCATCGCTCACGTGGACCACGGCAAGACCACGCTGGTGGACGAGCTGCTGAAACAGAGCGGCGTATTCCGCGAAAATCAGGAAGTGGTGGAGCGCGTCATGGATTCCAACGCCATCGAGCGGGAACGCGGCATCACGATCCTTTCCAAAAATACCGCCGTCACCTATAACGGCGTGAAGATCAATATCATCGACACCCCCGGCCACGCGGACTTCGGCGGCGAGGTGGAGCGCGTGCTGAAAATGGTGAACGGCGTCATTCTGGTAGTGGACGCCTTCGAAGGCCCCATGCCGCAGACCCGCTTCGTTCTGCAGAAGGCGCTGGAACTGGCCCTGCCGGTCATCGTCTGCATCAACAAAATCGACCGTCCGGAGGCCCGGCCCCTGGCCGTGGTGGATGAGGTGCTGGAGCTGTTCCTGGAGCTGGACGCGAGCGACGAGCAGCTGGAGTGCCCCTTCGTTTTCGCCTCTGCCAAATACGGCAGCGCCACCACCAATATCACCGTCAAGAGCAAGGACATGAAGCCTCTGTTCGACACGATCCTGAATTATATCCCCGCTCCCGAGGGCGATCCCGACGCGGGGACACAGCTTCTGATCAGCACCATCGATTACAACGAGTATGTGGGCCGCATCGGCGTGGGCAAGGTGGACAACGGCACCATTTCCGTCAATCAGGAGGTGGTCATCGTCAACCATCACGATCCGGACAAGCAGAAAAAAGTCAAGGTCAGCAAGCTCTATGAGTTCGACGGGCTGTCCCGGAACGAGGTGCGGGAAGCGGGCATCGGTTCCATCGTCGCCATCTCCGGCATCGCGGACCTGCACATCGGGGACACGCTCTGCGCGCCCGAGAATCCCGTGCCGATCCCCTTCCAGAAAATATCCGAACCCACCATCGCCATGTACTTCATGGTCAACGATTCCCCGCTGGCGGGACGGGAAGGCAAATACGTCACCAGCCGCCATCTGCGCGAACGGCTCTTCCGGGAGCTCAACACCGACGTCTCCCTGCGGGTGGAGGAAACGGATTCCACGGACAGCTTCAAGGTTTCCGGCCGGGGCGAGCTGCATCTGTCCGTCCTCATCGAAACCATGCGCCGCGAGGGCTATGAGTTTGCCGTCAGCAAGGCGGAGGTGCTGTATCACACGGATGAAAAGGGGCGGCGCACCGAACCCATGGAACGGGTCTATGTGGATGTACCCGAAGAGTATGCGGGCAACGTGATCGAAAAGCTGGGAACGAGAAAGGGCGAGCTGGTGAACATGTCCACCGGCAGCGGCTCCACCGCCCGTCTGGAATTCCTGATCCCTTCCCGGGGGCTCATCGGCTATCGGGATGAATTTCTCACCGACACCAAGGGCAACGGGGTCATGAACACCATATTTGAAGGCTACGATCTCTATAAGGGCGATATCCAGTACCGCAATCTGGGCTCCCTGATCGCCTTCGAGGCGGGCGAGGCCATCACCTACGGCCTGTACAACGCCCAGGAGCGCGGCATTCTTTTCATCGGCCCCGGCGAAAAAGTCTACGCGGGCATGGTCATCGGCCAGACCGGCCGCAGCGAGGACATCGAGGTCAACGTCTGCAAGACCAAAAAGCTGACCAACACCCGTTCCTCCAGCGCGGACGAGGCGCTGCGCCTGACGCCGCCCCGCATTTTGAGTCTGGAACAGGCACTGGATTTCATCGATACCGACGAGCTGCTGGAGGTGACGCCCACCTCTCTGCGCATCCGGAAAAAAATCCTGGATCACACCATGCGCAAGCGCGCGGCCATGCAGGGGAAATAAGGAAAAGGTTCCCGGAAAACGGATCCGGGCCAACATAACAGACAGGCGAAGACCGGCGGGAAAATTTCGAAAGCCGGTCCGGCCAGAAATATATCAGAGAAAATGAAATCCGACACGATCCGCGGGGCCGCATATGCGGCCCCGCTGTATTTGTGTTGAGAACAAGCTCTGCCGCTCAGAGCGGCATCTCGAAAGGTATTCCGGCGCGGCAGCACCCGGAACGGGGCCCGGCGCGGCGGTGAAAGCTCCGCAGTCCGGCGCGCTCACGCCTTCCGCAGCCACTCTTCCGGCGCTTTCTTCAGAAGCTCTCCGGCCTGCTGCCAGTCGGACGGCAGCGCATCCCGGATGAAATCCAGCGCGATGATCGCATTCAGGCACCACTGAGACACGAAATTGGTGGAGATCCAGGCGATCTCTTCCAGATCCTTCCGGTTCCCGGCATCCGGAACGAGATGCACGGCAAAGCCCTCATGCTCGGTCTCCGCCGCCAGCGCGCCCAGGAGCACGCACCAGGTTTTTTCGGCCAGCTCGGGACTGTGCAGCCGGGCCGCGCCGTAGGCGGCGATCCCGGTGGCCATGAAGGGATAGGAAAACTGCCGCTTTCCCAACAGGCCGTTGGTCTCTTTTTCTTTTTCTTCAGGGGACAGCAGATAGAACCGGCCGTAATCCGCCATCATCTGCTTCCAGTCCTCATCCTCCAAAAGATCCGCCATTTCCGCCCAGACCGAAGGCGCGCCCATGCAGATCTGCAGATGGGTTCCTCCCGTGGTCCGCTCTCCCGTATAGCGGAGGCGCACCGTCTGCGGGTCGAATTCGAAATCCGGCCCCGAAACCAGACGCAGCGGCGCATTCCGAATGGTTTCCGAACCCACCAGAATTTTATCCCGGTAGGCCGTATCTCCGGTCATCTCCCACCAGGTCATCCAGTTGGCGCACAGCGAAGACCAGTCCGGCCCGCTCCTGGCGTGACTGGGGAACACCATGTCTTTTTTATCATAAAAATCGCCCAGCGGATCCTTATTCAGGAAGGTCAGCTCGTTGTCCTTCAGTTCTGCGAAAATATCCTCCATCCGCCGGTCCCCGGTGAGGAAATAATAAAACCGGTGATGGCAGGCCATGGCGATCCTGGCCTCCTTGCACGGACAGCCCCAATGCCTGACGTTGTGCCGGGAGCCCAGCCCCTTGTATTTTCCCATATGGTAGACGTCCACCTCGGAGGCGTGGCGGGACAGCCTCTCCGCCAGCCGGAAGATATCCGCCCGGCCGGTGCGCATGAACGCATACCAGAGCCACAGCGTGGGCACCAGCTCCGTGTTGTCCCAGGCGTAGCCGCCCACGTCATAACGCCACTGATGCCGGAAGGGATCGTAGGTGTGCATGAAGTCCCCGTAGTTGAACATGCCGTACCAGCCCCGCTGCTCCACTTCCTTTTCGTAGAAATCGACGGCCCGGTCCAGCTGCTCCTCCAGCCAGCGCTCCACCTCGTTGTCCTTTGCGGGCAGGGACCAGTATCCGAACGCCCTCAGCCCGTGATAATATTCCGGGTCGCCCACATAGAGGAGCGGCTCGTCCACTGATTCCGCAAAGGCCGCCAGCGCGGCGTCCGAAGGGATGAGCTCCTCCCGGAATCCGATGGCACACTCGCTGGTACAGGCGATCCCATAGGGCGTGGCCCCCTTGTAATCATAGCCCTCATAGCAGGATTTGTTGTAGCCGCGGTTGGCGTAATGCCTGAAATCCATGGCCGGTGCCTCCGGCGACCAGAACCAGAGCTGCGCCCTGGCCGTATCCTGCGTCAGCCCGCTGACCGTATAGCCGGAAGGATATTTCTCCCAGAAATCGCGGATCGAGAACAGCACGCTGCCGGCACGGGAGCCCACAGCCGCGCCGCCCTCCGTGCGCACGCCGTGCAGGCAGTCCAGCAGACAGCAGTTGTCCTCCCGCAGCTTCTTGCGGATGGCGAAGGAATGCTCGTCCGTCTGGGCCAGCCGGTATTCGTCCCACATGGGGATCCGGGAAAGGATCTCCTCCAGCGCGGCGCTCTCTTCCGCATCCGGCTCCACCCTGCGGCCCTCCCGCTGGTCCCGGTACAGCCGCTCCGGCGCCCGCGGGATCCAGGAAATGAGCTGTACCGCGCTCTCATGGAAGGTGCCGTGATCCGTCATGAACTTCACATGGCGATCGTATACAGGGCCCGCCATGGGCACGCTGCAGGACAGACCGATCCCCTTCAGGAAATCCCGGTCCTCGTCCCCATCGTACAAAAAAGTATGCGTGAACCGCAGCTCCGCGCTCTCCAGCCCCAGCTGCATGCGCACCACAAAGGGAATGCGCGTATTGCCCTTCTCATCCGCGTGGCAGCCGGTGAAGCGGATCACGGCCTGCAGGGGACCGTTCTCCTCCACCGCCGTCTCCTCGATCCGGGACACATAATGCCTCGAAAGCCGGGCGGGACAGCCGTCGATCTCGGCCGGTTCCTCCAGCAGAAGCTCCAGCTCCCCGTCCGCCAGCGCCGTGCGCCCGTCCCAGCGGATCTCGGAAAACAGATGCCTTCCGTCCCCGGGGATCACGGCGTGCAGCTTCCCGGCGCTCACCTCCAGCGCGGCTCCCCGCTCCGTCACGCAAAGCCGGGCGGCCGTGTCCTCCTCTCCGCCTGGCACATCCGCCGCTTTCCCGTCCTCCGGCGTCACCTCGATCTCATCCTCCAGAAGCGCCGCGTCCGCCGTGTGCGCGGTCCACTTCACGGAACCGTCGGGCCACCAGGCCGTCACACGGGACTGCACGGGCACGCGCCTGCCCCCGCTGGTGAGCGAGTATGCCGTGTCCCTGCCGCAGCGTCCCTTTTCCCACATACATCCCCAGGTGGTATATCCCACCCGTTCCTGCCGTTTCATCACATGCAGTTTCATATGTCATGCCCCCAATCTGTCCGTCTCGGGCCCGTCGGCTGCCCGCCCGTTCCGCTCCTGCCGCGCGGCCGCTCAGCCTGCAGTGCGCCGGGTTCCTGTCTCCGAACACTCCGCGGCCCACGCCTCCGGGCGCTCACCCCGCTGCCATCGGCCCGCACGGCCGCTCAGACCGCATACACCTTCAGATCCGCGTACTCTCCCACCATCGGCGCCAGCTGACGGAAGCCGATCTTGCCGCCGCCCAACAGCGGGCCGTACGTCTTCCCGTCATCCTCGAACCGGAACACCTCCATCCCGTTCACAGCAAAGGCGACCGTATTGTCCTTTTTGACGATACGGATCCGGTAAGGCGGCGCCGCCTCGTCCGCGTCCGGGATCGGGTCGCCCCCCTGCGCGGTGAGATAGAAACCGTAGCTCTTGCGCAGGTTGCAGGTGTGGAACGCCCGCTCGTCCGGCTCCTTGCGTCGGAAATAGGAAATATGAAAGGCGTCGATATCCCCGTGGTGATACTGAGGATATATGCCGGTGCGCTCCGCCAGCGACGGGTCGAACAGATCCTCTCCGTTCCTGCCCCGGGCCGCGAAAAAGGTCATGCACAGCCCCGGCTCCGCCACCGGATAAAAATCCCATTCGATCCGCACGTCGGACGGGAAATCCACAGGGCACCAGAGCACGTAATTGGCGCGCTGGCCTTCCTTTGCGCTCATGGCGTTCTCCATGCGCAGGCGTCCGTTGGGAAATGTGAGGATAGCGCTTCCTTCCAGCACGAAATCCCCGATGTCCTCCGGACAGGCCAGCGGATTCTCATAGAGGAGTCCGCTTTCCTTTCCTTCCCGCACCGTTTCCTGTTGCATTTTCATCGCTTCCTTTCCTTATATTTATGTCTGTTGTATCCGCGCACCTGTGCGGTCCATTCCAGCCGCACAGGATGCGCATCGGCCCCTCAGCCTCCCCTGGCAGCGGACGGCGAGATCCCGAATTTCTTCTTGAAAAGCTTGCTGAAATGATAGGCATCGTCATAGCCCACCCGGGCCGCGGCCTCCTGAATGCTCAGTCCTGTCTCCTGCCGCAGAAATTCCATCGCCTTTTCCATGCGGATATCGATCAGATAATGGATCGGCGTGTTCCCAGTCTCTGCCTTGAAGATCCGGGAAATATAGAACGGACTCAGATACATGTTCCCGGCGATCTGGTCCAGAGAGATCTTGTCCGCATAGTGATCCTCAAAATAATCGATGATCTTTTCCACGATCTCCTTGCGGTTCACGGTCTCAAAGGTATACTGGCCGGGCGCGCTGGCCTTCGGCGTCTGCTCCCGCTCCCGCAGCAAAAGCAGCAGAAGCTGGATGGCATAGGCCTTCATCATATAATACCGGCCGCAGCGGTTCTGGGCCTTTTCCGCCTCCATGGACACGCACAGCTTGCTGATCTTCAGCCGCAGATCCCCGGAGGTATGCACCACCGGGCTGTCCGCCGGGAAGGGGATGCTGTTGGGCGGCATTCCGTCCAGGTGCAAATCTGTCAGTCCCACATAAAACTCCATCCGGGTCTCCTTCTCGTCCCGCACCAGCGCCTGATGTCCGGTGCCGGCGTTCAGAATGATCAGATCGCCCTCCTGTACCTCATAGATCTTATCGTTGATCCGGTAACAGCCTCTGCCGGACTGCACATAGCACAGCTCCAGATGCTCGTGCGCGTGATAATCCTTCACACTTCGGGTCCGAATCCCCTTCCATGTGAACAGGAAAGTGGGGTCGAATCCCGCCTGCAGCAACATGTCCTCCTGACTCATGACGCACCTCCGTATGTAAGATGGGACAATCCTATTGCAGTTTCGCATCACTTCCACTATGACAATATCTTACATGAAGGCCACAAGAAAGTACATTCATTTTTTGAAAAAAAACTATAAAATTGGAAAGCGCAATCTAAGAAAGGAAGGAGTACCTTATCATGACTCCAATGAAATGGTTCTGGGGATTTTTGCGGAAATACCGGTTTTACATACTGGGCGGGTTGATCCTGACCACCTTCATCTCCGCCATGGCCGTCATCAATCCCTATATTTCCGGGCGCATCGTAGATGATGTGATTCAGGGCGGACAGCACGCCATGCTGCCGCGTCTGGTGATCGCGCTGCTGGCCGTCACGGCGATCCGGGGCGTATGCCGCTTCTTCTACCAGTTCATTTTTGAAACCTGTTCCCAGGGCGTTCTGTACGACATGCGGGATGCGGTATACAAGAAGCTGCTCCATGAGGATTTCGCCTTCTACAACCGAAAAAAGACCGGTGACCTGATGAGCCGCCAGACCGGTGATATGGAGGCAGTGCGGCACTTCGTCGCCCTCCTGATTTATACCGTCTATGAAAACGCGCTGCAGTTCGGCTTCGCGCTGTTCATGATCTTCACGGTAGACGTGAAGCTGGCGCTGTGCATGCTGGCGGTGCTGCCCTTTACGGCGCTCAACACGCTGATCCAGTCCAGGGCGGTGCGGCCCAGATTCCGCGACATCCGCGAACGGTTTTCCTCTCTCAATGCCTTCGTGCAGGAAAACATCAGCGGCAACCGGGTCGTGAAAGCCTTCGCCAAAGAAGACTTTGAACTGGAAAAATTCAATAAGGAAAACGACGCCTATCGCGACGCTCAGCTGGCCTCTTCCCGCGTATGGATGAAGCACCTGCCCCTTTTCGAACTGCTTTCCCATGCGCTGAACGTGATCCTCATGCTCTACGGCGGCTGGCTGGTCATTCAGGGCAATATCACGCTGGGCAACCTGGTCACGGTCAACGGCTATCTGTGGATGCTCAACGGGCCGATGCGTATGGTAGGCTGGTGGGTCAACGATATCCACAACTTTATCACCTCTGTGGAAAAGATCTATGCCACCTACACAGAGGAACCTGGCATCAAAATGCCTTCCGCACCCGTGGAGCGCAAGCGCATGGAGGGCAACGTGGAGTTCCAGAACGTTTCCTATACGGCCGACGGCGAAGAGATCGTAAAAGACATCAGCTTTGTCGCCAACAAGGGACAGACCATCGGCATCCTGGGCACCACCGGCGCCGGCAAGTCCACCATCATGAATCTGCTCTGCCGGTTCGTGGATGCCACGGAGGGCCAGGTGCTCATCGATGGCGTGAACGTCCGGGACCTGGATCTCTACGAACTGCGTGACAACATCGGCATGGCGATGCAGGATATTTTTCTTTTTTCTGATACGATTGAAGGAAATATTGCATATGGGAGGCCGGACTGCTCCTTTGAGGCAATCCACGAGGCCGCTGTAATGGCAGATGCCAACCACTTCATCAAGGAGCTGCCCGACGGCTACGACACCATCGTGGGCGAGCGGGGCGTGGGGCTTTCCGGCGGCCAAAAGCAGCGCATTTCCCTGGCCCGTGCCCTTCTGAAAAAGCCTGCCATTCTGATTCTGGACGATACCACCTCCGCCGTGGATATGGAAACGGAGAGCTACATCCAGACACAGCTGAAAAAGCTGGGCGGCCAGTGTACCACCTTTGTCATCGCCTACCGCATATCCTCCATCAAGGACGCCGACCTGATCCTGGTGATGGACGAGGGGAAGATCATCGAACGGGGCACCCATCAGGAGCTGCTGGCCCAAAACGGCTACTACGCCAGTTCTTTTTACCATCAGTACGGGGAAACCCCGGAGGGCGTCGCCTCTCTGCAGGCACAGGCGAAAAAAGAGGACGCAAATTGGAAGGAGGCGGTCTGAGATGGCACGAAACAAATATGATGTGGACGAGATTCTGGAGGATAAATTTGACCTGAACCAGTTCAAACGACTGCTCGGTTATCTATACCCCTACCGGAAGCGGTTCGCCAGTGTAGCGATCATGATGCTCACCTCATCCGCAGGCCTGATGCTCATTCCCCTGTTTTTCAAGGAGATCATGGATACCTGCATTCCGGCGAAAGATATGCGGGGGATCGTCTTTTACAGCGGCCTGACCCTGCTGGCCGCCTGCTACTCGGCCATCAGTCTGCGCTATAAAATCAAGCATATGAACCTGATCGGCCAGCAGATCATCCATGACCTGCGCTATGATATCTTTTCCCACCTGCAGGAGCTGCCCTTTTCCTATTACGACGACAGGCCTCATGGGAAAATTCAGGTCCGGGTGGTCAACTACGTCAACAGTTTAAGTGATCTGCTCTCCAACGGTATCCTCAACACCATTACCGATCTGTGCAACCTGATCTTCATCCTGCTGTTCATGTTCCTGACGGATGTGAAGCTTACGCTGGTCTGCCTCTGCGGACTCCCCATCCTGGCCACCGTCGTGATCTTCATCAAGCGCAGACAGCGAAAAGCATGGCAGATCCAAAGCAACAAGCAGTCCAACTTAAACGCCTACATCGCGGAGAGCATCAACGGCATCCGCGTCACGCAGTCCTTCGTGCGGGAGAACAAGAACAGCGATATTTTCAACGATCTGAGCCAGAGCTACCGGAAATCCTGGATGAAGGCGGTCAGCTTCAACTTTATCATGGGACCCAGCGTGGACATCATCTCCGCCATCACCACGGCAGCCGTCTATGTGCTGGGCATCCGCTGGATGCTGCTGCCCGACGCCACGCTGACCGTCGGTACGCTGGTGGCCTTCACCGCCTATATCAGCCGGTTCTGGGCCCCCATCAATACGCTGGCCGCGTTTTATAATTCTCTGCTGACGGCGATCTCCTATCTGGAGCGTATTTTTGAGACCATAGACGAGCCGGTAAAGGTCAAGGACGCCCCCGGTGCCGTACAGATGCCCCCGATTCATGGAGATGTGTCCTTCGAGCATGTGACCTTCAGCTACGAAACGGGACTGCCTATCCTGCACGATGTGAGCTTCCACGCGAAGCAGGGCGAAACCTTCGCCATCGTGGGGCCCACCGGTGCGGGCAAGACCACGCTGGTGAACCTGCTGAGCCGCTTTTACAACGTGGATTCCGGAAAGATCCTGGTGGACGGCATCGATATCTCCGACGTCACGATCCGCTCCCTGCGGACCCAGATGGGCGTCATGATGCAGGACAGCTTCATCTTCTCCGGCACCATCATGGACAACATCCGCTACGGCAACTTCACCGCCACGGATGAAGAGGTCATCCAGGCCGCGAAAACTGTCTGTGCCCACGACTTCATTATGGAGATGGAGGACGGCTATTATACTCAGGTCAATGAACGCGGCAGCCGGCTTTCCCAGGGGCAGCGCCAGCTCATCTCCTTCGCCCGGGCCCTGCTGGCCGATCCGGCCATCCTGATCCTGGACGAGGCCACCTCCAGCATCGACACGGAAACGGAAATCGTGCTGCAGAAGGGTCTGAACGAACTGCTCAAGGGCCGTACCTCCTTCATCATCGCCCACCGGCTCTCCACCATTCGCGGCGCGGACTGCATCATGTATGTGGACCACGGCGGCATCGTGGAACGCGGCTCTCATGAAGAGCTGATGGCGCAGAAGGGCGAGTACTACCACCTGTATATGTCGCAGTACGCATTTCTGTAAGGTTTGAAAACCGCACCGCACTGCATCCTCATGTATGTGACTGTACTGCGGCCTGGGTCCGCCCATTACGGAACGGGCAGGCCCCTGTCCTTTGCAGCGCACGCAAAAACCGCCGACGGCACACCGCATGGATCGCTGTCGGCGGTTTTCATATATTTGCTATTGTCTGTAAACTGTACGGATGATGCAGTCTCTGCCCATCTCCACCACGAAGTCCCCGTTTAAAACCTTTTTATCCGTCCCGTCAAACCAGGCCACGAAACCGTTTGATACCGCATATCTTCCGTCCCAGCGCGCGTCCCAGACATTCAGACTGCACAGCGGATATTCGCCGCGCAGGACCACCTCATTCTTTGACAGCGCGGTATGCACGATCTCCTTTGTTTCGTTCAGAAACTCCGCAATGCTTTTTTCGACTGCCGGGATTATGGGATACGCCTGCTTTGCAGGTTCTGTCTCCCGGATGATCTCCTGCGCAAACGTGACCGGACCGAAATCCTCGCAGCAAAACGAAGAGCAGCTTTTGATACAGCCCAGGAATGCCGCCCCCACATAATAGGAAACGACCCGGATCGGCGTATAGGCGCCGGGATCGTTAATCTCGGCAAGCACTTTCCGCCAGCGAAGCGCTCCTTTCTCCGGAGCGATCTGCGCCAGAGCGTTCAGTTCAACATAGTTCGCGCTCCCCTCGATCTGTTCAATCCTGGCCTCATAGTCGTACTCCCTCGGATACAGCTGGGCCCGCATTTTACGCAGGCGGAGGAGCTCCGCAAAAGCGGAAGAACGGTGATCGGTCAGAATGTCTCTCATCAATGCTGCCTCGCTCAGTTTCAGAGAAATGTTCTCCGCGGAATATTGATAATCAAAAAGTGCGTTCCTTTCGTTTGCCCAGCGGTTCTCTCCCTGTATATTTTGAAAAGCATGAAACATTTCATGCACGATAGACGCCGCGAGCCTATCAAAATCACTGGTGCCTTTGGAAAGGTTCCATATGGCGATATCCTCTCCGTTATATTGTATGGATGTGTTCGCGATGAAATCGACGGTCTTATTTACATACTGTCCGTCCAAAAAACACTCCGCTTCATTGTACAGAGCAAATTTTAACGGATAAAACCCCTTCCACAAAGAAGAAAAGTCCATATGGTCAAGCCTTTTCTTTACCTCCTGATACGCATTGTACAGATCCAACCCAAATCCCCCTTTCCTGAGCAGGCTCATAAAAAAATCCACGGCGGCAAACCTCTCCGCGCCGCCAAAGCGACCCTTTCACTATATTAGAGAAAAGACCGGATACTGTCAATGCACTGGTATGACATTCGCTATGCACCGGAATGATGACCGCTTTGCCAAAACAACATTCCCGCACACCGGGATGACGCTCTGTGTGCGCTGGGACGACATTCGCCATGCGCTGAGACAACGATTCCCCCGCGGCGAGGCAACCTTCGCCGCGTGTCGGAATGACGATCTCCACGCGCCAGGCAGCGTTCACTGCACACGGAGATAATAATTTCATTGACAGAACCCCCTGCCTGTGTTAGTATACCGTGTGAACTGTTCACTTTCTCAACCATAAAAAGGGGCTGACGCAAACGCTCCGGAACGGAGATCGACATGAACGAAGAACTGCTCAACGCATGGCTGCGGCTGTCAACCGCGATCAACATCGACTGCTTCATTTCCGATATGACCTACAACGAATCCCTGATCTGCAACCTGCTGTATCGGAATCACCGCTGCGGCGGTCAGAAGCTGACGGCCACCGATCTCTGCGCAAAGACCAACATGCTCAAATCTCAGATGAACCGGACGCTGAATGAGATGGAGAAAAAACATCTGATCCGCAGGGAGCGCTCCACGCAGGACAAGCGGCAGGTTTTCATCAGTCTGGATCTGTCGCAGATCGAAATCTATGAACAGCAGCATCAGAGAATCCTGTCCCTGATCGATACGCTGCTGGACAGGGTCGGACGGGAAAAAGGGGACGAAATATTGGCTCTCTTCAACGAGATCGCCGATACGGCCCTGGAAGTTCTGAAATAACATCAGCGAAGGGAGCGCCTTACCCGGCGCTTTTCCAACGATCACACAGAAAGGATCTTATATCAGTATGGTCAGAATTTTAGTGGATTCCTCTTCGGATATCGGGATCGGTGAGATCCGGCAGAAGGGATATCTGTTCGTGCCTGTCACCATCACCATCGGGGAAAACAGCTACGTGGACGGCGTAGATCTGGAGCGCAATGCTTTTTTTGAAATGCTCACACAGGGCTGCGACTTTCCCAAGACCGCACAGCCTTCTCCCCAGGCTTTTCTGGAGCATTTTCAAAAGGTGAAGGAGGCCGGAGACGAGCTCGTCTGCATCCTGCTGTCCTCGGAGCTTTCCGGCACCTGCCAGAGCGCGCAGCTGGCCAAAAACATCGCGGACTATGACGGCATCTACATCGTGGATTCCCTCACCGCCACCTACAATATCAAGGTTCTGGCCGACTATGCTGCAGTACTGGCCGGGCAGGGCCTGTCCGGCGCCGACATCGCCGGGCGGCTGGAAACGCTCAAATCCCGCGTGAAGGTCATCGCCGCGCTGAACACCCTGGAATATCTGCAGAAGGGCGGCCGCCTCTCCAAAACTGCGGCGGTCATCGGGGAAATGGCGAACATCAAGCCTGTCATCACCGTAACGGAAGAGGGAAAGATCGGCGTTCTGGGCAAATGCATCGGCAAGAACAAGGCCATCAGCTTCATCGAAAAGCATCTGGAAGCGCTGCGCATCGATCCGGCCTTTCCTGTCTATTCCATCTTCTCCTACGGCACGCAGAACTGCGAGCTGTTCGAGGAAAAACTGGCGGCGAACGGTATTTCCATCACCGAGCGGCTGCAGATCGGCGCCACCATCGGCACCCATATCGGGCCGGAGGCCTTCGGGCTCATCTATGTAACGGCGGAGGAGACTGCGTAACAGTGGTCGGCATTGCCTATATACTGACGGCAAAAAGTCCCGCGTGGCGGCCGGGTCGGGACTGTATACAGGCATTACCCATAAAACAGGGGCCGTTCCGAGATCGAAACGGCCCCGCGCTTTTTTACAGTTCTCATTTTCCGGCCCTGCGCCCTTTTATCGCCCGGAACTCATGTCATTCCCGGGTCATCCGCGCCGTCCTGCTTTGGCGCGCCTTCCGTCTCACTTCCCGCACGCCGCGCACATCGCGCCGTCCAGATCCGCCTGCACCTTTTTCAGATCCTGCCGAATGGAAAGCTTCTGCGGACACAGGGTCTCGCACTTTCCGCACTCAATGCAGTTCTTCGCCTTCTCCTCTTCCTTCAGGCCGTTCTCCCAGCCGTATTTCACATGGCTGTAGGTCCCGTACATGTGATAGCGGTTCCAGATCGCAAAATTCTGCGGAATGTTCACACCCATGGGACAGGGCATGCAATACCGGCAGCCCGTACAGCCGTTCTGCACACGTGCCCGCAGCTCTTCCACGATCTCCTCTATCGCCGCCTGCTCCTGCTGTGACATGGGCACATAGGAACTGAAGGTTTTCAGATTGTCCCTCACCTGATCCTCCGTGGACATGCCGCTTAAGATCACCTTCACATTGGGATGGGAGGCCACCCAGCGGAGCGCGAAGGACGCCACGCTGACATTCGGATTCATCTGATGGAATTTTTCATTGATATCCTCAGAGAAATTCGCCAGGCTGCCGCCCTTGATGGGCTCCATGACCACCATGGGAACGCCCAGCTCCTCCGTCAGCGCATATCCCCTGTCTCCGGCCTGCTCATTCCTGTCCATGTAGTTGTACTGGATCTGGCAGAAATCCCAGGCATGCGCCCGCAGGATCTCCTCAAACGCCGCATAATCGTCGTGGAAAGAAAAGCCCAGATTGCGGATCTTCCCTTCCGCCTTGAGCTGCTCGCAGAACTCCACGATTCCCAGCTCCTTCACCTTTTCCCAACGTTCCCTGCCCACTGCGTGAAGCAGGTAAAAATCCAGATAGTCCGTCTGCAGCTTTTCCAGCTGCTCCGCAAAGATCCGCTTCGCGTCGTCCAGCGAATTCACCGCCCACAGCGGCAGCTTGGTCGCCAGATAAAACGAACCGCGGTCATACTTCTGCAGCACTCTGCCCACCACCAGCTCACTCTCGCCGCCGTGATAGGGATACGCCGTATCTATGTAATTGACACCGGCCGCGATCGCCTCATCCATCATTGCCTCCGCGCGCGGCTCATCGATCTTCCCCTCCGATGTGGTGGGAAACCGCATACAGCCAAATCCGAGAAGCGAGGTCTCGATCCCCTGCTTCTCCCACTTTCTCATTTCCATAAGATGATCCCTTCCTTCCATAAATAACCGATTGTCCGCCGTGCAGTCCGCCAAGCCCGGTTTCGCCTGCCAGTTTCAGTTTCGCCCTCGACCTGCCGTGTCCGGTTTCGCCTGTCGATTTCGTTCTCGTCCTTAGCCCACCGTATCTTCAGCCAGCCCTTTTGGTATACCCCCAGGACAGCGGCGCACCCGAAAACATGCCTGCCGGATCGGTCCGTGCGCCTGCCTCAATTACCAGTATACCCTCCCTTTCTTTTTTATGCAACCATTAAAAAATAAACGGAAAACCGATTGACCGGGAAGGTGCGGATTCATAAAAAAGTGTCTTTAAAAGATTCATAAAAAAGTGTCTTTAAAAGTGCCTTGTAAATCGTCCCACGCCATGATATCCTGTAGTCAGCCCTTCGGGGCCGGGCTCCCAAAACGGGTAAGCGGTTGGCCTTTTGCCGGATCTTCATCCGAGAACTTCCAGAATCAACGGAGGTGGTTCAGATGGGAAATAAAGCGAAAGGTACATATGATGAACACGATTCTCCGCATCCTGGAGATCGCAGCGTCCCTGATCGGCTCCGCCGTGAAGGCCGCTGAGATCTGCCAGCGGATGAAAAAAGAGCATCAAAAAAGCAACCGCCCTGACCAAAGTTAAGTTGCTTTTTTGTAAAGTACATTAAACGAGGCCAACCGTTTGCTTCACGGGAGCCCTTTCATTTATTATACTATCATTGGCAAAGCTTCCTGTCAACCAGTTTTTTGACAGTGTTCGCTTTAGCTTGCATGTTACTGGTTCCCATTCACTCCGCATGCGGGCTCATTTTCGCCCGCTCCACACGGCATCCGTTGGCGGCAATTCTTCTCCCTTGGTCAGATAAAACCGGTCAAACCGGATACCGCCGTCCGGGCTGCTCACGGCCAGCACATGCTCCCCGGCGTCCAGCGATATTTCCGCCGCCGGGACCCAGCGATAGATCTGCTCCGCTTCGTACCGCCACAGCCTGCCTTTCAGATACAGCCGTTCGTCCGGAAGCTGCGCCCCGTCCACATACACGCCATAGCCGGATTCCTCGCCCAGATTGAATTTGGTCAGCATCCAGAACGTATAGGTCCCGCCGTTCACCCGGAACCGGTACTGCAGAACGGGCGTCTCATCCGCGCCGCCCCGCTCCGAAGAAACGGTCTCCGTCCTGCGCCGGTACATGGCCAGTCCGGTGCGCCCGTAGGATTCGCTCTGACAATGCCGCCAGCCGACACCCTTCGTGCAGGCACATCCGCTCTCCGCCAGCGCCGCCGCGGCGTCCCACTTCACCGCGCCGTCTTTTTCCTCCAAAAGGCATTCGCCCTCTCGCAAATAATCGGCAGGGATCGCCGGCCTCCCCCAGATCTCCTCCCGCACCGAAAGCATGGACACGTTTACCGTATCCTCCTCCAGCTCCGGCCGGGCGTAGAACTGCTCCCTGGGAAGGAGGTCCGCCTTTCCGTAGAACTGCCCGCACCACCGCTTTACATCGAATTCCCGCGGCATCGACTGCGGACCGCCGATCCCTGCCAGATTGTTCTCCCGCCTTTCTCCGAGATAGATCAGGATCCGGCTGAACGCGAAATAACGGTCCACCGCATACAGCTTCAGTTCATGAACCCCTGCGGCCAGCCCCGGCAGACGGAGCCATAAAAGATCCACGTTGTTCAGCACGTTTTTCTTCCAGTTTCCCCGCCACTCGTCCGTAGACGGGGATTCCACGGTCCACACCGGACCGCCGTCCACCGACACCCCAATGCGGATGCGTCCGGTGGAGTTCAGGGACGGGAACCGCCAGATCTCCAAAAGAGCGTCGCCGGACGTCGTATTCTTAAAATGATAGGTCAGCGGAACGGCGTCTGTTCCGGCACGGTCCTCTCCCCCCGGCACGCAGCGGTCACAGACGGCCTCTGCCAGATTGCCACGGCACCGACCCAGCCGCCGCACAGTGCGAAAATCCGGGGAGGCGGCACTGTCCGCCTCTATCACGATCAGCCCGTCGTCCTCCGCAGGGATTTCGCTGTCTCCAGCCGCATCCCACGGGATCACATGCACCGGGACAGAGACTCTGCAGACGCGCCTCTCCGGCACACCGCCCTCCAGCTCATAGATCAGGATCTCTCCGTCCCGCGCCTTCGTGCCGTCCTCCGGCACGAAGCAGAGCCGCTTCTGCGTGCGGAGTGTGCCGCGCAGACATTGCACTCCGGCTCCGCTTTCGGATCCATGCGGAGTCCGCACATCCGCGTCCTCCGCCAGCCGCAGCCATTCCGGCCAGCGCACCTCATACGCCGCCTCTCCCGCGCCCGTATTGCCCAGCTCGATCCACTTTTCCGCCGGGCGGACGAAGAACAGCTCCTTCTGATCCATCCAGACGGCCGCGTCCAGCCCCGGCCGTTCCGAAACGGACAGCGCAGGCGTGCGCAGCGGCATCATGGCGGCCCGCGGCGGCGGGAATCCCTCCGGATTCAGAATGCCGTCCCATTTTCCCCCGGCCATGACCTTATTATAATAATGGAGCATGGCGCGTCTGGCGTCCTCAAAAGCGATGGAACGCTTCACAAAAAAGTCCGCGGCCTGCCCCCAGCCCCGGTCATAACACAGGCCGCTCCGGTCCCCGTAATACCATGCCAGGTTGGTGAAATAGCCCGCGTGGATCCGCATCAGCACCATCTGGAAAAAAGCGTCCCTCTCCTGCGCTGGGAGACCCGCATACAGCGCGTTCCCTTTTTCAAACAGCTCCTCGTAGACGTGGATGCGCACCGCGGCCTCATCCCCGTAGGCGTTCTGGGAAAACGCACCGCTGTCCATGTTTTCCAGCTTGCGTACGTTGGTGAGCTGGGAAAAATCGTTCAGCAGCGCCGCCGTCTGTCCGCCGATCCCGCCGGAAAAATTCCGGTCGATCCAGTCGGCCGTCCAGGCCTCCACGTCCTCCGTCAGCGCGCCTTCCTTGCCGATCTCCCAGGCCAGCCGCAGGAAAAACTCGATCTCCTGCTCCAGAGGCTTCATGGCGCCCACGTTCATCACCCAGAGCTTCCGGATGTCCTCCGCCCAAGCCTTGCGCAGCTCGTTGGCAGTGTGGGCCAGCGGGATGGAACACAGGAACACATAGGACATGCTGGGCGGCGCCCAATAGGAATTGTGGTAGTAAACGCCGTTCCCGCCCGGACGCTTTTTCTCCTGCTCCGAAGGATAACGGCGGATATAGCCGTAGTTGTCATTGGCCCAGACCAGCGTCATGTCCTCCGGCACCTCCAGCCCGTTGTCGTAGAGCTCCAGCACCTCCTTGTAGGGGATGAACGTCATCAGAGGCTTTCGGCCCAGCACATCCTCCAGGATCTTCCGCTGATCCCGGATGACCTGCTCCAGCAGGGACACCTTGGCCCGCATCTGTTCTTCCTTTGATCTTCCTTCCAGCTCTCTGGTCTCGAAACCGGAATCGTGGATCCCGCGCATGCCCAGCGTATAACAGACCTCGAAATCCCGGTTCTGCTCCACGCTCTCCCTCCAGTATTCCTGCAGGATCTCCCGGTTCCGGCCCTCCACGGAATAATCGTAGACCGCATCCGTATAGCCCTTTTTTGCGATCCAAGGCTTCCATTCCCGGTTGTTGGAACGCATCAGCATATCGCAGTGAGACGTGCCCACCACAATGCCCATCCGGTCCGCCAGCGCGCCGTTTTCCGGCTTCATATTGAAAGAATTGACGTGCATCGCGGGCCAGATATAATTGGCCTTCAGCCGCAGCAGAAGCTCGAACACCTTTTCATAGGTCCTCACCCCGATGGTGTCCTCTCCCATGTGCCCCTTCACCCAGGCCTCCAGCTCTTCTTCGTCATTGATGAAAATGCCCCGATATTCCACCGAAGGCCAGTCCGCCTTCCTGCAGCCCTCCGGCAGCCGGAGGCATTCCTTCGTCTTCACCGGTACGTCCGCCCAGAAATACCAGGGAGAGACGCCCATCCATTCACAGAACGAATACACGCCGTATATGACGCCCCGCCGGTCGGTCCCGATGATATGGAGAACGCCGTCCCGGACGCAGTGCAGATACGCCTCCCGGCGCCAGCCGCCCGTCCCATCCCGCAGCACACCGTCCTGCAGGATCTCTGGCGGCACGGCGGGAGCCATATGTTCCACGCTCGCAACGACGATCCGCGCCCCGGCATCCGCGCCCTCCGTACCGAGACGCAGGACCTCCACCTCTCCCAGCACCTTCCTCAGATCCGTTTCCAGGTTGGAAACAGCGATCTGTACCGCCTCCGCTTCCTGTGCGCTGACCGTCAGCACAAGCCTCTGCCCTTTCCCAATATAGAAATCCATTTCCGTTCCTTTCCTTTTCCGATGCAGGGATCCATCTCATGCAGTGCAGGAACCCGTCCCCGCACAATGCAGGAATCCGTCTCTGCGCGATACGGGAACCGCCCACGCCATACAGAGGAATCCCTTCCAGCATCTTCCCATCCTGCCGCAGCTTCCCCTGCAAAGACATTATACCCCCGCCCGGACAGGTGCACAAGCCTCAAGAACAGCGGCCTGGACCGACCGCCGCGCCTACGCCTGCCTGACCAGCCGGAAGCTGCGCACCATGCCGTACATGGGCGGCGCGCTGATGCGCACCCCAACCTCCAGCTCTCCCGCCGCGCAGGAAATCCCCGCGACCTCATACCGTGCCCAGGCATGCTCAGCGGGATGGACCACGGTCTCCCGGCGCACCCCGTCCGCCGTCTGCGCGAACAGACGCACATCCACGCCCGTGGTATCCGTCCCCTTGAACTCGGCGGACAGCCGATAGAGGCCCGGTTCGGGAACCTGCACCCTCTGGCTGACGCAGAAGGAAAAGTTCTTCGGCGACTCCACCCGCAGCGCGTTCTTCGGCGGCGCGGGAAACGGATCGATGAATTCCGGATAGATCTGCGCCACGACGGACGGGTCCGAAGCGCTCACCTGCCACTGAGACAGCCCTGCATCCAGCGCCGCGTCCCGGATCAGGTTCCGCTCCGCCTGTCCAGCAAGATCTCCGGCGGCAGCGCCCGGCGCTCCTTCCCGCGCACCGGCGTCCGGCCCTTTTGCACCGCTTCCGCCCGCGGACGCTCCCGTTTCTTCCGGCACATCCTCCCCGGTCAGGATATTCTGCTCCGTCTCCCGGATCTTTTCCTCCAGCGGATACCCTTTCGTCCAGCCGCGCTCAAACTGAAAGGCGCGGATGCCGTCCATCACCCGGCCGTCCTGATCCAGAAGACCCATGTTCTCTCCCCAGCCGCCGTGTCCGTCTCTCGGCATGCTCAAAGGCTCCCAATAATAGATACCCAGCCCCTGTCTGTCCGGAAGGGACGCCGTGATCTGCTCCACCAGCTCCAGCACCCGGTACTGTCCCTCCGGTTCAGCGGGTACGCCCGCGATGCGCTCCTGCACCCGGTCAATGAAGCCATGCTCCCCGATGCGCCAGGCGTGGGCCGTCTCCACGATCATGACGGGCTTGCCGTAATCCGCGGTCAGGCGCTCCAGCGTCGTTTTCAGATCCCGGAACGTGCCGTGCCAGAACGGATAATAGGACAGGCCGATGAGATCGAAGTCCTCCAGTCCGTTTTCAAACGCCTTGGTAAACCAGTCCTTCAGATAAAAATAGCGGCCGCCCTGATCCAGATGGATCATGACCTCCATCTCGTCCGGCCCCGCCGCGGCCCTGGCGCCCCGGATCCCGGCGTTGACCAGCCGCACCATCCCGGCCCAGTCCGGCAGCTCGCCGTCCGGGAACAGAAGCCCGCTGCGGATCTCATTGCCGATCTGCACCATATCCGGCAGAACGCCCTGCGCCTTCATCTCCTCCAGCACATCTTTTGTATAAGAAAAAACCGCCTCCTCCAGCGCCGCGCCGCTCAGATCCTCCCACGCCTTCGGCTTTTTCTGCTTGGCGGGGTCCGCCCAGAAATCCGAATAATGGAAGTCCAGCATCAGCCGCATGCCGTGGGCCCTGACCTGCTTCGCCATCCCGATCGTGTGCTCCAGATCGCAGTAGCCCCCGGAAAACGGTTCGTTGGCGGGCGTGTGCCAGATCCGCAGCCGGACCGCATTGACGCCGTATTTCTGCAGCAGCGCCAGGGGCTCCGTTTCCGTCCCGTCAAAATCCTTCACCCGCATCCCCTGCGCCAGGCACTCCGGCAGCGAGGAAATATCCACACCCTTATAAAAATCCAGCCTTTTCATGATCCTTCCCTTTTTCCTTTCCCGGCAGCCGAAGGCAGGGCTTCCTCTGCCGTACAGAGCCGATCGAACGCCGCGCGGATCCCCCGGTGAAAAAGCAAACGGCCCGATTCCTCCGGGCCGCGCATTTTTTGTCCGTATCCGCTGCCCGTCCGTCAGCGCCCTTCCCTGTGCACCGTGTCAGTCGACTTGCGCAGCAGTATTTCAAAATCCATCATCACCCTGGGATCGTACTCCTTTCCCAGGATATACTGGATCAGCTGTTTTCCGATCATATTGCCCACCTGTCTGGCGGACACGTTCACCGCCGTGACCGCGGGCGTGAAGCAGCCCAGATTGGAGCTGTTGTACAGAGAGGCGATGGCGATATCCCTGGGGATCCGATACCCCTCCGCCTGCAGTCTGGCCATGATCCGGGTACAGACCACGTCGTCCCCGCAGACGATGCATTCCACCCGCCTGCTCATGATATTGTGGATCAGGGAATCCAGAAGCTCCATGTTCAGCGGGACCGTATGGAAAAACTGCTTCTCCCGGGAGATCCCGCTCTTTAAAAGCGCCCTGCAGAAGCCCTCGTAGCGGCTCCGGTTCACCTGATAGGAAAGGTTCTCCACCACCAGGGCGAACCGCTGATATCCCTGGCCGATCAGCAGCGTCGTCAGCTGCTCCGCCGCGCCTTCGTTGTCGATATCCACCTCCAGCACGCCGTCCCGGCCGCACAGTCCCGTCATGCCTACCGGAAAATGGATGTCCGTCAGGTACTGTACCGCCTTATCTTCCTCCAGGCTGCGGGTCAGAATGATGCCGTCCACCTTTTCCTTCTCCACCAGGGCGCGGATATTGGAAATATCGTTCGACGTGGCCGTGGTGAGCAGGATGTTGAAATCCATCATGGACGCGGTTTCGCATACGCCCAGCAGACAGCCCTGAAAATAGGGATTCCCCGTCGCGTACACGTCTGCCGGAAGGATGACGCCGATATTTCCCGTGCGCACCCGCTCCGGTTTTGCCTCCTCCCGGCTGCGGCCCCGTTCCCTGGCAAAGGAAATGACCCGCTCCCTGGTGGCGTCGCCGATCCTGCCCTTTCCCGACAGGGCCCGGGACACCGTGCTTTTTGACAGATTCAGTTCTCTCGCGATCTCATCCAGCGTCATTTCCTTTTCCGTCCTATTCCGAAGGCACACTCTCATCCGCCGCGTACCGCACACCGAAGAACGTGCCTCGCTTTTCTTCGTCACGCACCGCACACCGAAGAACGTGCCTCGCTTTTCTTCGTCACGCACCGCACATCGAAGAACGTGCCTCGCTTCTCTTTTCCCGGACAGCAAAGAATGCCTCTCTTCACCGTCTGTTATTCTGAAAACGGGGCCGCCGCACATGATGCGTAACGACCCCGTTTTTGCTGTAAATGTCCGTCTGCCGGTCTCGTCATGCCGGATGCTCCCCGGCGATGCGCCCCTCCGGCAGCGTATGCCGCTTTACTGCGCCTGCTTCTCCGCCGCGAAGGCCGCCGCCTGGCTCTCCATCTCCGCCAGCACGTCGCGGATGCCCGCAGCCTCCAGCGCCGCCTTCAGGGCTTCGATGGTGCCGTCCACGTCGTCCACCAGACCGTTGTTCAGAGGGCCCCAGTAGTTGCCCAGCGCCGCCTCTACCGCAGCGTACTGCGTGCTGACCTTGGTGGCGTCAAAGTTGAAGCCGTCCAGGACATGCTCGGGTTTGATGTTGTTGTTCCAGGCCTCCTGCAGCTCGTCCATCCGATCGTCCAGCGGAGTCCTGTTCTCGATATACTCCGTCCTCTGGATCTCACAGTTGGTCCAGCCCCAGTTACAGTTGCTGGACACGCCGTAGTTGGTCTCGTCCAGCACCTTGTACTGGTCGTCGCCTACCGCCTCCCAGTGCTTGCCCTCGATGCCCAGCATCGCCAGGTCCTGCACCTCGGGATTGGTATAGAACTCGTTGAGCACCATCATGGCACGCTCTTTGTTCTTGCTGTTGATGTTGATGGCAACACCGTTGTTGATGTAGGAATTCACCTTCTTGGGAAGCGCCGCCACCGGATCCATGATGGTCGCGTTCCATTCCGGATGCTCCGCATTGGCCTGCTTCGCGAAGTTGCCGCAGCTGCCCAGATTCCAGATCATACCGGCGGTCCTGCCGCTCAGGAAACCGGTCTGCCGCTCATCGCTGGAGTTGAGCACGTCGCGGGACCATGCGCCCGCATCCGCCAGCTCCTTCACCTGATGGCAGTAATCCGCGTAGCCGTCCCAATCCAGAACATACTGCAGCTTCAGATCGGTAGGATCCTGGGTGTGGAAGAGCACCAGCTCGCCGCCCTGCGGTGCGCCGCCCGTGGTGGAATAGCCCTTCGCCTGGAAATACTGATACCAGGGGCCGCCCTGGCTGGCGTACATGCCGTCCGCCGCACAGGCCTTATAGAATGCCACCAGATCGTCCCAGGAAGCGATATCCTCGAAGCCGTACTTTTCCATCAGATCGCCGCGGACCGCGATCACGTCCTGACCGAACTCGTTCTGATAGTTGGGAACCATGTAGATCGTCCCGTCGATCCTGGCCTGATCCCACGCCATTTCCGGAACCACTTCCCAGATGTCGGGCGCGTAGGTCTGGATGAATTCCTCGGACAGCGGATAGAAGCCGCCCAGCGCCACGGTCTGCTCGTAATGGCACCAACTGGACGCCGTGAAGATCAGGTCGAAATCCTCGCCGGAGGAAAACAGCAGGGAATACTTGGTGTCATGCTCGCCCCAGGAGAGGAACTGTACGCTGATGGAGCAGTTCAGCTTCTCCTCCAGGATCTCGTTGATCTTGCCGTACACCTCGTCGAAATCGGGCGTCCGGTCGCCGATCAGGTACATCACCAGATCCACATGCTCGGATGTGTCGGGCGTACCCACTTCCGCGGCGTCACCGCTCTGTTCGGCGGAATCCGCCGGCGCCGCAGCCTCTTCCGAAGCCGCACCGGAAGAACTGCTGCTGGAAGAGCCGCCAGAAGAGCCGCAGCCGGCCAGCAGGCTCATCACCATCATCGCGCCCAGCAGCAGTGCCAGCGCTTTTTTCCATGTCTTTCTCATAAATGCCTCCTTTTCTTATTTGGGTTTATATTGATGCCGCCCTGGGGACGGCCCATCCCCCGTGAACTGACTGCCTCCGTCTGTCCGGAGGCCCATCCCGCACGTCAGAAGTTTCTCACTCCTCCCGCGCGGTCAAAACCCGCTCCGTCTCCCGTGCGGCACCGGCCTCAGCCCTTCACCGCGCCGATGGTGATGCCCTGCACGAAATACTTCTGCACCATCGGGAAGGCCAGGATGATCGGCCCCGTCACCACGATGGTCAGCGCCATCTTCAGCGTCTGCGTCGGCATCGACAGCGCGCTCACCACTGCGGAGCTCACCGCGTTGGTGGAGATCAGCTTCTTGTACGCCTCGATGTTGTTCACCTGCTGGTACAGGAAGTACTGCAGGGGGTACATCTTCTCATTGTTGATATAGAGCATCGCGTTGTACCAGTCGTTCCAGTAGGCCAGCGCGATGAACAGACCCACCGTAGCCAGCGCCGGCTGGATCAGGGGCAGCACCACCTGAAACAGCGTCCGGATCTCGCCGCAGCCGTCGATCTTCGCCGCGTCCACCAGGGAATCCGGGATCGACGTGATATAGCTCTTCATCACCAGCAGGTTATACACGGAAAACACCAGCGGCAGCAGCAGCGCCAGATAGTTGTTGCGCAGCCCCAGCGTCTGGGTATACAGCACGTAGGTGGGCACCAGGCCGCCGGAAAACAGCGTGGTGAAGTAGAAGAAGAACGAAAACGCGTTCCGCCATTCAAAATCCTTCCTCGCCAGCACATAGGCCGTCATCGTCTGCACCAGCAGGCCGATGGCCGTGCCGATGACCGTCAGACCGATGGTCGTCGCATAGGCCCGGAACACCACGATGGGTTCCTTGAACACCGTCTTATATGCCTCTACGGAAAAATCCTGAGGGAGCAGGGAAAAGCCGTTGTTCGTGATCGCTTCCTCCGAAGAAAACGAGCCGGACAAAACCATCAGGAAGGGGATCAGACACAACAGCGCCAGCAGACCCGTGAACGCGTAGGCGATGATGTTCAGCGCGATCACATCTTTTCCTTTTTTCACTTTGCCGAGATGATCATTGTTTGCCATGTCCTTCTCCTTTCCTTAAAACAGCGCGTAATCCCTGTCATACAGGCTCACCAGCTTGTTGACGATGGTCACGGTGATCAGGCAGAGCACGGACTGGAACAGACCGATGGCCGCCGACATGCCGAAGTCGTTGCTGGAGATCAGCGCCCGCATGGCCAGCGTGTCGATAACGTCCGTATAGTTGTACAGAAGGCCGTTGTTGCCGACCAGGTTGTAGAACATGTCGAAGTTGCCCTTGAAGATGCCGCCCACACTCATCAGAAGCAGGATCACCATCGTCGGCATGATCATCGGGATCGTCACCTTAAAGATCCGCTGGAACACGTTGGCGCCGTCAATGGAGGCCGCCTCATAGATGGAGGTATCGATGCCCATGATGGCCGCCAGGTACATGACCGAGCCGTAGCCCACGCCCTTCCAGATATTGAAGAACAGGAGGATGAACGGCCATGCCTGCGGCGTGGTATAGAACGCGATCTTCTCTCCGCCCAGGGCGGTGATCAGCCGGTTCAGGAAACCGTAGTCAGAGCTGAAAATGTTGAAGGCCATGACGCCCACGATGACCCAGGAAATAAAGTAAGGCAGGAACATCATGGACTGTGAGATCTTGCGGAACCGCTTTCCGTGGATCTCCGTCAGAAACACCGCCACCGCCACCTGGGTGAAGGTGCCCACCGCGATGAACAACAGATTGTACAGAACGGTGTTGCGCGTCACCAGACCGGCCTGCCCGGACAGGAAAAAGAACCGGAAGTTCTCAAGCCCATTCCAGGGGCTGCCCCAGATGCCGCCGGCGTAATTGTACTTTTTGAACGCCATCACCACGCCGGTCATGGGATAATACGCGAAAATCAGCGTATAGATCACGGCCGGGGCCAGCATCAGCAGATAGACGCGATACTTGTGCAACTTTTTCAGAAAACCTTTGAAACCGCTTTTCTTCATAGCCGCCTCCCTTTTGTGTTGCGCAATTTTGTTGCGCATATTTTGTTATGTTTGCCATTAATTAATTATAGAATCTCCCTATTTTTTTGTCAATCCGCACTATATCTAAGATATTTCCCGCGCAAAAGTGCAAATTTCCCAATTTTGCAGTGCAAAATGCGCAACATTCAAAGGAATGTTGCGCATCAGGATCGTTATGTCAAAATATCCGTTCAAAAAACCTCACACATAGAACCGTTCGCCCGTCTCCAGGCAGAAGCACGCCAGCCTGCCATCCGCAAAACCGCAGCCGCAGTCCATCATATAGACATTTTCCGCGGCATTGCGCCATACGGAAGGACGCTCCTCGTCGCAGTAAGCGCCCGGATAAGGCGCGAAGCCGCCCGTATGCTGATGGCCGCAGAAGGAAATATACCCTGCGGTCCCCTTCAGGAGAAAGTCGTCGTAGGTCTCTTCACCGGTCATAAGATCTCCCAGCAGATAATAGCCATCCTCCTCCGTCTGCGAGGGTGAGGTCATGGCATGCGCAAAAAGATATCGCTGCCCGTTCAGCGTAAGTCCCGCCTGCAGCGGCATATGCAGCAGTATCCACTCCGCCAGCTCCTGTATGTCTACATCCGTCAGCCGCTCCCGAAGAAGTTCAAAGGACTCATAAGGATAAGGCTTCTGCCGCTTTCGCTTCCTTTCCGAAAGCGCATAGTAGGAGCGGATATACGCGGCGAGCCATCGGTCATGATTGCCCTCCACTGCGGTGCAGGAAGCGTCCAGCCCCAGCACCGTAAAATAGACGCCCACAGGGTCAGCCGCCGCGCCGCCCCGGTCGAACAGATCTCCCAGCAGGTACAGATGATCCGCGTTTTCGCCGTTTTTCTTAAAACCGATACGCTCAAGCATCCTGTTCAGTCTTCCGGCATCGTTGTGAATGTCTCCGACCACATAGTGCATGGCTTTTCCTCCGCGGTTTGCCCTGTGACGGTATGCCCGCTCAGGCTTCCTCCTCATAGGGCAGAATCAGTAGGTCGCCGGTCTCTGTCACCCTGTAATATCTGTCCGTTTCCGTATCCACCTTCAGAACGGGGATCCTGCCGCTGTCCAAAACCGTGCCGTCTATGTAATAGTGGCTTGCCCCGTCATAATAGATGTCATGATAGCAGGGATCTCCCGAGATCTCGGCGGTGCCCACATGCCCTGCTACCACCTTCATTTCAAGGAAATGAATCCACCCTGTCTCCGCAGGATATTTTCCGGTAAATGTCTCATCCTCCGTGAGCCACTCCCACAGGTCGCCGACCTCCTCCTCGATGCCCGCATGGACGAAAATGGTATTGCCCTCCGTATGATAACGGGGCAGCTTTTCCATCCAGCGGATGTATTTGTCGTCTTCTCCATCGTCGTCCCCGCCGTTGTAATTCTTCCCGATCATCTTAATCAAGTGGTCGATATCCGAATCACCCTGAAGTACAAATTCCTCATGGTTTCCCAGAAGCGCCACGACCTTATCTTTACCGTACCGATGCTGGAGCGCCATGACCCTGTCCAGCACACCCCTGTTGTCCGCGCCGCCGTGGATATAATCGCCGAGAAGGATCAGCTTCACATTATCTTCCTCCAGATGCTGCTTTATCAGTGATAACGCCTCCTCAAATTCCGCAAGACAGCCGTGGATATCCGACATACAATATAGTTTCATGCTTCACACCAGGCCCTCTCTCGCCGTATCTCCTACATTTCAATCGCCGTTCCTTCCGCTATATGTTCCACCAGCCAGTCCAGTTCCTCCTGCGGCACGCGGATACAGCCGGAGGTGAGGACATCCTGTGCTGATATAGGCTTCATCTGCCGGAACGTATCGCCTGCGGCATCCGGCAAATACATATCGCTATGGATAAAATAATCCTCAAACACCTCCAGATAACCGAAAAACTTCACTTTTTCGTAGTGCGGATGGTAGGGACTGACATATTCCTCATGCGGCTTCGATATATGTTCGATGCGAAAAATTCCAGAGGGCGTCCGCGTCCTGCCTTCTCCGCCGAAAATGCAGGGGATCGATTTTTTCAGCGTAAACAGCGCGTAGTCGGACGTATCAAAATCCTCCCGCAGAGGATAAAGTTCCCGCAAGGTGTTGTTGTCCGTCTGCTCATAGACCTCCAAAACCTGCGCGGTGCGGTTCAGCTTCAGATAGTATTGGTTGGCGGAGGACAAAAGAGATTTTTGAGCTATGTATGTTTTTACTTTCCAGCAATCCGCTCTTTTAATAAAGATAATAAATGCTTCAGCAATCTTTTCTGCTTCATCATAAAAACTTACGGCGGGATTATAGCAAAAACTTTGTCCTTCACGCTGTTCAAGTATTCTTTCTAAATCCTCATCTGTCTGCGATGCAAAAGTTCTCGGATAGCAGATATCACAGCCGCCTTTCCCAGATTGATTAACAAATTCTTTTTCGCTTCTATCAAATTGTATCGCTTTTAGAATACAATTCACATTATCAAAACCCCCACCTGTATTATCTATAAAAAAGCGCATAAAATTCAGCTCATACAAAGTGCCATTTTTTCTTGCCGCTATAAAACGATAAAGATTATTAAATTCATTTCCTCCATTTGCTCCGATTCCTCTTCCTGCTATCACTTTATTTTCTTTACTAATTTCTGCACTTACATATATAATATCATCATTTTTATCGTGGGATTTCTCAAATTCATGTCTATCCACACAAGCGCCTTGTTCTTTAAGCTGTTTAATTACTTCGTTTCTTACATCGTTTACTTTTTCTGCAATTTCTTTCATTACTGTTTTATTTTTCGGATATAGGTGAAAGTTATACGTATTTTTGTCAAAATTGCTAATTCTCTTTTCTATTTTCCTAATATTGGTATTCCCTTCAAGGCACTCATATAAAATTCCGCTTGCGTATCCGCCGCTTACTTGTCTGATCTCTATCTCATTTTTTATTCCCATCACATTTCCCCCCATTCATAAATTTTCATTTTTCTGCTTCTGTTTCCTTTAAACCTAACGACTATGCTGCAGCCAGCCGCCTTTTCCTCTTCTGTAATATAAATGAATTATGTTTCATGTTAATCCTCCTCCCATTTTGGAAGGATTTCATATTTACCGGATTTATACATATCAAGTAATCTTTGTTTCATATCACAATACCAATCACTAAGAACCTTGTACGAATAGTACAAGTCTCCAATTATTTCCTCTTTCAATGAACCATCCAATATATTCATGTGTAAAGTACCATCAGCTCATTCAATTGTTAATTCATTTATTTTATCTGTCACATATACTTCAAATTCATAAAATTCTGCTATTTTGGTCATAATGTAATATTCCCTTTTTTGCAAAAATTTTGACAATCCTGTGCTTTAATGATAATATCACTAAATTTAATGTCTTTTTCGCCTATTTCGTCAAAGAAAGGTATGGCGTCCTTAATTCCTTTTTCTTTTCCCACTCTACACATCCCCTTTTCTCTTTTTCCTCCTCCAATACATCCCCACAAGCACTGCTCCGAACATCGCGATCCCCACGCATGAGAGCACGAAACCAACGATCATTTCCGCCCTGCCTGACGATAAATAATCCACCGTCTGCAAAACCGCCCCCACAATGGAAATCAGACCGAATACGGCGATGATCATACCGATGCTGCCTTCCCTTCGGGCATCCAGGCGCTCCTGCTCCTCGTTGAGCAGACCGATCTTTTCCTTGATCTCGCCGATGCTCTCCTCCACGCCGTTCATGCGGATCAGCAGACGGTACATCTCGCACACGTTGTTCCAGCGCGAGATCTGGGACGGTTCCAACGTACCGTAGGCGATGAATTCCAGTGCCTCCCATTTCAACTGCTGAATACTTTTCTGAAAACCGATTTTTTCTCTCTCCAGCATATGCCGCTGATGGATTTCCTCGTTCAGCATCAGACAGGAATATTTCTGATACACCGCAAGCATCGTCAGCAGCAGATCATCCTCCGCCCGGGCCTCCAGCGAGATTTTGCCCTGCGCATAAACGAGCGAGATCTCCTGCGAGGTCACGCAGCAGCCCCAGCCGTAATCTTCGGAAATCACATCCTTCGCGCCCGTGACATAAGCCACATCCTCCTCCGAAAGGTCCTCAAAATCACGGGACAGCTCAATGATCCGATGTTCATTGTAGGTGATCCTGCTCAGGATCTCCGTATTGGCAAACCGCTTCGGCGCATATGCCGCGTTGAGACGATAGGCCTCCTTTAAAACGACGCTGCCATCTCCGTCCCCCGCCATGAACCAACGAAACCGCGGGCTGCTCTGCTGCAGGATCTTTTCTTCAAGCTCTTTCAAAAAGGCATGCTGTTTTGCCTTTACTTCCTCCGTTTCGCTCAGATACCCCGGATAGATGAACTCATATACGGAATCCACATCCTGATTGCGGTATGACAGATAAACCGTCAGGAACGCCACGCCGTTGTAAAATACAAAAAGCTGCAGATCCGTAATCGGAATGTCCGCCTTCATGCGGATCGGCGTCAAATTCACATGCAAACGAAACCGTCGGACAAAATCCCCATCCGCCCGGCACTTACGGTTCATCAGCTCGATGAAATCGCCGGAGACAAAGGGAATTTCCTCTCCGACAACAGAGATATGCCGGAATCCCGCCATTTCCTCATAACGAAGCGGCAGGATGAGAAACATGCCCCGTGCCAGATCATCTTTGTCCTTTGTCCCTTCCCAATAACTTCTCATCCGTTTTTTCTCCCGTATCCGTTTGCTCCAACAGGTTCTCAGGCCCGCCCTTGACCCTTTCCGCACATTTCGCGATCGTGCAAAATAAGTCTTCGATATTTGAAAAGAAAGACAGGTCAAGGATCTTTTGCATGCATCACTCGTCTGTCCTCATGGCGATCAGTGTCAACTCAGGCTTGCTGTAACAAAAATATCCATTTGTTTCCACAAGTTCATACCGTTCATCGAATGTGCGTGAATTTTTGATGCCATAAAAGCAGTCCTCATACCACTGTTTGAAATCCGGCCCATACTGACGGTTTTTGAGTTCCAGCACAGGGACGAACTTACCTTCTTCGATCCTTGCCAGCTCTATGTCAGACAGCCTCATGCTAATGACTCTCATCCCGCAGCACCTCCTTCTTCTCTCTGAAATGTTTCATAATGGCAGATTTTAACGTGAGTGAATCATACTCACAGTCTGCACCCCTGCACATGCTGTATATGGCCTGCCATCCCTCAAAATGCTTCGACGGTTTCAGGCCCGTTTCATCTCTTTTCAAACATAATATTCCTCCCCGGTGTCAAGGCAAATAGCGCCCAGCGCGCCGCCGAAGGTACAGCCGCAGTCGATGGCGATATGATTGTTGGCGCGGTAGATCCGATCCGGGGAAGGATTTTCAGCTATCAGCCGGGTGGGAGTATGCCCGGAAACCACAAATCTGTCCGGCCAGTACCTCCGCGCGTAATCCGGCCTTCCCTCGATGAAATCCGCCGGGGAATACTCCTCCAGAGGCTTTTCCGGAGAAAAATTTTCCAGTCCCGCGTGAACCAGAAGGTAATCGCGCCCTCCGGCGCGGACCTCTTCATAAAGCGTGAACTCCCCGAGATATTCCAGCACTTCACTGCGCTCCCCGGAAGAAAGGGCCGTAAAGGCTTTCAGCGTAGGAATCCCTCCGTTGATGAGCCAATCATTCAGGGCACCCATCTCCGCTTCTCCCAGCGCAGACAGCGATTCCTCCGTGATCTCCCGCATCAGAAAACGGAGACAGACCGCCATCATGAACTCATGGTTGCCGAGGATGGGATACACGTTGGGGCGGTTCATCATGTCCCGCAGGATCCGGATCCCGTCTGGTCCCCGGTCAACAACATCCCCCAGGACATAGAGAGTGTCCTGCGGGCGGAAGTCTATGGTCTGCAGCATCTGACAATACTTATCGAAGCAGCCGTGCGGGTCGCTGAGAACGTAGATCATGGAGCCTCCTCCTTCTTTTTGAAAGCTTCGTTCCGTTTCCCTTCCACCCTTATTCTACCATCCTGCTCCTTCCCGTGACAATTGCCTTTGCTGATTTTTCGATAAAACGACCTTTGAAACATCAAAAATACATAACTCGGTCCAATGCAGAGAACGACTCATGCCATTCTCCTTTCTCTCCTCACCGCATCTGACGGAACGCACGTACCAGCGTCTCCTGCAGCTCACGGGTAAAATATACCGCTTCACCGCCGTCCGCCGCCGCGAAATAAAGCTTCCGCATCCGACGTTCCCACGGAGTAGGGAACGGAATGCGGAAACGTCCTGCGGCGTCAAGCTCCGCCAGCCGCTCCGCCGGAAGGACGTCCGTCAGCTCGAACACAGGATCAAAATAGCCCAGGCGCGGGTTCAGCCGAAGCCAGCGGTCAGGCACACCGGGAAGCTCGTAACGCTTCACGAAGTCCCCCACATCCCGAACTATCTTCAGCAGGAAGCTCCTGCCGTCGCCATCGCCCGTTTCCCCGGCCGTTTGGGATATGGACTCGACCATAGCACTGAAATAGTCCTCCGCACCCTCCAGCTCCCCTGTGTCAGGCCGACGGTTATAGCAGTCCGTGGCAGCGTAGAGACCAAGAAGCTCCCAGAGCCGCACAAACACGGTTTCCCCGATACGCCGGTCTTCCTCGGACCAACCTCCAAAGCAGGAGGCCAGCAGGCACAGGACCTCCCCAGGATCCGCTGACACCTCCGCCCGGACATCCGTCCGGGGGACCGCCAGCTCCAGAAAAACGCTTTCATCTCTCTCCAGCACCCTGCCGTAGGCACGGATGATAGTGATATCGCAGGGGAAATTAGCGCCGCGTTTTGTCCGTGTGCGCAGATGATTCTCCACGGTGGATGGCGACACCCCGCCCGCCTTGGCCAGCCGCTCCTTCATTTTATCCCGGCCATCCTGCGCTGCGGCCCGCTCCGCACTCTCACGGAACTGCTGCCAGAGGAACCGGTAAACCCGGCCTTCCCCATCCGCATAAAACCGCATGTCCATGCCGCACCCTCCTTCGCGTCATATGCTTTTTTCCCTTTGTTTCATATTATAAACCGAACCGCCCGAAAGGGCAATGTTGTCCGTTCAACATCGACAGCTTCGCCCCTTTGCCGCGTGTGTGAGCATTCCTGCTGGATTTCGCATTTCCGGTCCGATCCGGGCGGCGGGTCCTTTTCCCCGAATCGCATACGATCATCTCAGGAACAGCCGGATCACCTTATCGTAGACCGGCCGGTACGGCTGATAGCGCATAGGCAGATCCAGCCAGAGCTTTTTGTCCACGATGCTCTTATGATGGGAAAAGGTCATAAAGCCCGCCTTGCCGTGGTAAGCGCCCATGCCGCTCTCCCCGAAGCCGCCGAAGCCCATTTCGCTGGTGGCAAGATGGATGACGGTGTCGTTGATGCAGCCGCCGCCGAAGCCGCAGCGGGACAGGACGGTTTTCGCGCTGGCCTTTTTCCTCGTGAACAGGTAAAGGGCCAGCGGATGCGCCATGGAATTGATCTTCGCCACGGCCTCCTCCAGGCTGTCATAGGTCAGCACGGGGAGGAGGGGCCCGAAGATCTCCTCCTGCATCACCGGATCGTCAAACGTCACGCCCCACAGCACCGTGGGCGCGATCCGCAGGGTTTCTTTCTCCTTTTTCCCGCCATATGCCGTCTTTTTTTCGTCCAGCAGGCCGCACAGCCTGTCGAAATGCTTTTCATTGATGATCTTGCCATAGTCCGGATCAGCCAGCGGATCGTCCCCGAACTGCTTCCGGATCTGTTTCCCGATCTCCGAGATCAGCTTTTCTTCCACTTTTCTGTCACAGTAAATATAATCCGGCGCCACGCAGGTCTGTCCGCAGTTCAGAAACTTGCCGAACACGATGCGCCTCGCGGCCAGCTTCAGATCGGCGGTCTCGTCCACGATGCAGGGGCTTTTCCCGCCCAGCTCCAGCGTCACGGGCGTCAGGCGCTCCGCCGCATGGCGCATCACTTCTTTGCCCACGGCCTGACTGCCGGTGAAAAAGATATAGTCGAAATGCTCCTGCAGCAGGCATGTATTTTCCGCCCGGCCTCCCGTCACCGCCGCCGCGTACCGCTCCGGAAAGCACTCCGCGAGGATCTGCGCCACGATCCGGCCGGTCGCGGAGGAATAGGCGCTGGGCTTGACCACGGCGGTGTTGCCCGCCGCCAGCGC
Source organism: uncultured Eisenbergiella sp. (assembly GCA_947631815.1). GTDB lineage: Bacteria > Bacillota > Clostridia > Lachnospirales > Lachnospiraceae > Gallintestinimicrobium. The sequence goes on from CANRMT010000012.1 coordinate 36,314, forward strand.
GTCAACCAGCGGCTCCATGGTCAGCAGGAACGGGTAGTTCCAGGGACTCATGATCAGCACGACGCCGTAGGGCGAGGGTTTTATGAAGCTGCGGGATGCGAACTGCGCCAGCGGCGTATGCACCGTCCTCTCCCGCGCGAACCGACGGATATGCGAAAGCATGTAGGAGATCTCGCTCAGGGTCAGCCCCACCTCGCACATATACCCCTCACTCCTGCTTTTGCCCAGATCCGTCCGCAGCGCCGCCAGGATCCCGTCCTCCTTTGCCCGAATGCAGTCCCGCAGCCGCTTCAGGGCGCCGATCCTGCCCTCCAGGTCCAGGGTTGCCCCCGTCAGAAAATACTGCCGCTGTCCGTCCACCAGATTTTTGATCTTTTCCGCGTCCATATTGTGTTATTCCTCCGCTTCCATATTTATATTATTTCTCTGTTTCCATCACCAGTTCATAAAATACTTCCAGCTCCTTCGCATCCATCAGCACCGGCACCGGGTACAGGGGATTTCCTTCGCGGTCCGCCAGACGGGCCAGCCTCGGGATATCCTCTTTCCGGATCTGCGGGATTGTATCCCCGATCCCGAACCGCTTCTTCATGGCCTGCACCGCCTCGATGAAGCGGAACGCGGCCACATCGTCCGGCGTGTCCCCGTCCGCCAGTCCGGCCGCCTCCGCCAGACGGTGCAGTTTTTTATGGATGCACGGCCCGTAAGCCTCCAGCACCATGGGCAGCAGCACCGCATTCGCCAGCCCGTGGGGCACGTTGTACGCGCCGCCCAGCGAATGAGCCACCGCGTGAACATAGCCCACATAGGATTTGGTGAAAGCGCAGCCCGCATAAAACGCGGCCTTCAGCATGTTCCGCCGGGCCTTCAGATCCGCTCCGTTCTGCCAGGCGGTATCCAGATTTTCGAAGACCAGCTTCACCGCCCGCAGAGCGGCCTTTCGGGTATCCCGCGTAGTGGATCTGCCGATATAAGCCTCCACCGCATGGGTCAGAGCGTCCAGACCCGTGGTAGCAGTGACAAAGGGCGGCAGGCTCAGCGTGACCTTCGGATCCAGCACCGCATATCGCGGGATCAGCGGAAAATCGTTGATAGGATATTTATGCCTCGTCCTGCTGTCCACGATCACCGCGGCCAGCGTGGTCTCGCTGCCCGTTCCCGCCGTGGTGGGCACCGCGAACAGCAGCGGCAGGGGCAAAAGCACCTTCAGGATGCCCGCCATGTCTCCCGGCTGCTTATGGGGTCTGACCGTGCAGGCTCCCACCGCCTTGGCACAGTCCATGCTGGAGCCGCCGCCGAAGCCGATGAGCACGTCGCAGCCGTGCTCCCGGTACAGCGCCAGCGCCTCCGCCACGTTGTCCGTGGTGGGGTTCGCCACCGTTTTATCGTAAATATAACAGGGAATGCCCGCCCCGGCAAGCACTTCCTCCAGTTCCTTCGTCAGGCCCAGCCCGCGGACGGTCGCGTCCGTCACCAACAGTACCGGTCCCTTTTTCTGCTGCAGAATGATCTCCGGTATCGCGCGCACGCTGTCCAGGATCTGCGGCCTGCGGTACGGCAGCACCGGGATCGCCAGCCGAAGGGCCGTCTGAAAGGTGCGGCAATATGCTTTTCTGATCGGATTCATAAATCAGTTCCTCCTGAAAAATATGATACGGCGGCACGGCGCCATCCTTCCCCGCGTCCCCGAAACAGCGGACGCGAAAAGGCGGCCATGTCACAGCCGCCTTTCATTATAATTCACTTTGTGAACTATTTCCAGTATTTTTTCATTTTTTCACCGCTTGAAAACGCGGCAGGGTCTGGCTTTCCCACTTGCAAAACATATAGAATTATGCTATAACCCGAGTTTGCCACTTGTAAACGTGAAATGGAGCCTTTTTTCGGCTCCATTTCCTTGTATGTATGCGGTTTCCCCGGTATTTATACGGGTTGAGAAATTTTGAAAAAATGTACCTACATTTATGACCTACATGAAAATCTTTGTCCCTGTCTTTAGCGATTTCAGTTCTGACCTCCGGTACAGCTTCGCAGGGATTTTGATATCAAATGCCTTCAAAATCAGGGAAAGATCGGGATCATCGATATCCATAAACCGGTACAGATCATCCGGAAGGGCATCTACCTTCCACTTATTTAATGCTTTCTGGATGCGCTCCGCACTCATGCCGACATTCCAGTAAACGTCATCCCGGCCTGTTTCCCCCAGATCTCGGATCCTTTTTTGGATAATACGCAGCAGGACCAAAGCGATCATGCAGGTCAAAAGATGGGCATCCACATGTTCGGGCGTCCGGACATAAATGGGACGTGTTTCCAGATCTCCTTTCATCACCCGGAACTGGTCTTCGATCTGGGTCAGTCCGTGGTACTTGTCGATCACAGTCTGCGGGTCCATTGT